>CAYTJL010000003.1:0-107087 GCA_964437785.1 uncultured Polyangiaceae bacterium
TCAAGAAGCAGAGCGCCACGGAGGAAGTGTTAACCTACGGCGGGCTCTACGAGCGCAGGGTGGGCGCGACGGGGACACGGCACGTCTTTTATGTGGCCGGCGGCGACGGCCTGGTCGCGCAGTTCGACTACGTAGAGGGGGCACCGAACACCGAAGCGCGTTACCTCCACACCGACGCGCTCGGCAGCGTCATCGCGGTCACGGATGCGGCCGGCGCGCTGGTCGAGCGCCTTCACTACGAGCCCTTCGGCGGCCGTCGCGATCAAGACGGCGCGGCGCTCTCTGCGTTCAGCGGCGATCCGAGCCTCGGCTTCACCGGCCATGAGCACGATGACGAGCTGGGGCTCATCAACATGCGTGGGCGCGTCATGGATCCGATCACGCGCCGGTTCCTCACGCCCGACCCGCACGTCACCGACCCGTTCAGGAGCCAAAGCTACAACCGTTTTTCTTACGTGATCAACAGTCCAACCAATCTGACCGACCCAACCGGGTTTGATTGGTGGGCCGACTATCCCCAAGGCTGCGGCATCAACTTCTCGTGCGACAATTCCTCTTCGGGGAACGCGCCGAGCCTCGATGGATATCCGGGCGGCGTCTATCCTCCCTCCGCGGATCCGAACGCGGGTAGCTCGGCTTCACACGACAGGAGCCCGCCGCCCGTGCAAGCCGTCGAGGACAGGCGGCCCGTGAGCTTGCCTGTCGGGCCCAAGGCTCCTGGAGGATCCATCCTTGGTCCCACGCTGGCGGGATGGGCTCAGAAGGCGTCCGGCATCCTCAGCGCTCCGCAGGTCAAGGCACAAGGCAATGGCTCGCTCGCGATCGCCGCCGGGATCTCGAACGCTCTCAACCGGAAAATTTGGGACCTACCCGGAAGCATCTTCGCCAACGCGGCGACCCTCGGCACCTATAACATCGCGAAAGGCACGTACGGCTTCTGGTCTGGGATCTACAACGAATATCAAGACGATGGCGCGCTCGGGGTCGCCAACCTCTTTAATCCACTAACCAACCTGGCGACGCCATTCGCCAAGATGGCTGTAGCCATCGACCAAAGCAACGGCATGGCTGTCGGGGAGGCCGCGGTCGAAGCGTACGAGACGGCGGTAGGGAACGTCGCGGGGCTCGTTGCCAGCGGTCCGAAGGGGGGCGTGGGGGAGCTCCCCGCGTGGACAAAGGGTCAGCCAACGAGAGGTTGGCTCGACACCGGGCTGGCGCAATTTGAGCTATGGAGCGGAGAGTCTGGTGGACCGGCACCGTTACCCATGCCGGGTCGCAACAACACCAACTTCTTTCATGTGGAGACGCATGCAGCTCAATTGATGAGGGTCGAAGGGTTGTCAGAGGCGACCCTCCACATCAACAGAGTGCCATGCGCGGTTGGCCCCGGTTGCGCCAACAATTTGCCCCATATGTTACCGGAGGGAGCTCGTCTTCATATCATTGGTCCTGATGGTTATTCTCGTGTATTCATTGGGCTTCCCGATCCTCCCAACTACCCCTAAAAAATGCGATGAAAGCTTTTTGGACCGAGCACGCACATCTGAATTTCAACTCTTCTTCCGAGCTTGACGACATCATCAACGAGGTGCGCCGTCTGCCAGAACCTACGATGCTCTTTCTCGAAAGCGACGTCAGCTCAATGCTGGTGCTGGGCATCGGCGCTATCGAGTCGGTGTTGACCTATGTGGATGCGAACGGGGGCACTTTTCACAGCGTCGGGGACCTGAAGCGGACTGGCGTCGTGAAATTTCGGTGCCGTGAGCAGCTCGATGAGTTCCTCGCTGAGATGGCCGTGCCAGAGTCGGTCGCGATCGCCGCCGCTCATGATTTTATCTCCAGCGGGGACAAGCCGAGCAATGTTCAGTGGGAGGCGGACTGGTAGGTGACCTCGGCTCGAGCACGGCGATCGGCTCGCCGCGTCAATGCGCCATCTCACTGCGGCCGTCCCTCAAGGGCACGCCCGCGGTCTCGGAGAGCTCGTTCAAGAGGGCGAGCCCCAGCGGGTGGTGCGGATCGAGGGAGAGCGTCTTTTCGAGCGACTCCAACGCTTCGGCAGGGCGCTTGAGCTGGAGCAGGGCGGCCGAGCGGTTGTACCAGCCCATCGCGTCGGAAGGGTCGATGTCGACCTGCTTGTCGAAGCACGCGAGCGCCTCGCGCACGCGGCCCATCTGGGCGAGCGCGCGGCCCTTGTTCCCCAGCGCGGCAGGCAGCTTGGGCGTGATCTTGAGCGCGCGCTCGCTCGACGTGATCGCCTCTTCGAACCTCCCCAGCTCGCAGAGGGCGTTGGCCCGGTTGGCCCACGCGCCCGCGTTGCGAGGATCGATGTGGACCGCCTCGTCGAAGTGGGCGAGCGCCTCGTCGAAGCGACCGGCGTAGCCGAGATCGAGCCCCTCTTGGTTCTTCTCCTGCGAGGCGGGCAGCGCCGACGCGACCACGGTCGAGAGGCGGAGCGCGGCGATCCTCTTCTTGACCTCTTCGACGTGCGCAGAGGCCTTGTGGTCTTTGGGAGCGAGCGCGACGAAGCGCTCCATCGCCGCGATCGCCTCATTGATCTTTCCGAGCCTCGCGAGCGCCTCTCCGCGGAGCAGGTGAATCGCCGCGCTCTCGGGCTCCAAGGCGAGCGCCTCATCATAAACGGCGAGCGCCTCCTGGTTCTTGCCGAGCTGCGCGAGCGCCGTGGCCTTGTGCTTGAGCAGCGACGCGCTCGCCGCCGACAGCTCAATCGCCATGTCGAGCGCCGCGATGGCCTCCTCGTTGCGGCCCGCGCGCGCGAGCGCCACGCCCCGGTGATCCCAGCCGCGCGGATCGTCGGGCGAGAGCGCGATGACCCGGTCGAAGCAGACGAGCGCCTCGTCAAAGCGCTTCAAGAGCGCGAGCCCTACGCCCCGCTCGGCCCACCCATCCACGAGATCGGGTGAGCGCTCGACCGCGCGGCCATACGCCTCGACCGCCTGTTCGAGATGGCCTTTTTGAGCGAGCATGTCGCCGCGCGCCTTCCACTCCTCGGCGCTCGCCTCGTCATGGACGACCGGCGCGACAGGCGCGGGCGCGGCGCGCCCTTCGACCGCCCGCTCGAACGCGCGCGCCGCCTCCTCGACGTGCCCCTCGGCGGAGAGGCGCTCAGCGGCGGCGGTCCAGTCCGAAGAGGTCTTGTGACGGAGCACCTCTTCGAGCTCGAGCACCCTCGCCTGCGCGCTCGTCACGCACGATCGCATCGCCGCGGAGCCGTCGTAGGGCTCCTCGAAGAAGCGCTGATACGCGAGGAACGCCTCGATGGGGTGATGGCTTTTGTCGGCGTCGAGCGCGCGGT
This sequence comes from uncultured Polyangiaceae bacterium, assembly GCA_964437785.1. Lineage (GTDB taxonomy): Bacteria > Myxococcota_A > Polyangia > Polyangiales > Polyangiaceae > CAYTJL01. The sequence continues at coordinate 3,314 of CAYTJL010000003.1, forward strand.
GATAAAGCATCATCGGGCCGGACGCGGTGGGCCGCACGCTCGCGCGGGGCGGCGGGAGGACAGGCACGGGCGCGTTTGGGGCAAGCCCCTTGTCGCGGAGCGCCTCGCGCGCAGACGCGATGGCGTACGCGAGCGCGAAGCCGAGCGCCGCGCCCAACACCAACACGAGCGCTAGGTTCATGTGGCGGCTCGCAAAGGCGATCGTCACCGCGATGGGGATCGCGACGATCTTGGCGATCTGCGCGCGATCCCAAGCCCTCCGCGCCTCGGGCGTGGTGGACACCGCGAGCCCGCACCGGGGACAAGGCACGTCGAAGGGTGAGAGCGGCGCGAACGGCCAGGGCGCGGAGGGCGACCCCAACGACACCGGAGCAGAGCAGCTCGTGCAGATCGACGAAGCGGGCATGACAGGCTCTCTCGTCGAGCGTCGCGCGGAGCACGCGAGAAGGGAAGAGAAAAAGAGAAATGATATCGGGCGCGGGGAACCGCCGCTCCCGACGCGCTGTCCATGCGCCGCTATGCCCTCCAAGACCTTCGCGACAGCGCCGCTCCTCGCGCCTGCGGCGCTCGCCCTTTCGTTGATCACGAGCGCCGCGCGCGCGGAGGACGTCCGCGGCACCCGATCGGACAAGCTGGTCGAGAGGGAGCACACGATCCGTATCGTCCTCGATCGCGATCACGCGGTGCTCACCGCGAAGAGGACCGTTTATAACGGGGGGCCGCGGTTCGATCAGGCGATGTTCCATCTCGACGTGCCGCCCGAGGCCGTCGCGACGGGCCTCCGCTCGCTCGGCGCCAAAGACGGTAAGCCCATCTGGTTCGAAGGCGAGCTGATGGAGGCGGAGGCCGCGGCGGCCAAGTATCGTGAGCTGACCGGCATCGGCGGGTATTACCCCAAAGACCCGGCGCTCCTCTCGTGGAGGAACCAAGGCCTGCTCTTCTTGCAGGTGTTCCCGTGCGCGCCCGCGCAGCCCAAGACCATCGAGACCACGTACGTGATGCCGGTGCACTACGCGGGCGGGCGCTATCACGTAAAGCTCCCTGCCATGGGCACGACCGCGCTCCGCCCCGTCGCGACCGTGGTCACGCCCAAGCCGGGTGACCAGCTCTTCGTGAACGGCGCGCCGCACCGCAAAGGCTCCTCCGTCAAGCTCGACAAAGAGATCGACGTCGCGCTCGCCGCGAGCGGGATGGAGCCGCTCTCGGGCGTGCTCGCGTCGGTGGCGGTGAGCCGCGCGCACAACCTCGCTCGGTTCCACATCGACGCTGCTCCCAAGATCTCCAGCGTGCCCAAGCGCGCGCACGTGGTGGTGGTCCTCGACACCTCCCGCTCGCGGAGCGACGACGACATCATCGCCTCGATCGGCGCGGCGCGCGCGACGCTCGCGCACATGCCCGACGCCAAGGTCGAGCTCGTGACCTTCGATCGCAGGGTCAGCCGCCGTTATGGCACCTTCGTCAAGGCGTCCTCCGCGCTCGACGATTGGGCCACGTACCAGCCGAAGCGCGGCAACGGCAGCGCGCTCGACGAGGCGCTCGCCGAGGCCGACCGGGCGCTCGCCAAGCTCCCGGCGACCACGCCCAAACGCATCTTGCTCTTATCGGATCTCCTCACGCGATCCAAGGTGACGCCCGCGTCGCTCAAAGGCACCTTGGTGAGCGGCGCGCTGCTCCACATCGGCGTCGTGCGCGAGGACGAGCCCAAGCTCACGCGGAGCGACGACCACGAATATGCCCCTCTGGCGCTCGCCACCAAAGGGGTCTTGTGGGAGGGCGGCGCCAGCAGGGCGCCCGTCGACGCGAGCGCGATGCGCCGTGTCTTCGAGGAGTGGGCGAGGCCCGTCCGGGTCCATCACGTCGCGGTCCGGGCGGACGGCATCCCCGACGGCGCCCTCGACGTCAAAGAGACCTTGGACGAGGGAGAGGGCTTTGAGGACCTGCAGCTCCCCAAAAAGCTCGTGTCCAAGGTGGTGCTCACGGGGCAGCTCTGGGGGGAGAGCGTGCAAAGGACCTTGCTCCCGAACGAGGAGGAGGGCGACCTCTGGTCCGCGCTCGTGTTCGGCTCACCCGCGCTCCACCAGCTCAGCGAGGACGAGATGATGCTCCTCGCCGTGCGCGGTCATGCGGTGTCGCCCGTCACGAGCCTCCTCGCGATCGAGCCCGGCGTGCGGCCCTCGACGGAGGGGCTCGGCATGGGAGAGGGCGGCGGCGGGAGGGGCGAAGGGATCGGCCTCGGGAGCATTGGCACGCTCGGTCGCGGCGCGGGGGTGACGTTCGACAAAGGGCTCTTCCTGAAGAGGGAGCTCGCGCGGGTCGCCCAAGCGTGCAACGTGGTGAAGCGCACGGTGAAGGTCGTCATCGAGAGCACGCGCGACGAGATCGCCGACGTCACGAGCGTGAGCGTCGCGGGCGCGCCGTCGTTCGAGGGGTGCGTCCGAGAGGGGATGTGGGGCGTGGAGCTGTCCCCCCACTTCGTGGCCGATCTCGACACGTGGGAGATCGAGATTTGATGTCAGCGCTTCGTCACCCGCATGGGCATACCCTCTTTGGGCCGGAGCGTGACGAGCGGCTGGGCCTCGACGCGGCGTGAGCCGGGCAAGGTGTCGAGCCTCGCGCTCCGCGCCATGGTGGCGAGCGCCAAGTGCCCTTCCATCAAGGCAAAGTGGTTGCCGATGCACACGCGCGGCCCGGCGCTGAACGGGAGGTACGCGCCGCGCGGGATGCTCCTCTCGTTCTCGGGCAAGAACCGCTCGGGGTAAAAGCGGTTGGGCTCGGGGAAGTACTCTTTGCGCCGGTGCATGCCGGTGATGTTCACGATGACCACGTTGCGCCGCTTGATGAGGTGGCCGCCGATGGTGAGGTCTTGTTGGGCCGTGCGCGTGACCAGATACGCAGGTGGATAGAGCCGCATCGACTCTTTGAAGACCGCGAGCGCATACGGCATCTTGGGCAGGTCCGCGAGCGTCGCCGCCCGCTTGTCGCCCAGCACTTTGTCGAGCTCGCGCTCCAAGGCGTCGCGCACGTCGGGGTGTTGGGCGAGCAGGTAAAAGCTCCACGCGAGCGCGTTGGCCGTGGTCTCGTGGCCGGCCAAGAAGATGTTCATGGCCTCGTCGCGGACTTGGGTGTCGGTCATGGTGCCGCCGTCGTCCTCGTCTTGGGCGGCGAGCAGCATCGAGAGGAAATCGCCGTGATCTTCGCCGCTCGCGCGGCGCTCACGGATCATGCGATAGACGGTCTCGTCGAGGCGCGCCACGAATTTGCGGGCCTCCACGTTCTTGGGCGTGGGCCACGAGGGCGGGATGGGCACGAGGCGGTTGATGGAGGTGACCATGTGCTCCATCGCGCGGGTGAGCGCCTCGCCGATCTCGGCCGCTTCGGAGCCGACCTCGGCGTCGAAGAGGGTCTTGCCCACGACCTCGAGCGTGAAGCGCATCATCTCTTCGGACGCGTCGACCACGGCGCCGTCTTGCCACGAGGCGGCGCACGCGCCGGCGCGGGCGGAGATGACGGCCGCATATTCGGCGATGCGCTTTTGCACGAAGGCGGGCGCGATCATACGTCGCTGCCGTTTGTGAAAGGCATCTTCGCTGATCAAGAGGCCGTTGCCGAGGAGGGGGCGCCCAAAGATAGAGAGCCCAAACCCCTTGTGGAACAGCTCTGCTTTTTCGATCAACACCTCGTGACAAAGCTCGGGGGAGCTGACGATGGCGAGGGGCATGACGCCGTGCCGCGCGCGCGCGAAGTCCCCGAGGTCGCTCGCCACGCGGCGCATGAAGCCGACGCGATCGCGGCGAAAATCGAGGATGTTGCCGAGGATGGGGTTGCCGGGGACGACGGGCGCGGAGGAGGCTTGTGCGGCGAGCGACATGGCCGCTGTCTAGCGCGGCGCGCCCGCCGCGGGAAGGGCTTTATCGCGGCCGCCGCGCGCGCGAAAAAACGCGGTCGTGCCGATCAGGGCAAACAGCAGATGGTGAATGAGCCGGTGGGCTGGACCGATCCCTGCGGGACACCGCCGCTCGGCGTGCACGCGCCGGCGTTGGTGATGACGGGGTTCACGATCTTGGTGTTGCCGAGGGTCGGATTCCCCGGGACGTCGTGGCAAGTCCCGAGCGGGAAAGAGGCGACGAGCATGCTGCACACACCTTGGACCGTGTCGGAGTAGATCTCGAGATTAGCCGTACATGATGCTCCCGTGAGGGCGCCGCAGGTGCACGCCGAGCAGGTGAGCGCGCTCGTGTCGATCGCCGTGCCGAATCCCCCTTGTTTAACGGAGTAAGGAGCCGCGGTGGCGCAGGTCGTGTCGCCGTTCACGGCGACACAGAGCTTGTCGTCGAACGGCAAAGGCGCCTTGGGCACGCACGTCTTTCCACCGCCGCACCCTCCGTTGGAGGGCGCGGCCCCGCCGCACAAATGGACCGCGTTGAGGAAATCCACCTGAGGGATGACCGTCGTAGGTTGCGGGGTGCAAGCGCCTGTCACGGTGGGCGCGGGCGCGGACACCGACACGTTGCACGGCAAGAACCCCATGTCGCACCCCGCACCCGCGTTGGGGCCGCACGTGTTATAGCCCCCTTGAGAGAAGCCGGACCCCATGCAATTGCCCGAGATGCCCACGAGCGCACCGCAGTTGGCGCTCGCTTGGTTGGCGCACGTGGTGTCGAGCACGGTGAGCTGCGAAGGAATTTTGCACGTGGGATTGGCAGGAGGAGCGCACGAGCAGGTACACGTGGCTTGAGGCGGCGGCGAAGGGATCCCCGTGCCGCCGACGAGCTCGTCGATACCCTGGTTGCCACCGGGGTATCCGGGCGGACACGCCGGGAAACCTTGGGCCGGCCCCTCGTAATAAACGAAGGGGCCCAACCAGCCTGCCGGCGCGGGCGGCAAACACATGTAATCTTGGCAGTCGGGATCGGCGCAATCGACGCTGCCGTCGTTGTCGTCGTCCACGCCGTTGGTGCAGTCCTCCACCGGCGCTCCGCTCGTCGACGAGCTCGATGAGCTCGATGAGCTCGACAAATAGATAATGCCCGACGACGAAGACGACGTAACGCCCCCGCCCGCGCCGCCGGCGCCGATCTCGACGTCGCCCGAGCACCCCTGAGGATCCGCCGCCATCCCGGCTGCGCTTAGGGCGATCAACGCGAGTGTTCGATAAGGAGACCTATCATTCATCGAGACCTCCTATCACACAATGCCAAGGGACGCTGCACGCTCAATTGCCGCCGGTGTTGCCCACCACGGTGAGCGTCCACTCGGCGGCCGGACCGCACTCCATGCCCGAGATGTACCGCACCTCCAGCGTGATCCATTTGGTGTCATCGCTGTTGAGGGTGTCACCCCAGCTCGCGCCGAATTTCTCGGGCGTCCCCACCGCGTGATCGGGTTGCCCGCCGCACGTGGGCGCGGTCGCGTCGCCCGTGTAGAGATAAAGGTCGTAGTTCATCCCAGGGGGCGAGTCGAGGGTCGCCGTGTAGCTCGTCGCGGGGAAGTCGATGATCGAGCTCACCGCCTCTTTGACCTTGATCTTGAGCCACGTGGACGTGGTCCCGTGGACCGTGCGTGTGTCGTTGTTCTCGTCGCCCGCGATCTCCGGGATCTCCTGCGCCATCGCGCAGGTGTTGGGAGATGTGTAGTCGCACCCGCCCGCGCCGCCCGTGCCCCCTCCCCCACCGCTGCTCGATGAGGTGGACGACGTTGAAGAGGACGTAGACGACGTTGAAGACGACGTGGACGACGTTGAAGAGGACGACGACGAAGACGCCGTAACCGAGGGAGAGCCGCCCTCACCCCCTTGGCCGCCCGTCCCCACCATGTACGTGGCGGCGGGCTCGGTGCCGCTGTCGCACGCCGCAAAGGCGATCGCGGCGAGGGCCAAAGGGATGAGGAGCAGCTTCTTCATCGATCATTGCTGGCAGCAGATCGTGAATTTACCCGTCGTCTGGACCACGCCCTGCGGCTGGCCGCCGCTGGGCGCGCAGGAGCCGGGATTCATGATCGTGGTGTTCACGAACTTGCGGTTGCCGATGGTGGGATTGCCCGGCAGGTCCTTGCACGTCCCCGCTTGGAAGGTCGTAATGAGCGAGCCGCACACGCCTTGGACGTTGTCCGAATAGACCTCGATGTCGCCCTTGCACGAGCCGCCGGTCAGCGCTCCGCAGTTGCACGCGGAGCACTTGAGCTGGCTCGTGTCGATGGTCGTCGCCCCCGAGTGCTTGACCAAGTAAGGCGCCGCCGACGTACACGTCGTGTCACCGTTCACGTACACGCAGAGCTTGGCGTTGAAGGGAGCCGGAGCCCTGGGCGCACAAATGGTGTTGGCGGAGCAGCCGGCCGTGGAGGTGTCGGCCCCGCCGCACGCGTGAACCGCGCTGACGAAGTCCACCTGCGGGATCGTCTCGGTGTGTTGTGGCGTGCATGTGCCCGTCACGGTGGGCCCCGTCGAGGACACCGACACGTTGCACGCCGCAGACCCCATGTCGCACTGTGCTCCCGAGTTGGCGCCACAGGTGCTCACCCCCCCGGTGACGAAGGTGCCGAATCCGCAGCTCCCGTTCCAGTTGGCCGGATTGTTGGGGAGCGCGCCGCAGTTGGCGCTCGCTTGGTTGGCGCACGAGGCGTCGAGCACGGTGAGCTGCGAGGGCGGCTTGCACGTGGGGCTCGCGGGAGGATCACACGAGCACGTGCACATGGCTTGCGGCGCGGGCGAAGGGACCCCAGCGCCGCCGATGATCTCGTTGATACCGGGGTCGCCACCGGGGAAGTTGCCTGGACACTGGGGGAAGCCCGCGGCCGGCCCATCATAGAGCACGAACGGGCCCTGCCAGCCATCCGGCACCGCGGGGACACACTGATACGCCATGCAATCGGAGTCGGCGCAGTCGGCGTCTCCATCGTTGTCGTCATCGACACCGTTGGTGCAGTCCTCGGTGACGGCGCCGCTCGACGACGAGCTCGACGACGACGTAGAGGTGTTGCCCGACGTGCTCGACGAGGAAGAAGAGGTCGTCGCGCTCGTGCTCCCGCCGCTGCCGCCCTCGCCCTCATTGAACGTGTAATTGGGGAAGAGGCACGCCGCGGGCCCGATCACCACACCTGCCGCGCCGAGGACGAGCCATGCTGCTGCTCGATAAGGAAGCGTACGCATTTTAAAACCTCCCCATCACGCTCATGCCGCCGAGCGACGCGCCGGGGGCCGCGCCGACGAAGCGCAACGTGGGTTTGTAGAGGCCGTGAAAGGAAGCTTCTTTCTTCTCGTTCTTTTGATTCGATTTCTTCTCGGGCGCGCGCGGCCCCGACGTGGCGATGAGCGCGATGCCCGTCGCGAGGCCGACGACGCCCGCGACCACGAACCCCTCGGCGAGGCCCGTAAAGAGCTTGCCGCGATTGGCCGTGTCTTCGGCCGAGGGAGGACAGGTGGTGTCGCCGCCGCAGAGCTTGTCGAGCTCGGAGATGGCCGCGCCGCGCGGCGCGAGGAACGAGAAGCCCGCGATCATCACCACGCCGCCGATGACCGTCACCACGATGCCCGGCGTCCGCGATCGCGGCGGCGGGGGCGGCTCCTCTTTGGGCTCGGGCGGCGGCTCGTCCTTCGGCTGATCGATCTTGGGCATCTTGATGGTGAGCTTGACCTCGAAGGTCTTGTTCTCTTTTTCGGCGAGCGTCACCGACTCGTGCAAGAGCTCCTTGTTGCCGACCTTGGCCACGATCACGTGCGCGCCCGGGTCGACGGGGATCGGCGAGCCGAGCTGGCCCACGCCGATCTCGGTGCCGTCGAGCTCGATCACCGCCGTGTCGCCGCCCTTGGCGCGCGTGATGGTGAGCTTGGGGATGCGCGCCTCGATCGCGTCGATGCGCTCGCCCACCTTGGCCATCACGTCTTTGGCCTTCTTGTCGCCTTCGCCCTGCGCCGCGGCCACGCGGTAGTTGCCGAGCGCCTGCACCAAGCGGCCGAGCCGCTCCTCGCACTCGGCGATGTTGAACGCGACCTGCGCGGTCATCTTGACCTTCGCGACCTCGCGGTACTTGGTGAGCGCGGCGGCGCAGTTGTTCGCGGCGTGGAGCGAGAGCCCTTCGAGGAAGAGCGCCCTCGCCTTGTCGAGCTCCTCTTTGGTCTGCGCGCGCGCGTTCGGCGCGATCGCGACGCCGAGCGCGAGGATCAACGCGAAGGGTGCGCCCTTCGAGCCCTTCCACAGAGGCCAAGCCATCTTCATGAACATCTCCCGAGCTTCGGGCGATGCTACCACGACACGCCGTTGCGACGCGAAATCTAAGGTTATCTTTGTCGAGCGTGTCAGGCGCGGAGCCGGAGCACGGCGCCCATGATCCCGCCCGCGACGCCCGCGCCGCCGAGCACCGCGCGCGCACGAATGCCCAACGTGGGGCGCGATCGCGAGGGCTCCGTCTCGGTGAGCGCGCTGAGCCACGCCTCGGCCGGAGGGCGCGCGAGCACGCCGCCGAGATCGTACAGATCGATCCGCGAAGCGCCCGCCGCGCGCGCGACCGCGACGTCCTCCGCGAGCTCGCGCGGGCTCCGATAAATAGGCTCGTCGCCGAGCGCGCCCGTGCTCACCGCGCCGAGCGACACCGCCGCGTGATCGCCGAAGCGCGCGCGCGCCCTCGCCGTCCCCTCGCCGAGCAGCGCGACCGCGTCGGCGCGCGCGAGGATCCCGCGCGACCACCCCTCGATGATTGAGGTGTAAAGCATCGCGCTCACGCGCCCCCACGCGACGCCCTCGAACGGCGTGCCGAGCATCGCCTCCCAGCCCGATCCGTCGAGCAGGAGCATCGGCACGATCGCGGCCTCCATCGCGATCCCGCGCGCGTCGAGGTCCATCGCGAGCGACGCGAGCGCGGCGAGCGCCTCGCGCATGCTCACGGGATCGGCGCTCGGCGCGACGCGGTGGACCTGGAGCGCGCCGTCCGTGATCGACGCGCGCGTCACCTGGATCGAGGGCTCGAGGTCCACGACGAGCGCGCGGGCGCGCGGCGCATCAGCGACGATCGATCGCGCGAACGCGACGAACGCAGCGGCGTTCTGCGCGTTGCACCATCGCCCGTCGGCGTCGCTGAGCATGGGCCAGATCGAGGGCGAGAGGCCTTCACCATCGAGCCGCGCGACGACGTCGAGCGCCTCGCGCACGTTGTGCGGGAACACCGCGACGATGGGCGCGACGTCGTAGCGCCGGAGCAGCGCGAGGGTCGAGGGCGCCGCGAGCACGTCGAGGGCGACGGTCTCACACCAGATCGAGGAGCTCATGCGAAGGGCCCATCTTCGCCCAAACGCACGCGAAGAAAATGGATAAGCTCGCGGGCGATGAAGATCCTCTACGGCGTGGTGGGCGAAGGGATGGGGCACGCGATGCGGTCGCGCGTGGTGCTCGAGCGGCTCGTCGAGCAGGGGCACGAGGTCGCGATCATGGCCTCGGGGCGCGCGGTCGACTTCTTGTCGAAGCGCTTCGAGGGCGTGAACAAGATCCACGGCTTTCACATGATCTACGAGGAGAACCGCGTGCGCCGCGGCAAGACGCTGTGGTCCAACGTGGTGACCGGCGCCGCGGGCCTGCCCCAGAACATCGCGGCGTACTTCGATCTCATCCGCGACTTCAAGCCGCGCGTCGTCATCAGCGACTTCGAGTCGTGGACGTACCTCTACGGGCAGATCCATCTCCTGCCCGTGATCTCGATCGACAACATGCAGATCATCAATCGCTGCGAGCTGCCCAAAGAGATCACGACGGGCCACGAGGCGGACTTCCAAGTCGCGAAGACGTTCGTCAAGACCAAGCTCCCCTTCTGCAAGCACTACCTCATCACGACGTTCTTCAAGCCCCCTGTCCGCAAGCCCGCGACGAGCCTGGTCCCGCCCATCCTGCGGCCCGAGATCCTCGCGAAGAAGCCCCGCCGCGGCGAACATCTCCTCGTCTACCAGACCGCCGAGGGCAACGACGGCCTCGCCGCCGTGCTCGCCAAGACCAACATGGAGTGCCGCATCTACGGGATGAGGCGCGGGATTCAAGAGGAGGAGGTCGAGGGCAACCTGCGTTATCAACCCTTCAGCGAGGCCGGCTTCATCGACGATCTCGCGTCCGCGCGCGGCGTGATCGCGGGGGGCGGCTTTACGCTCATGGGCGAGGCGGTGTACCTCAAGAAGCCCATGCTCGCCGTGCCGCTCGTGCACCAGTTCGAGCAGGTGCTCAACGCTCGTTATCTGGAGCGAGAGGGCTTTGGCAAAGGGGCCATGTCGCTCACCGACCACGGCGTCATCGCCGATTTCGTCGAGGCGATCCCCGCCTGCGAGGAGGCGCTCCAGCGCTATTCGCAGGACGGCAATCGCGCTTTGTTCGACGCTGTCGACGGCCTCCTCGATCGCGTCGAGGCAGGGATTTTGTAGCCGATCAGAAGAAATATCGAATCGAGGCCATGGCCCCGAGATCGGTCGCGGTGGGCTGCGCGACGTTCACGCCCAGGAAATTGACCGACGACATGGTCACGTTGGCGCGGAACGAGAGCCCGGCGTTGAGCTCCTTCTTGCCGGTGTAGAGCACCGTCGCGGCGATCGCGTGATCGAGCGTGGTCGTGTCGAACGCGCTCTCGACCGTGGCGCGGAGCCGATATTCGATCATCGCGCCGAACGGGATGATCGGGTTCAAATCGAGCGTGGGCGCGACGCCGACGATCGCGGTCACGGGGACGGCGGAGGCCTCGGCGACAGGGCTCTTCACGGTCGCCTTCGTCGCGCTGAACCCCGCCATCACCTGCAGCCCGACGTACGAATTGAAGCCCTGCGCCAAGGTCAGCGCGGCGCCCGCGCCCAGCTCGGATCGGCTCACCTTCGAGAGCGCGGAGGGATCGACGTCCGATCCGAGCGCGCACTCGAGATCGCCCGCGAGGAGGCAGCTCCTGCGGACGCCGTCGCCCGCGATGCCGACGAGATCCTTGGCGACCGCCGCGAAGAGCTGCGCCGGCGTCTGCCGCGCGCCCGTCACGAACACGCCGAACGCGTGCGCGCCGAGCAGCGTGCCGGACGAGGGGCGCCGGAGCAGGCGCACGCGCACGCCGGGGCGCGCTTCGAACGAGCTCGCCGCGCCGAACACCGCGGTGCTCACGTTCTCGCGCGGGAGCAGCGTCTCGTAGCGGAGCATCAGATCCAAATCGACGACCTTGCGGATCGCGATCGCGACGTCGAGCTCCTGCGCCGTCACGCCGAGGCTGCGATCGTAGGTGAACGAATACGGCACGCCGGTGCCGTCGGCGTTCAGCACCTCGACGCCCGGCACCGATCGCACCGCGAGCATCGACGTGAGCCCCGCGGTCGTGAGCACGAACGCGCGATCGACGAGCAGCGGTGTGGGGAAGAGATGACCGCGGAGCGCGCGATCGGAGGTCTCTTCAAGCGCGATCAAGGGCAAATCGGGGGGCGGATCCACGGGCGGCGCGACGTCTTTGGGCGGGCCTTGGGGCGGAGCCGGCGGCGCGTCTTTGGGCGGAGCCGGCGGCGGCGCGACGTCCTTCGGAGGAGCCGGCGGGGGATCCGAAGGGGGATCGGGCGGCGGAGGATCGTCGGCGCGAGCGCTCGCGCTCGCCGTGAGGACGAGCGCGGCGGTGAGGGCGAAGAGAGGTCTGGTGCGCATCCCGGCGAAAGAGGACCCCGAAGGGGCCAAGGATGCAAGCGCGAGATAACAAAGAACGGGAGCGGCTCAGCCGTCGTTCGGCTCGCAGACCTTTTGGTCGCTCTTGGCCCCGGTGCAGTTGGTGCCGTCGGGACAATCGACCTGATCGACGCACGTGAGGAGACAATAGAGCTGCCCCGAGGTCTCTTTGGCGCACAGGTAGCCCGAGGCGCACTCGCCCGCTTCACCCTCTTTGGTGCACGGGGAGCCGACCGCGCTCGACCCGCCGCACGCGGCGAGCCCCAAAGCCACCATGGTCGAGACGAAGACAGCAGCGATGATCATGCGATAAGGACGATTCTTCATGAGAGCACGATAACGCGGCGCGGGACGCCTTGTCACGGCGTCATCGTGCTCACCCGCTCATCGCGTGCCGCAAGAGGCTCCCCAGCGCCACGGCCGCCGCGATCGCGATGGCATAACGTACCGTCGTCTTGTCCTCCGCGCGGACGTCGCGCGCCTCCGGGACGATCAAGATCGTCAGGACGGCGATGGTTACGAGCGCCGGGAAGGGCCTTTTGAGGATCGCGGCAAAGGCACCTGCCGCGCCCAGGCCCAAGGCGCCCGCGGCGGCGGCGCGCGCCATCGAGAGGCGATGAGCCGCGACGACGCCGAGGATCAGCGCCAAAAAGAGCAGGTCTCCAAAGCCCACCGCCGGCGCGACGTCATGGCTCCCGGCGAGCGGCGCGCCCACCGTCAGGAGCGAGAGCGCGCGCTCGCTCGACGCGATGGCGTGCGTGGGCCCCGAGGGGTGAAGGAGGGAGGCCACGTCCGCCGCCGCCGCGACCGCGCACGCGGGCAAGAGGTGCCCCGGGTGCTGCACCTTTTGGCCGATCGCGCCGCCGATCGCGTGCGCGATCACGAGGAGAGATGTGTTGACCAGGATCAACGCGGTTTGCGGCGACGGGCGCCCGAGCGCGACAAAGACCACGAGCGCGATCGACAGGGCGGCGAGGCCTGCCCTCGGCCGCCACGCGAGGGGAGAACGCGCCGCGAGCGCGAGCGTACTGACGGACACGAGCGCCGCGAACGCGAACGCGAGCGCCGCCGCCGCGCCCTCCGCGACATGAAGTTTGGGCGCGAGCCAAAGGGCCATCGCCGTCGCCGCGGGCGCGAGCGCGAGCGCCCAAACACCGTATCTCTTCACCGGGGAGCGCCCTTTTGAACGGCGTTGTTGTGCGCGTCGAGCGACTCGCTGAAGGTGTGCCGGCCGCCGCCCTTGGCGACGAAGTACAAATAACGCGTGGTGGCGGGCGCGAGCGCGGCGTCGATCGATTTGGCGCCGGGGTTCGCGATGGGGCCGGGCGGCAGGCCCTCGTGCGTGTACGTCGAGTAGCGGTTCTGGGGATCGCGATGGATCGCCGGCGTGGGCTTGTGGCCCGTGAACCCGGCGCAGCTCGGCGCCTCGTCCGGGAACGCGAGGCAGCCGTACACCGAGGTCGGGTCGGACTGGAGGCGCCTCGGCTTGAAGTCCGGGAAGAGCAGGCGATTGTAGAACACGCTCGCGATGATGGGCCGCTCGTCGTCCATCACGGCCTCTTTTTCGATGAGCGAGGCGAGCGTCAAGACCTCTTTGCGGCCCCAGCCGAGCGTGCTTTGGACCGAGGCGAAGCCGTCTTTGCGGGCCGCGACGACGGCGCTCCAACGCCGGTCCGACTCGGCCACCATCCTCTTTACAACCTCGCGAGGATCGCTGTCCTTGGGCAGATCGTAGGTGGAGGGGAACAGGTACCCTTCAGCGCTGCCCGCGCTGGCCGCGTCCTTCGGGCGCTCGACGCCGAGCTCGTCGAGGAGGCTTTTGTCGACGGTCGCCTCGATGAACCTCTTCTTGCTGGTGACGTGGAGCTTCTCCATGCGCGCCGCGATGTCGAAGCGATTCCACCCCTCGGGGATGGTGACGCGCACGCTCGGGCGAAAGAACGATCGCTCGAGCATGCGCCGCAGATCCCACGGAGAGGCGCCCTCGAAGAGCAGGTGAGGGCCCGCCACGAAGCCTTCGGTGCCGCCGGTCGCGCGGAGGAACACGGCCATGGTGGCGGCGTCGTCGACGAGGCCTTTTTGGGCGAGGAGCGCGGCGGCCTCGTCCGGGCCGAGCCCCGCGGGCCACTCGATCTCGACGGCCGCGCCCGAGCGCTTTGGCCCTCTCCACTTGCCCCAACCGATCACGAACGCGGCGCCCACGACGAGGATGGTGCCGAGCATCGCGGCGAGCGCGAGGGTGAGCGCGCGGAGTGAACGAGGCAGCCGGCGATAGCGCGCGGCGAGCCCGCTGCCGAGCTTTCTACGGCTCTTGGGCTTCTCTGCAGGCGCCTTGGGAGGATGCTTGTGAGCGGGCATCGGCCCGCCCTAGCTAGCATGTTTTCGAGAAATTAGAACGCGAAGGGATTGGCGATCTCGGCGTTGCGCTTGACCGCGGCTTTGCCCTCGCGCGATTGCTGGACGGGCATGGGCTTGGCCGGGGGAGGCGAAGCGAAGGGGCCGCCGGCCGCGGGCGGCGCCGGGGCCTGCTCCGCGGGCTTTTGGAAGTTCTGGTTGGCCTCGTCCACGGCCGCGATCTGCCGCTCGAAGTCGCGATCGACGTCTTTGGCGCGCGACGAGGGCGGGGCCTTGCGCGCGCGCTCGGCCGCGGACTTGAGGGCGCGGTTCTGATCGTCGAGGCGCTTCTTGGCCTCGGCGACCTTGCCCTGCGCGAACAGATCGTTCGCGTCTTTGAGCGCCGAGACGGTCTCGTTGCGCTCGATGCGGCCGAACACGATGGGATCGATCTCGCTCGCCTCGCTGCTCGATCCGACGAGCTTTACGCCGAGCTTGCCGCCGCACCGGCCTTCCGTGTCGTTGACGAGATCTTTGTAGGTCATCTCGACGTTCGCGAGCACGGCCTTGTCGTCGGCGCGCGCGGGCACGCGGACCTTGAGCAGCACGGTCTTGTTGTCGGTCTGGTTGAACGTGCCGAGCTGCACGGTGACGCGGCTGCCGGAGCGGCGGAACGTGCGATCGAAGACGCGCTCGAGCTCGACGCCCGGCGCGAGATCGATCGTGACCTCGGCGTTCGAGGCGAGCGCCGTCGTGATGGACTTGGCCTCCTCTTCGAACACCTTCTCGAGCCCCGCGTCGTTCGCGACGAAGTAGTGGTTGCCGTTCGATTCGAGCGCGACCGCCGTCATGATCTTCTCGTTGAAGTCGACGTCGACGCCGATGGTGGTGATGGCGACGCCGCGGTTCGACGCGCGCTGCGCGATGGCGCGGAAGCCGGGGATGTCGCGCACGCCGTGGTTGGTGTCGCCGTCGGAGAGCAGGATCATCCGGCTCACCTTGCCGTTCGTCTGTTCGAGGAGCGAGAGGCCCTGCTCGATGCCGCACGAGATGCACGTGTCGCCGCCGAGCCGGATGCCTTGGATCGCCTCGACGATGCGGCCCTGCGTGATCGACGAGACCGGCGTCGGGGGCACCACGGTCTGCACCTGCGTGTCGAACGTCACGACGCTCACCACGTCGCCGTCGTTGAGCTTGCGCACCGCGGTGGTCGCCGCGCGGAGCGCGTTGTCGATGCGCGTGCCCTTCATCGAGCCCGATCGATCGATCACGATCGCGAGGTTGGTCGGCGCGCTCCTTTTGGCCTTCACGCCGTCCGCGCCCTTGACCTCCAACATCACGAACGTCTCGCCGTTCGCCCCCTTCACCATCTTGGAGTGCCCGACGCGCCCTTCGACCGTGATCGTGCGGCCGTCGACGAAGTGGGTGAGGTCGTCCTCGTTGTTCGCGACGGGCTTGGCGACGCCCCGTCCCGCCTCGCTCACCGGAGAGATCGCCTCGGCTTTGGCTCCCCGTACGCCGCCGGGAGGGGTGAGCGAGTAGACGCTGACGCTGCTCAAGATCATTCCGGCTGCGGCGAGGAGGGCGACCGTGGTGGGCTTCATCGAAGGCTCCGGGGGTTTTCAGCGAAACGAGGCGGGGGCAAGGATCTTACGGTAAGCCGCTCCGACGAAGGAGCGCGAAGAAAGATCTGGCGCGCCCGCGCATCTCCCCCACCTGCGCCCCTCGACTGATACGATACGCGACCGATGAGGCTCCTCCGGCGACATGACCCCGATGGCGTCTTTACGTTGCAAGACCACGCGCTCGACGCGCCGCCCGGAGCTTCGCTCGTCGAGACGGGCAAGGCCATTTGGCGCGTGCTCGAGTGGGCCAATGATCCGCTCCGCGTGCCCGAGCTGACCGAGCTCGTCAACACGCTCTTGGGCGGAGCGTCGACCCCAAACGCGCGCGCGTCTTCGCTCCGCGCCGATCTTCAATCGTTGATCCGGAGCAGGCGCGCGTCGCTCTACGTGATGCAGCTCGCGCACTCCGGCGCTCCGCCTCCGCAACCGCAACCGCAGAAGAACCCGCCGCCCACGCAGCCCGCGGCCCAAACCACGCTCGACGGCGTCGTCACCGATGGCTCGAGCAACCCGCTCCCCCGCGGCACCGTCAAGCTCAACAGCAGCAGGACGGTGACGTGTGATGATCAAGGCCGCTTCGACTTTGGCCAGGTGAGCCCCGGGAGCGCCACGCTGCTCGCCACCTTCGAGGGGTTCGAGGGGACGCTCACCACCACTGTCTCCGCGGGGACGGCCAACCACGTCACGATCCGCATCACGAACCCCACCTCGGTCGCGATCACCCGCTCTCCCAAGAAGATCATCCACCCTTACAACGAGAGCATCACGTTCACGGCGACGGTGCAGCCCCAGCCCGCCCCCTCCGCCGCGGTGTACCACTGGTCCGTGGACGGGGTCGAGGACACGACCCAAACCAGCAGCACGTTCACGAAGCAATTCACCCCCGCGGCGACCGCCGCCGAGCGCCGCAAAGAGTACACGGTGTCCGTGCGCGTCATCGCGGCGACGGCGCAAATGCAGCACGTCCGCGTGGCCCAAAACGCCAACGTGGGGACGGCCAACGTGGCGCAGAGCAACGCCGGGATGGACACCTTCGGGTGGACCGACACGAGCCCCGTCACCTTCAAGGTGCTCACGGCGACGGACGAGACCAACCTTCAAAGCTGGTACACGCTCACCCGCCCCGTGACCACACAAACGGTCTCCGGCTCGCCCCAATACGGGAGGTTGCAATATTCACCTCCTATCAACGGAGACATGGTGACCTCATGGGGCTTCGGGGACGACCCGCCTTTCCTCGTCATGACGCGCGCGAGCGCCTTCAACTGGGATCGAGAGGAGTTCGAATCGATGCTCGCCCACGAGACGCGCCACTGCGAGCACTGCGCCGCGCGCGGGACCGCGGCGAGCATCTGGCACCGCCTCAACGCGCTCGGGTTCAACGCGAACCTCCGCCCGCTCACCGAGATGATTGGGTATTACGAATACGTCCAGAGCGCGACCGTCTCGTACAAATTCATGCTCGATTATGGTGCCTTTACGTCGTTCGTCCGCGACTACAACGCGTCCGTGACGGCGGTCGGCGGGATGACGGGCGCGACCCAGACCGACGCCAAGGCCCTCGTCACCAATTGTTACAACGGCGCCGCGTACGCCGAGCTGCGGGAGGCGGCGTCGGAGGGGTGGGATCATCACATCGATGCTCCGCCGTGAGCCGCGCTCACCTCCTCGCCTTGATGGTCGTCGCCTCGACCTTCGCGTGCTCCTCCGCTCGATGCCAATCCACCACGAAGGCTTCTATGAACCAAACGCCCGTTGCGCTCTCCGACGCTGTAAAGGCCCTCACGGAGCTGTCCGCCGCGCTCTTCGAGCGCGATCCGAAGAGGGCTTCGAGCGCCGCCGGATCGCTCGCGGCGCTCACCCCTCCCCCTTGGCTGTCGCCGCAGGATCTCTCTTTTTATCGTGGTGTGGCGGCGTATGCCGCGTCTGACCTCGGGGGCGCGGAGCCGCTCCTCCGCGGCGCGTCGGGCTCCATCGTCGCGGCGGAGGCGCATTGGCTGCTCGCTCAAATCGCCTCCTCGCGCATCACCGAAGCGAACCAAACCGAGCAGCGGCCTCGCTATCACGCCGAGCTCGCCGAGGTCGCCGCGCTCGCGCCGAGGAGCCCGATGGCCTCGTACGTGGCCGACGTGCAGACCGACGCGCGCGAGGCGGTGACGCCTCCAAAGGGGCCTCGATCCGTGCCGCACGTCCATTATGGAGAGCGCTTCTCGTGGCAAGAGGTGGAGCGCGCGGCGGACCTCTATCGCCGAGAGCGGATGTACGCGGAGGCGGCGGAGCTTTATCGGTTGAGCCTCACCCTCCGATATCCCGCCGAGTGGAGGCAAGACGTAGCGTCCGCGGCGCACGAGCGCATCGCGGATTGCCACGAAGCGCGCGGCGATCGGGGCTCGTCGCTCCGATGGCTCGCCGCCGCGCTCGCGCTGCCGATCTCGCCCGCTGAGCGCGCGCGGCTCTCGAACAAGATCATCGAGCGTGACCGGGCAGCCCCCGTAAAGCCCGAGGCCCCCGCGCCGAAGGGCGCGACGCTCCGTGAGATCGGCGCGATGCTCAAGCGCATGGAGCTCTTCGAAGAGGCGATCTCCGCGTATCGGCGCGCGGGGGAGCACGGCGCGCCGAGCGGCGCCGACGTCGCCTCCACCTTGGAGGATCGTGCGAGCTTCCTCCTCCATTATCGTCGCGCGCGGAGCGAGCGCGCGATGTTGTTCGGCGCGCCGCTCGATCAAGCCCGCCTCTCCGCCGCGTTTCGCGAGGCAAAGGACGCTTGGGCAAACACCCCTGGGGACGAGGGGCGGGCGGGGGTCGCGCGGTGCGACGAGGGGCTCACCGCGGTCCTCGCGCTCCCGTAAGCGCAAAAAGATTTCAACGGCATGCTGTTCGTGTGTCGGCCGGGTGACATTTAGGGTTACAATCCGGCCTATGCGGCGCTCCATCCTTCTCCTCTCGGGCTGTCTCGCGTCTCTCCTCATGGGCTGTCCGTCGACCAACCCGAGCGGGACGGGCGGCGGGGGCAACGGCGGCTCGGGCGGCGGCGCGCCGTGTGTCCCCGCGCCTTCACCGGGCGACCCCAAAGGCCACGCCGATCCGACGGGCGCCAAGGCCGCTGGCCAAGCGCGCGCGGGCCGCATCGACGATCTCTCCATCGTGGCCCAACCCGCGCACGGGAGGCAGCGAATCGCGAAGGGGGACTATCTCCTCATCAACGATAAAATCGCGGTCACCATCGAGGATAAAGGCATCTCCGACGGATATGCCCGCTTCGGCGGCGAGATCCTCGCCGTCGATCGGGTGGGCGACGACGGCAAGCCCATGGGCCTCTCGCTCTACAACGAGACGCTCGCCGGGGTCACGCTCCAGATGATCGAGCCCACGAGCGTGGGTGTGCTCAAAGACGGGAGCGACGGCGGCGAGGCCGTGGTCCGCGTGGTCGGGCCGCTCAAGGTGGTGCCGTTTCTGGACGGGCCCATCAAGTCTCTCTTCCCCAAATCGTACGACATCGTGATGGCGTATGACTACGCGCTCCGCCCCGGCGACGAGAAGGTCACGGTGCGCGCCGTTGTCGCGAACACAAGCCCCGAGGCGCTGAACTTCGGCGTCGACAGGCTCGACAAAGACGAATATTACGGCTTCTTCCACTACTCCCGCACACAGATGGTGACGGCCGAGAAGGGCTTCGGCGACGCGAGCGGCGCGACGACGTGGGTCGGCTTCGACGGCGGGCCTTTGGGCTTCGCCTTCGTGCCGACGAGCAAGAAGCTCCAATATGGCTTCGAGCAGAGCGGCTTCGTCCTTTATTGGGACGACGGCTTCATGGCCCCTTCGTGCGAGACCACGGTCGCCGACAGGATGGATATCGTCGCGGGAGGGCCCGAATACGACGGGCTCGGCGAGGCCATTCGCAGGGCGAAGGGCGAGCCCGCGTGGCGCGCCGTCACGGGCACGCTCAAAGACGGCGCGGGCGCGCCGGTCGCGGGGGCGTGGATCCACGGCGTCGGCGCGGCGGGGGAGTATCTCACGAGGACGCGCACCGCGGCCGACGGCACCTTCACGGTCCACGCGCCGCCCAGCGCCGCGATGACGATCGTGCCGCAAAAGATTGGGTATCCTCCGCATCAAGGCATCTCCGTGGGCGCGGCCGAAAACACGGCCATGGTGAGCTTCGCGCCGCACGGCGTGATCCACGTGACCGCGAACGAGCAGGGGACCAACGTGCCAGTGCCGGTGCGCGTGCAGGTGATCCCGCAAGCGGCGCTGCCCCCCACGCCCGCGGCGTTCGGCGTGCTCGACGAGGTGAACGGGCGGCTTCATCAGGAGTTCGCGGTGACGGGGGACGCGACGCTCATCGTGCCTCCGGGCGATCATCGGGTGATCGTCTCGCGCGGGTACGAGTGGGAGATGCTCGACACCACGGTGACCGTGGCCGCGGGCGAGACCAAGGATGTCACGGCGTCGCTCGTTCACAGCGTCGACACGGCGGGCGTGATGTGCGCGGACTTCCACATCCACTCGATGTTTTCGGCCGATTCGAGCGACTCGGTGGTTCACAAGGTCAAGGGGGCCATCGCCGACGGGCTCGACATCCCCATCTCCAGCGAGCACGAGTGGGTCGTTGACTTTCAGCCCATCATTCAAGACCTCGGCCTCACGCAATGGGCCTTTGGGATGCCGTCGAGCGAGCTCACCACCTTTACGTGGGGCCACTTCGGGGTGGTGCCGCTCACGCCCAACGATGGAGCGTTGAACCGCGGCGCGGTCGATTGGGTCGGCAAGAAGCCTGTGGACGTGTTCGCGCTCGTGGACAGCCTGCCGGACAAGCCCGCGCTGGTGGTCAATCACCCGCGGAGCGCCAACATCGGGGGGTACTTCACCGCGTCGAGCTACAAACGCGACACGGGGCTCGGCGATCCCGAGCTCTTCAGCGACAACTTCGACGCCATCGAGGTCTTCAACAGCTCGGACTTCGAGAAGAACCGGGCCACCGTGGTGGCGGACTGGTTCTCGTTCTTGTCGTTCGGCAAGAAGGTTTGGGCGGTGGGCAGCTCGGACAGCCATCATCTCCGCACCTCGCCGGTGGGCTATCCGCGCACGTGCCTTTATTTCGGCCACGACAACCCCGCCCAGCTCACGCCGTCGGGCGTGCGCGACGTCGTGCTCGCGGGCACGTCGACCATCAGCGGCGGTCTCTACATGACGGTCACCGGGCCTTCGGGCGAGCGCCCGGGCGCGACGGTGACGGCGGCGGCGGGGACGGCCACCTTCTTGGTGACGGTGGAGATGCCGAGTTGGATCAGCGCGGACACGCTGGAGACCATCGTCGACGGAGCGACGGTGAGCGTCGAGCCGCTCTTGCCGATGGGCGCGGGCCCGTCCAAGAAGTTCGTCAATCAAGTGACGGTGACGTTCAACGCGTCGTCGAGCGCGCCGCACTGGGTGGTGTTCCACGCCAAGGGCGAGACCGACCTCGCGCCGCTCCATCCTGGCAAGAAGCCTTTTGCCGTGTCGAACCCGGTGTTCCTCAAGGGGAGCTGAGTCAACGCGATCATGCTCTCCGACGACGTTCGCGTGGCGCTCCGGCCCTTTCGCGGGTATGAGGCGCTCGCGGAGGAGGAGGATCCGCGCCCTGCGGTGACGGCGCTCGGGCGGGCGGCGTTCCTGCTCTTCGTCATCGGCGCGTTCGTCTCGTTCACCGCGGCGGGCAGGCTCGTCGCGTTTCACGTGGTCTCCACCATGGTGTTTTGGGCCTTCGCCCCGCTCCTTCAAGCGATCTGCGCGGGAGCGACCGTCCGCGCGCTCGGGCCCAAAGGCATCTCCTTGCCCCGCGCGTTGAGCCTTTATTTCGCGGGCCACGCCCCCTGGATGGTCCTGCTCGTGCTGGTCGCGGGCGTCTGCTTCGTCGCGCCCGACGTTTATGCCACGTTCACATGGCTGCTCCGAGCGTGGGTGCTCCCCGGCGCGCTCCTCGGCGCGTGGGGTTGGTCGGGCGTGCTCACCTACGCTTGTTTTCGCGCGGGGCTCGGCGCGTCACGCGGGCGCGCCGCGGCGATGACCGCGCTCTTTTACGCCCTCTTCGTCGGGTCGGTCGTGGGGTATTACCTCGCGACGAACCAGATCCAACCTCAACTGTGATGTCCCTCCGGCGCGCGCTCCCACTCTTGTTCGCGGGGCTCAGCGCGCTCTCGGTGGTCTTTGGCACGGCGCTCGACGATAAGCCGCAAAGGCCCCTCGCGACGCGCGGGCAATACCGTATCATCGAGGTGGACCTCCACGCGCACACGCGCTTCAGCGATGGGTTTTTATCGCCCTTCGACCTCGTGGTGCAGGCCAATCGCCGCGGGCTCGACGCGCTCTCCGTCACTGAGCACAACCTGATCTTCCCAGGAAAGATGGCGCGTTGGTTCTCGCGGGTGACGGGCGGACCGACCATCCTCGTGGGCGAAGAGGTCACGACGAAGCGGTTTCACCTTCATGGCATTGGGCTCACCGAGCGGGTCGACGCCTCGCTCCCGCTCGACGAGGTGATCCGCGCGATTCACCGCCAAGGGGGCGTGGCCATCGCGGCGCACCCGGTCAAGCGGTATTGGGAGAGCTACGCGCCTGTGCTCCGCGAGCTCGACGGCGCCGAGGTGATGCACCCCATCGCGTTCGGGAGCCGGGACGGCGGGTGGCGCTGGGAGGAGATGAAGGCGTTTTATCGAGATGCCGAGTCCAAGGGGCACACGCTCACCGCGATTGGATCGTCGGACTATCACTTCATGAGCCCGCTCGGGGTGTGCCGCACGCTGGTCTTCACGCGCGGCGGCGACTCCGAGGCGGAGATCGTGGAGGCGCTCCGCGCGCGGAGGACGGTGGTCTACGATCACCGCGGGGAGGCGTACGGCGACCCCGCGCTCATCGCCCTGCTCGAACAAGAGCCTTATGTGATGAGGCCGCAGGACTATGGGTATCGCGGCAATGGGCCTTTGGATCGGGTGATGCGCCTCTTCGGCCTCGTGGGCGTCTTGGGGCTCGTGGTGGTGGGGTGGAGGCGAGCGTTGCCCGAACCTCCGGTCAAGGCATCACACGAAACATGACGAGGGCGTTGTCCGCGTGCCCGACCGCGTAGACGTCCCCGCCGTCCCACGCTGCGGCGATCCCTTGGGCGCGCGCGAGCCCGTCGACGCCGCCCGTGTTGTCTTTGAAGACCTGCTCCAACGAGAGGAGCCCGGTCGAAGGGTCCCGCGCGAACGAGACGACCGCGTTGTCTCCATAGCTCGCGACATATACGTGGTCGTCGTACGTGCCCATGGTGACCGAAGCGATCGCGTTGAGGCCGTCGACGCCGCCCAATCCATCCTTGTAACGCGTGACGTACGTGAGGAGACCGGTCACAGGATCGCGGTCGAAGACGACCAGGGAGTCATCCACCCAGCCGCCGGCGTACACGTTCAAGCCGTCCCAGCTCACGGTCACGGACTTGGCCCCGTTGAGCCCCAGCACCCCTCCCACGTTGTTCTTGTAGGACGTCACGAAGGTGAGCGCGCCGGAGAGGCCGTCAATCGAGAAGACCGCGAGGGAGTCCTCGACGTAGCTCGCCGCATAAAGATGCCCCCCGTCGGGGCTCACCGAGAGCCCCCACACGCCGTTGAGCCCCGTCACCCCACCGACGCCGTTCTTCTTGGTCTCCACGTAGCAAAGGCTGCCGTTCGCGGCGTTCCTCTGGAACACCACGACCGAGTCCGTCGAATACGAGGCGGCATAGACGAAGAGCCCGGCCAAATCCGAGGTGACCGTCCGAATCGTCCCGAGGCCCGCCACCGGAGCACCGGTGTTGCAACCCACGAAGTCACCGTTCCTCACGTCCTCGACGAAGGTCAGGCGCCCTTGATTACCGACGTCACGCGAGAAGACGGCGATGGCGTCGTCCACTGTGCTCCCCGTGTAGACGTGGTTTCCGCCGTTCACCACGTGAACGGTCGAGGGGCTGTTGAGCCCCAAGACCCCATTGACGTTGTTCTTCTCCATCTCTACATACGTAATCTGCCCGGAGAAGGGGTCGCGCTCGAAGACGGAGATCGCGTCATCGCCCTCCCCCACGGTATATACGTTCGCCCCATCCGGGCTCACCGCCACCGCGGCGGCGCCGAGCAAGCCGTCCGCCCCCACACCGTCCTTCTTCATGCCCCAATACGTGAGACCGCTCGCGCGCGCAGACGCGGTGAGCACGCACGCCGAGAGGACGAGGGACGATACCAACGTGATCTTCATGGAACAACTCCTCTTGATCTTCCAACGCTCTTCCAGAGGCCAATCGCCTCGACGAGCAGAGAACAGCTACTTGCAGACGTTACGCCGAGAGCGTCGAGGGTCCACACGAACAATGATTGTTCGTCGCTCCCCTCTGCCCTTTCGCCGCGGTTGGAACGCGCGGCGCCCCCTATGTTCCCCCCTTTTTTAAGAATGAGCAGCGCAAAAATCAAGCGCCATTGCGTACGGATGTTCGCACGGCGCTTATCATGTGATATATCCCTGCTTATCAATCGTACGTGAAACAACACCCATCAATACCGTCAAAGACGGAAGAGCCTGAGCGGGCTCGGGGAGGAGGAGACGATGACGCAATCTCCGGTGGATGTGGCGGCCATCCTCGATTGTTTGAACGAGGCCCGGCGCGGTGGGGACAAAGAGGGGTCGGTAGGTTATGACGTGCCTTCGCGCGAGGAGGCGGAGCGGTATGGAGCGTGGGTGTTGGCCTCACTCGACGCTCCGTCGCCCGAGCCGCCCAGCGGTTTTGTACGCGCGGCGGTGGAGGGGCGCCCAGACCTGATCGCGCTCGTCGAAGATCCGGCCCAAAAGCGCGGCGCAGGGGCGGTGGTGCTGCGTCCCCGCGCGGTGAGGCGCGTCATCGTCGAGGCGCCACATATCTTTCATGACAAGCACACGTTGCCCATCGCCGCGCACGTCTTCGAAGCGCTCGGCGCGCGCGCGTTGCTCATCAACACCGTCCATCGTCATAGGTCCGAGGGCGCGGACGTCGCGCACGCGGACGTCTCGATGTTCTTGGGCGCGCACGAGGCGCTCACCCGCGCGGATCCCAAGAGCGTCGCTATCCAGCTCCATGGCTTCTCGCATTCTAGGAATCCATCCTTGAAGGGCGTTGACGCTATCATGAGCGCCGCGAGGACGAGCTTCGACCTCACCCTCGTCGCAGGGAGGCTCGCTCCGGCGATTCACCCCCTCGTGGTCAAGCGATATCCTGAAGAGGTCGACCAGCTCGGCGGCACGACCAACGTGGAGGCCAAAGCGTCGGCGGCGCTCGGCGCCTCGTTCGTACATATCGAGATGTCGGATCCGCTGCGGGATGCGCTCGCCGAGGGCGGCAATGTCCTCCGGTCGTTCGGCGCCGCGCTCCGCATGGTGGCCTCGAAGATCCTTTATGACCTCCCCGATCACGAGACGCTCGGGGCCTATTTGGCGATGCTCCGGCGCGTGCTCGTGGACGCCCGCTCCCGCGCGTACGAGCGCGATCCGCAGATGGCCGAGCTCCTCGATGCGGTCGAGAACGTCCCTGATCTCGTGGCGCGGTTCGGGGACATGGATCAAGCCATCGTGCTCGGTCAGCTCCAAGCATATGAGCAAAAACACCTCGGCGGCGAGCCTGTTTATTCACGCATCCTCTCGGACGGCGCGCCGCCCGATTGGCAGCTCGAGTGGTGAAGGTGATCACCCCACCGCCGCGCGCAGCTCGCTCATCAACGTGATCATCGTGAGGCCGGGCGAGGCCATCTTCAGCCAGCAGGCTCAATGAGCTTCAAGATGGTTTCAGCAGCGGCGATCGCCTGCTTTGAAGTCTCAGGCCAATTGGAGGCAATGGGCTCATAGTCAGCGTCGCGACGCCACTTCTTGAGGTCATCTCCGAGGCGTCCGATCCGCCTCTCGGCACCTTTCCCGTTCCTTAAAAGGTCCTTCCAAAGATCGTGATCCCGTCCATCGCCGCGCAACGGTAGGTCGGGCCGGCAGCGTTGCATGTACGCCTTCGTGACCTGAAATGCCGCGTAGTAGGCGCGGCTGACCGCGGAACGTTTGCAAGCCTCTTCGTCTCGATGATCGAGCTCGCGCGCCAAATCCAAGAAGGAAGGCCACGCAAAGCTCATACGAACTCCATGGACACATGGAGGAGATAATCTGCGCGCCCCATGTTATCGAGCCACCAATCGTCGTCGAAGCGGTTCATCGTCTCGCGCGCAGAGTCCCCGGTTTGTACCTTGACCAAAAGGTAAAGCTCCGCGCGCGCCATGGGGATCTCCGGGTCGCGAAAGACCTCCACGGCGAATTCGGTCTCCGCGCCGAAATACTCCCTCAGCTTGGCGCCCGCTTCGAGCATGAGCGCCCGCACGTCGGGGTGCTCCTGGAGGAAAGCCTCGGCCCCCTCACGCAGCTCGTAGCCCTTCTGGGCGCGGCTGAAGATCGGAACGACAGCCGCGACCGGCGGCGGCGAAGGCGAGGCATCGACCCGCTTCGCGCGGGGAGCTCCGCATCTCATCCAAGCCCTCTCTCTCTCCTCAGCCAACGCGCTCACGACTTATCCTCCAAGCGAAGAGCGTACAGGATCTCCCTCGCTTCGGCATCCGAGAGCGCTCCGACGCGAAGGCTCCGCTCCCTAAAGATGGCGCCGAGCGCCTTGCTCAACGAGATCCTCTCGATCAGATCCTCGAGCCCAGCGGCAGCGAGGGCCTCTCCAAACAACGTGCGGATTTTGGCGCGCAGCTCGCTGGGGGTCAACGTCGCGCGGTTGATGAGGGGACGGAGGTTGGGGAGCTTGCTCGTTTGGAACCGAGCCAAATACTCGAGGCCAGGGATCAAATCGTCTTCATCCTCGGTCAAAACAAGGAACGGATGCGGCGCCCAGCGATAGGGGGTATCGTACCATTGTGGGCACGAGTCGGGGAAAGGGACGTTGAGGAGCAACATCGACGAAATGGTCAAGATCTCGTGAGAGAGTCCCCAAAAGCCGGGGGGCAAGTCGAGGATGACGTCCGTGAGCCCGGGGACCTGATTCGCTAGGTCATCGAGCGTCCAAAGGAGGGCGTTCTTCAACGTGAAGGGGTCGCCGTAGAGCCAATCCAAGCTCTTCAGGACATCATGATACGTAGAAGAAGAGGGGAAATAAAAGACTCCATCATCGTCGCGCGCGTGCCTCCACAAGAGGCCGTCCACGCGGGTCGGCACCTCGCCCTCCAAGGCATGATGGAGGGCATCATTGAGATACACGGGCTCCGGCGACCCCTCACTTTGCTCCTTGTCGCGGCGGAGGCCGCGGAGCTCCATCGTCCGCGCCCGCGAGTAATAGGAGCCCGTAGGCGCCGCGATCAAGTCGACGTGCCCTCCCTCGGTCAGCTTGGTTTGCGGCGCGCAGAGCTCGAGCCCATCGGCGAGCGACGTCCCCGTGACGTCGCAGTCCAACACCACGGGCACACAACCCCTCGCCGCGAGCAACTTGGCGCACACCACCGCGAGGGTAGACTTGCCTACTCCCCCCTTGATGGAGCTGAACGTGTGCAATCGAATCGTGCGCTCGCCGCTCATGTCACCCCACCGCCGCGCGCAGCTCGCTCATCAACGTGATCATCGTGAGGCCGGGCGAGGCGTTGCGCTCCAGGCTCGCCATCGCGCGCGTCACCGCTTGATACCGCGCGGCGGCGACAGCGGCCTTGCCCGGCGCCTTGGCCGCGTCCGCCCGCGCCTCGCGCGCAAACGACGCTCCGAGCGCGAGCAGGTTATACCGAATCTCGCCTTTGTCTTTGTCGAGCGACTCCGACAGCGCGACGCCCTTCGCCATGTCGGGCGCCTCCATCGCGGAGAGCGCGCTCGACACGAACGCGGTGCGCACGCGGCTCTCCTCCTCGTCCACCAAAGAGAGCGCGGCCGAGGCGCTCCCCGCGGCCAGGTCAATCGCAGGATCGATGAGCGAAGGGTCGACGCCGCGCGCCGTCAAGATGCCTCGAATCACCTCGTCGGAGAGCGGCGCGAACCGCACGGGCAACGTCCGTGAACGAATCGTGTTGAGGAGCTTGTCGGGCCGCGCGCTCATCAAGATGAAGTGCGTGCCTCTGCGCGGCTCCTCCAACGTCTTGAGGAGCGCGTTGGCCGCGCTCACGCTGAGCTCGTCCGCCCGGCGCACCAAGAACACGCGCGCCCTGCCCTCGTGCGGGGGATACGCCGCGTGCGCGAGCACGATGGTCCTCACCTGCTCGACCGAGATCTCTTTGGTCTCGGGCTTGGGCACGACCTCTTGCGGATAAAACCCGCGCTCCACGATCGCCACGTCCGGGTGGAGCGACACGTGCGGAGGGTCCGACGAGAGCGTCACCGCGCGGCGGCACGCGTCGCAGAGCGACTCCCGCTCACAGCCGAGCGCGTTCCCCGCCGCGCACAAAAGCGCCTGCGCGAGCGCGAACGCGGTGAGCTCCTTGCCGACGCCGTCCGGCCCCTCGAACCGATACGCGTGGTGCGCCCGCCCGCGGAGGAGCGCGGCTTTGAGCGTCGCGATCGCGCCCTCTTGACCGAGGATGTGTGAGAACGACACGCCCCCTCCTCTACACGGTCTTTCGCCGGAGGTCAGCCCGGATAAGCTTCCGCCATGAGCAACGATCCCAAGGCCGCGGGCGCCGCCGACGCCTCCGCGCACGTGCGCGGCTCGACGAGCCCCAAGAAGCGTTTGATGCGCCTCTTCCAGCACGCCGAAGCCGCGCTGCTCCCCAAGGCGCTGCTCACCACCGAGGGCGCGCACCTCGACGTCGAAGGCGCGTGGAGCGAGCTCGAGACGCTGCTCTCCACCGAGCGGACGTCGAGCGGCGCGTCGGGCAGGCTCACGCTCCTCGCGTCCGCCGCGACCAACCAAGGCGCACGACAACGCTACTTGGAGACCTTCGGGTGCGTGGGCGTGCGGCGCTTCTCGCCCGGGACAGCGGCCAACCTGCGCATCTATTCGATGCCGGTCGAGACCTTCCCGAACCACATCAACAACGTCTATCTGGTGCGTGAGCCCGGCCACACGACGCTCATCGACGTCGGATCGGGCCTGCCCTCGTCGAAGCGCGACATGGCCTTGGGCTTCGCGATCGTGCGCGCGATCTTCGGCGAGGACATCGTCTATGAGGCCGTCGACGTCGCGCTCGTCACGCACGCGCACATCGATCACTTCGGCGGCGTCATGGATCTGCGCGCCACGAGCGGCGCCGCGCTCGCCGTGCACGAGCTCGACGCGCGCGTCCTCGCGAGCTTCGAAGAGCGCGTGATCATCGCCTCCAAAGACGTCGAGATCTTCCTGCGCCGCGCGGGCGTGAGCCGCCATCACACGAGCGAGCTGCTCGCGCTCTACATGCAGTCACGATCGTGGTTCAAGCCGGTCGAGGTCGACATCCGCCTGCGCGACGGCGACACGGTAGGCGGCGGCCACCGCGTGATCCACACGCCCGGCCACTGCCCGGGCCAGGTGTGCCTGCTCGTCGGCGACGTCCTCCTCACGAGCGATCACGTGCTCGCGCGCATCAGCCCTCACCAATTTCCACAAGCCATCACCGCGTTCGGCGGGCTCGAGAACTACCTCCGATCGCTCGACAAAGTCCGCGCGATCCCCGGCGTCACGCTCGCGCTCGGCGGCCACGAGGAGCCCATCGACGACCTCTACGCGCGCGCCCTCGCCATCGCCGCGTTCCACAAAGAGCGCCTCGACGAGGTCCTCAAGCTCTGCGAGGCGCCGCGCACCGTGGTCGAGATCGCCGGCGCGATGTTCGGCAAGAAGGAGGGCTACGACGAGATCCTCGCCTTGGAAGAGGCGGGCGCGCACGTCGAATACCTGCACCAGCTCGGCCGCATCGTGGTCGACAACGTCGACGAGGTCGCCGCCGCCGACGTGCCCGTGTTCCGGTACAAGAAGAAGGGTTGAATCAGCCGAACAAGCGGTTGAGATCGATGGCGAGGCCGGGGAAGAGCTTGGGCTCAAACACACCTCGCTCCCGGGCGATGGTGGGTTTGCCATAACGCTTCTTGCCCAGCTCGAACGCCTCGATCGTCCGCGCCTCGGGGCTCACGACCCAATAATGAGCCACGCCCGAAGAGGCATATTTACGGAACTTGATGATGCGATCCAAAGTGGGTTTGGACGACGTGACCTCGACCGCGAGATCGGGAGGGCCATACAAGCCATCCGGCTGGAGCGAAGAGAGCCGCTCGTTCGAGATGTACACGACGTCCGGCCCCACCCCCGACGCGTCGTCGAGCACCACCTTGAGGTTGGAGGTGAAGACCTCGCCGATGGGGTGCTCGTCGAGGTAGCTCGCGATCATGTGGACGAGCCGCGTGACGAGCCGCTGGTGCGGCACGAACGGGAACGGTGACACGTAGAGCTCTCCGTCGATCAGCTCGTAGCGCTGGCCCTCGACCTCGGGCAGCTCGTTGAGGTCCTTCACCGTGAGACGGCGAGTGTACGGGTTGTCGTAACCGTAAGGGACCGCGGCGACCATGGAGCCAAAGCTAGCAGCCCGCTCGCATTGTATCTCGATCGTTAATGACTTACCACAATGTTTACAACGTTACACGTTGTCTACAGCGTGCGCTTGAAGTTGATCCCCCTCGGCCGCGTGAGGTGCAGAAAGCCGAGCGCCGAGAGCGAAGCGCCTTTGCCGCTGTCTTTGACGCCCGTCCACGGCAGCGCGGGATCGAGCGTGTCGCACTGGTTCATGTAGACCGTGCCCACGTCGAGCGCGCCCGCGAGATGCTCCGCCCGCGCCTCGTCGCGCGTCCAGATCGACGCGGTGAGGCCGTACGGGCTCGCGTTCATGCGCGCGAGCGCGTCCTCGTCCGAGCGCACCTTCACCACGGGCAGCACCGGCCCGAACGTCTCGATGCGCATCACGTCCGTCTCCTCGGGCGCCCCCGTGATGAGCGTCGGCTCGAAGAAGCGACCCTTGCCCTCCACCGCGATCGCGCGCCCGCCGAGCACCACCGACGCGCCCGCCGCGCGCGCGCCCTCGATCTGCGCCGCGAGGAACGCGGGGTGCCAAGGCTGCGCGATGGGGCCCATCGTGGTCGCGCTGTCCGTCGGGTCGCCGAGCACGTAGCCTTTCATGAGCGCGCGCGCCGCTTCGACGAAGCGATCGTAGAGGCTCTCGTGGACGTACGCGCGCTCGACCGCGCAGCAGCTCTGGCCCGCGTTGTAACAAGCCCCGTCGACGATGCCATCGACGGCGCGATCGAGGTCCGCGTCGGGCGCGACGTACGCCGCGTCTTTGCCGCCGAGCTCGAGCCCCACGTCGATGAAGCGCCTCGACGCGACCGCTTGGTAGATGCGCCGCCCGCCGAGCACCGAGCCGGTGAAGGCCACGTAGCCCACGCGATCGTCGGCGGCGATGCGCTCGGTCGTCGGGTAGTCGCACACGAGCGCTTGCACGAGCGCGGCGGGCGCCCCCGCCTCGGAGAACGCCTCGGCGAAGTGGTGCCCGACGAGCGGCGAGCGCGGCGAGTGCTTGACGATCACGCTGTTGCCCGCGAGGACACCGGGCACAACGACGTTCACCGCCGTCAACAACGGGTAGTTCCACGCGGGCAGGTCGAGCACCACGCCGTGCGGCACGCGCTGGATGCGCCGGGTGAAGCCTTCGGCGTCGGGCAGGCGCACGTCGGCGAGCGCGCCCTCGGCGATGGAGACCATGTGCCGCGCGCGCTTGGCCATGCCCGCGACCTCGCCGCGCGCCTGGCGCAGCGGCTTGCCCATCATGCGGGTCACGTCGGCCGCGATGCGCTCCGCCCGGGCCTCCATGACCTCGACCGCGCGCAGGCACAGCGCGGCGCGATCGGCGATCGGGGTCTTTGCCCACGCGCGCGAGGCGGAGACCGCGGCGTCGAGGGTGTTTTCCACGACGTCGCCGCCGGCCAAGGGGAGGCGGACCTCGTCCGCAAGGGTGTACGGGTTGTCGACCACGAGATCGTTCATGGGGGAGGCCGACTACCACAGTTTCCGCCGCGTCATCGCGGGCTCTCGCATGAACCAATTCCCTCGTAACAAAAAGCGAATATAGAATCGGTGGGAATGCGACCCGTCGCGGCAGGTCTCTCGGATGTCGGCAGGCAGCGAGCCCACAACGAGGATCGCTACATCTTGCTCCCGCAGTTTGGTGTCTTCGTCGTCGCCGATGGGATGGGAGGCCATCAATCCGGCGAGGTCGCGAGCCGCATGGCCGCGAACGCCATCGCGAGCTATTTCCGCGGCGGGCACGGGCGCGAGGTCAACGGCGAGGAGAAGCTCCGCAGCGCCGTCGCGTCGGCCAACGCCAAGATCTTCGCGCGGGCCGACGACTCGCGGAGCCACCGCGGGATGGGCACCACGGTCGTCGCCGCGTCGTTCTCGCGCGACGGCGCCATCCACGTCGCGCACGCGGGCGACAGCCGGTGCTACCGCCTCCGCGACAAAACGCTGGTGCAGCTCACGCGCGATCACTCGCTCGTGTCGGACGCGCTGCTCGAACGGCCCGACCTGAGCGAGAGCGACCTCGCTTACCTGCCGCGCAACGTGATCACGCGCGCGCTCGGCATCGGGCCCGCGGTCGACGTCGACGTGCGCACCGAGCCCATCGCGCTCGGCGATCGCTACCTGCTCTGCTCGGACGGGCTGCACGGGCTCGTCTCCGACCAAGAGATCGCGCAGATCCTGATCGAAGAGCGCGTGCTCACGGCCGCGTGCGAGAGGCTCGTCGCGCGCGCGAACGAGCACGGCGGCAAAGACAACATCACGGCGGTGCTCATCCAGATCGAAGAAGAGGACGAGCCGTGGAGCATGCGCTCCCCCACGTCGATCCCTCCTCCCAACTCCGAGGCGTGAACGACGTGCGCGGCGATCGCGACGACGCGTCGGCGCTCGCGGCGCTCGGGTACAAACAAGAGCTGCGCCGCGGGATGAGCGGCTTCTCGAACTACGCCATCTCGCTCTCGATCATCTGCATCCTCGCGGGCGGCGTGACGTCGTTCCACGTCGGCTTCGGGGCCGCCGGCGGCGCGTCGATCGGGATCGGCTGGCCGCTCTCGTGTTTGGGATCGCTCGCGGTCGCGCTCGCGATGGCGCAGGTGGCGTCGGCGTTCCCGACCGCGGGCGGGCTCTATCACTGGGCATCGATCTTGGGCGGCCGGGGGTTCGGCTGGCTCACCGCGTGGTGCAACCTCGCGGGCCTCGTCACCGTGCTCACCGCGATCAACGTGGGCACCTACCAGTTCACCGCGGGCGCGCTCGGCCCGTTCTTGGGCTTCGATCCATCCAAATGGACGCCCTCGCGCGCGCTCGTGATCCAAGGCGTTTGTGTGCTCGCGATCACCGCGTCGCAGGCGCTCGTCAATCACCTCGGCATCCGCGCGACCACGCGCCTCACCGATCTGTCGGGCTATTGGATCCTGATCGTCGCGACCGCGCTCACGCTCGCGATGGTGGGCTACGCGCCGCACCTCGCGTTCGGGCGGCTCGTCACGTTCACCAACTACAGCGGCGCGGCGGGCGCGGACGTGTGGCCCAAGACAGCGAGCATGGCCAAGCTGTTCGTGCTCGGCTTCCTGCTCCCGGCCTACACGGTGACCGGGTTCGACGCGTCGGCGCACACGTCCGAAGAGACCGTGAGCGCGACGGAGAACGTGCCGCGCGGCATCGTGCGATCGGTCCTCGTCTCGGGCGCGTTCGGCCTCGTGATGCTCGCGTCCGTGGTGGCGGCGGCGCCGGACGCGGATCGCGCGGCGGCCGAGGGCACGAACGCGTTCGTGTGGATCGTGAACGCGGTCGTGCCGAAGCGCGTCGCCGCGACGCTCTTCGCCGGCATCGCCGTCGCGCAATACCTGTGCGGGCTCGCGACCGTGACCTCGGCCTCGCGCATGGCCTACGCGTTCGCGCGCGACGGCGGCCTGCCCGCGTCGCGCGTCCTCGCGGCGGTCCATGCGCGCTGGATGACGCCGGTCGCGTCGATTTGGGCGGTGAGCCTCGCGTCGGTCGCCTTCGCGATCTATACGCCCGTCTATACGACCATCACCGCGGTGTGCACCGTGCTGCTCTACATCTCGTACGCGATCCCCATCACGCTCGGCGTGAGGGCTTATAAGACGCGCTGGAGGGCGATGGGATCGTTCTCGCTCGGCGCGCTCTTTCGGCCCATCGGCGTCGTCGCGGTGTTGTTCTGCGTGCTCTTGATCGGGATCGGCGTACAGCCTCCCAACGAGAAGGCGCTTTGGGTCCTCACGGGCGCGGCGGCGCTCGCCGCGCTGCTCTGGTTTGGCCTGGAGAAGCGGCGTTTCCGCGGGATCCCGGCCGCCTCGCTGGACCCATGAGCGCGCTCACCTCCGAAGAGCTGTCCCGTGTGCTCGCCCCGCTCGGAGAGGCCGAGCCCTTCCCCGCGCGGGCGTACACCGATCCATCGCTGTTCGCGTGGGAGATGGATCATCTCATTTCGCGCGCGTGGCAGTGCGTCGGGCACGAGAGCGAGATCGCGCATCCCGGCAGCTTCGTCGTCGCGCCCATCACACCTCCGGGGGTGATCGTGGCGCGCGGGGAGGACCTCTCGATTCGGGCCTTTCACAACGTCTGTCGCCACCGGGCGGCGGCGCTCGTGCCGTGCGACGAGGGCCCGACGCCCTCCGGTCGATCGCGACGGTTCGTGTGCCCTTATCATGGTTGGTCGTATGGCCTCTCCGGCGCGCTCCTCGACGCGAAGGGCGCTCCCGATGCGTGGGACAAGCGGTGTTTAAGCCTCTCGCCGGTGCGCGTCGAGCGGTGGAGAGGCTTCTTGTTCGCGACGCTCGATGACCGCGCGCCGGCGCTCCACGAGGCGATCGCGGGCGAGCCCCCGTGGCTTCGAGAGCCTTTGCCGCTCGCGCTCGCGCGGAGGGCGTCGTACGTCGTCGAGGCCAATTGGAAGCTCTGCGTCGAGAACTTCCAAGAGTCGCTCCACTTCCCGCGCGTCCACCCGGCGCTCGAAGGGCTCACGCCCACGCAGACGGCGCACTCCCGGCTCAGCGACGGTGTTTGGCTCGGCGGGACCATGGATATCGCCGACGGGCGCGAGACGGTCTCGCGGAGCGGATCGCGGCAGGAGAGGGCCTTGCTCCGGCCGGATAACCCCGAGGCCAAGGTGTTCGACGCGATGCTGTTCCCCACGTTGCTCACGAGCCTTCAGCCGGATTATCTGCTCACCTACAGGCTCCATCCCAAGGCGGCGGATCAAACGCTGGTGGTCGCGGACACGTACGTTCACCCGGCGTCCCTCGCGCCCGATCGCGACCTCTCCGACGTGCTCTCGTTTTGGGACGAGGTGAACGCGCAAGACCGCTCCATCTGCGGGCTCCAGCAGCGCGGGCTCATGGCGCCGGGCGCGTCGATGTCGCGGTATCTGCCGGTCGAGGACGGCGTTCACGCCTTCGACGAGCTGGTCGCGCGGGTGTATCGGGGGGATTCGCCATGGGGTTGATTGGGCTCTTTGGCAGGCCCTACGTGGATTTGTCTCCGCTCCTCGACACGTCCTCGTTCGGCGCGCTCGACGAGGAGATTTCGCTCGGGCTCGCGAAGGTGGAGAGCGATTACACCGGCGGGAGCCTCAAGTGGATGGGGGTCGTCGCGCCGTTCATGATGGCTGATCCGTACCTCGATTACGGCCACGTGATCGCCAAGTTCTCCCGGGAAGAATTCGCGCGCTTCGTCTCGCTCGCGGACGATCCGGGCCGCTTCGACCCCGATCGCCGCGCGGAGTACGCCTTCGGCGACGAGACCGATCACCCGCTCACCAAGGCGCAGATGTGTTGGCTCAAGGTGCGTTATGGCGTCTACTTCCCGTGGAAGGTGTGTTATCACCTGCTCTCGAACGATCGTTGGGAGGACAAGCACTCGGGCGAGGGCAAAGACTGGGACGAGGAGGCCAAAGCCGTCTTCCCCGAGACGATCGCCTACCTCGAATCCCTGCCCTTCACCGAGATCGGGAGGGCGGTGATCTTCGGCGTGGAGGCGAACGACCACGCGCCCGCGCACCGCGACACCGAGCCCGGCGCGCTCCAGGTGGCCCAATCCATCTCGATCGATCCGCGGGGGAACAAGCGCTTTTATCTGTGCGACGCGGAGGGCGGCGCCCGCGAGGTCATCCAAGCGCCCGTCTATTGGTTCAACGACATGGATTATCACGGCGTCTTGGCCGACCCGTATTTCCGTTATTCGATCCGGGTCGACGGCGTGTTCGACCCCGCGTTCGTGCGCGAGGTCGCCGCGATGTGCAGGCGGCGTTGAGTCACTCGCCCACGACGCCGAACCAGAGGTTCTCACGCGCTCCCTGCGCCGAGGCGAGGGCGAAGACAAGCCCCTCGTCGCCCGAGCCCCCCGCCAACACCGTGAGGGTGAGCTCCAACCGATCTCCGTTGCGGCCTTCGAGCCGGTTGAGCCTCGCCACGAGCCGATCGCTCGTCCACCGCTCCTCGACGCTCACCCGCCAAGGCCCCTCGGTCTCGCCGTCGCTGAACAGATCGACGGCGATGGTCCGCGACGTCCCCGCGGGGATGCGGACGCCGCGCGCGCTCACCGTCGGATCGTGGAAGAGCCCGTGATAGCTCACGTCGATGAGGTCGCTCATGGCGGGCACGGCGTTGAAATAGACCTCTCCTCCGGGCCGCGGGACGCACGGATCGCGCCCCGCCAAAGCCTCCTCGTTGGACCAGCTCCGCTGCACCACGAACGGCAGATCGGGAGAGGGCCCGACGACGCCCGCGAGGCTCGCACAGAGATCCGCGACCTCGCCGCCCCCGAGGAGGCGTGACCAGACGACGTGCGCGGCGCCGACCTCGGCGAAGGCGGGTTGTGTCAAGAGATACGGATCGGTCGCCGCCTCGATGATCTCGTGGCTCTCGACGGCGGTGAGCGCGTCGACGCCGTGGAGGCCAAAGGCCTCGTCGCAGCGCGGGATCACCGCGTAAGCGACGTCCCGGCCGTCCGAGCGGGTGACGTTGCTGTGATATCCATAGAGGGATTTGCAGCTCTCGACCGGCGGCGCGGGGCCTCCCGGCTCGCCGCCGAAGAGGGTGGTGCCTTGCGGATAATGGATCACGAACAACGTATCTTCGCCGGGCGCCGGGAGATCGGGGCTCGCGCCCTCGATCCGATCGAGGAGCCAAGCCTCGACGTCGGCCATGAGGATCGCCGCCGGGGCGGCCTCCGCGAGCACGATGGGCGCGACCGACGTCGCTTGTCCGACACCATATTCGGACGTCGCGGCGCGCCAGTAGCCCGATGCGCCGACATGCGCCGAGAAGTCCCCGATCGCCTGGACGATCGCCGCGTCGTCGCCGGCGAAGAAGACGGGCACGAGGAGAGGCGCCTTCAGCACCGGTCCGCCGAAGCTCTCGACCTGCGGGGCGTCGGGGAGGTGCGCTGGATAAGGCCCGTGGCCGGATTCGCCTGCGCACCCGGCGCTCCCCGCGACGAGGAGCGCCCCAAGGACGTTGGCGAGGATGTCGGTGCGGCCCACGATGGGGAGAGACGATAGCGAAGATCGTCGAGCGCCGCCCTCAAAAAATACCGCCGATGCCGCCGGGAGAGCTGGAGTCGAGCGCAGGGGGCTTGATCTTGATGCCGTAGATGGCCGACTTGCTCACCCACGAATAGATGTCTTTGGCGTGCGCGCGGTGCAGGCCGCCCGACACCGAGTTGGCCTTGATGACGTCGTTGAACACGCTGCCGCCTTTGGTCTGCACGTCGATCAACGTAACGCGGCTCGTGCCGTCGTTCGGGTCGAGCGACGAGACGAGGAGCAACGACTCGTCGAGCGTGAGCGCCATCCCGAGCGGATCGCCCGGCACGAACGTGGGCCCGAACGTCGCCGCCTTGTTGTCGGTGACGCTGAAGACCTGGCCTTTTTGGCCGGCGCCGCCCGAACGATCACCGACGTACACCGTGAGGTTCGACGCGACGACCACGCCCGCGGGCGCCTCGAACGGAGCGCCTTGCGCGACCACCTTGGGCGTCCCCCCGCTCGGCGCGATCGAGAAGGCGGCGGGCTCCCCGCCCGAGGTGACGCCGGTGTAATAGAGCTGATCCGCCCCTTTTTGCTTGATGAGATCGATGGCGGTCGGCATCGAGCCCTCGGTGCCGGGCACGACGACAGGCACGCTGCCGCTCTTGGGCATCGAGAAGATCGCGCCTTTGGCCGCGGGATCCGCGCCCTCGTCCGCGATGTAAAGCGTGCTCCCGTCGGTGCTGAACACGAGCCCACGCGGCTCGACGAACGGCGCGCCCACGAAGATCTCGGTCACCGATCCGCCCGTGAACGAGATGCGGAAGATGCCTTTGCCCTTCGCGTTCTTGGCGATGAAGTAGATGTCCGTGCCGTTGGGATCAGGCGTGGAGTCGACCGGTGAATCGAGGTTGTCCGCGGCGAGCGTGACATCGATGGTCGCTTTGCCCGTCGCCGCTTTGTCAGCACAGTTATTGATGCCACCGATACCGATGACCATCGCCATGACAACACCAGCCGTACGCCAATAGCGCGTGATCCCCGAGAGCATGGACCCACCTCCTCCGAAAGAGCGTTGAGAACGGACACCGATCCTCGGGGCGCCGCGAGCGTGGCGGCGAATTGCTCCCTCCGAGGTCGTGAGCCGCGCCGAGCCGCGGCGCGCCATCCGGTAACTTCTTGTTCTACGACCCAGCGCCCAAGGCGGATCGGGGGCTCCGGCGATATTTGCGCGCGCGCCCCGCCCCGCCGCCTCGCCCCCCCCGCGTGAGCGCGGGAGCCTTCGAAAATGCTCTTCGCCGCGTGACCTTTTTGGTAAAGCCGGGCGCAATGGACTTCGAACTGAGCGAGGAGCAGAGGCTCATTCAACAGACGGCGCGGGACTTCGCGAAGCGCGAGATCGAGCCGAAGGCCGCCGAGCTCGACAAGAAATCGCGCTGGCCCACCGAGATCGTCGCGCGCATGGCCGAGCTCGGCTTCATGGGCATGGCCGTGCCGGTCGACCACGGCGGCGCGGGCCTCGACAACGTGAGCTACGCGCTCGTCATCGAGGAGATCAGCGCCGCGTGCGCGAGCTCGGGCGTGATCATGAGCGTCAACAACTCGCTCTTCTGCGACCCGCTCATGAAGTTCGGCACGCCCCAACAAAAAGAGGCGATTTTGGCGCCCACGGCGTCGGGCAAGTGGCTCGGCTGCTTCGGCCTCACCGAGCCGACGAGCGGCTCGGACGCGCGCACCATGCTCACCGTGGGCGAGAAGCAAGCCGACGGGAGCTACGTGGTGAACGGCTCCAAGAACTTCATCACGGTCGGCCCCGAGGCCGATCACATCATCGTGTTCGCGGTCACCACGCCGCACCCCGACAAACCGCGCCACACCGCGTTCCTCGTGCCGCTGCGCGATCCCGAGACCAAGAAGGTCGCGCCCGGCGTCACGCTCGCGCCGCACGACGAGAAGCTCGGCATCAAGGCCGCGCACTCGTGCACGATCTACTTCGAGAACGTGCGCGTTCCCGCGTCGATGATCCTCGGCGAAGAGGGCCAGGGCTTCAAGGTCGCGATGACCACGCTCGACGGCGGGCGCATCGGCATCGCGGCGCAGGCCATCGGCATCGCGCGCGCCGCGTTCGACAAAGCCGTCGCGTATTCGAAGGAGCGCAAGGCCTTCAGGACGCCCATCTCCAACCTGCAGGCGATCCAGTTCATGCTCGCCGACATGGCCGTCGAGATCGACGCCGCGCGGCTCCTCACGCTGCGCGCCGCCGCGATGAAGGACAAAGGCGTGCGCCACACGACCGAGAGCGCGATGGCGAAGCTCCTCGCGTCCGAGATGAGCACGCGCGTCACGCACAAGGCCCTCCAGATCCACGGCGGCTACGGCTACACGACCGAGTTCGCGGCCGAGCGTCACTACCGCGACGCGCGCATCACCGAGATCTACGAGGGCACGAGCGAGATCCAGCGCATCGTCGTCGCGAACGGCGTCCTCAAGGGGTAACGCACATGAAGCGGATCGCGCTC
This sequence comes from uncultured Polyangiaceae bacterium, assembly GCA_964437785.1. Classification (GTDB taxonomy): domain Bacteria; phylum Myxococcota_A; class Polyangia; order Polyangiales; family Polyangiaceae; genus CAYTJL01. Next base: position 42,934 of record CAYTJL010000003.1, read on the forward strand.
TTCTCCCTCGCCGTGATCGCGCTCGGCTGCGGAGGCGGCCAAGCGCCGCCCGAAGCGCCGAAGGCCGACAAGGCCGCGGATCACGACGCCGATCGCGGCGGCGACAAGCCCGGCGTCGAGGCCGAGATCGGCGCGCTCGACGAGGGCAAGGTCAAGCAAGCCTTCTCCAAGGCCGCGGGCCCCATGACGTCGTGCATGGAGAAGGCGCGCGAGCGCGTGCCGTTCCTCGCGGGCGAGGCGCGCTTCGCCCTGCGCATCATGAAGACCGGCGCCGTGCGCTGGGCCTACGTCAAAGAGTCCACGCTCGGCGATCGCGAGGTCGAAGCGTGCATGCTTGACGCGCTCAAGGCCCTCTCGTGGCCCAAGCCGCAAGGCGGCGAGGGCCTCGCCGAGAGCCCGTTCACCTTCGATCCGAACCCCGATGAGCGGCAGCCCGTCGCGTGGGAAGAGGGCCGCATCGCCCAGAACCTCCGCGCGCTCAAGCCCGCGCTCACGAGCTGCCGCAAGAGCGCCGGCACGGGACCGCTCAGGATCACGATGCACGTCGAGACCAACGGCAAGCCGCTCAGCGTGGGCGTGGCCGGCGCCGACGACAAAGTCGAGGCCGCGGCCTCGTGCGTGGTGGGCGCGGTCAAGAAGGCTTCGTTCCCGTCGCCCGGGAGCTTCGCCGCCAAAGTGAGCTTTTCGGTCGAGTAAAGACCTTTGTAAAGAACTGCTCAGCGTGCTGGTGAGAGGGCCCAGGGTGCTAAGCTCGCGGGCGTGAGAAAAGTCATCGGCGAGATCCTGGCGCTCCTCTGGAAGGTCTTTCGTCTGCTCGTGTGGAAGTGGCTGCGCCCCATCTTGGGCAAGGTCGTCTTCTTCGGGCTGCTCTTCATCGGCGTGGTCGTCGCCGTGATCATCTTGGCGACGCGGCTCTGACGTCGCGCGCGCGGCGACGAAGGGCGCTCGCTCGCGTCGAAAGGGGGCTCCCTAGCAAACAGGGAGTCGTGGTATCACTTGCGACGTGAACGCCCCTCTCCGTATCGAAGCAGCCGGCGAGACCAACGTCGGCAGGAAACGCGCTCACAACGAGGACAACTTCGCCATCGTACCGGACTACGGTTTGTTCCTCGTAGCCGACGGGATGGGAGGTCACGCCTCCGGCGAGGTCGCCTCCAAGCTCGCGGTCGACACGCTCCAAGAGTTCTTTCAGGAGACGCAGAAGGATCCTGACAAGACCTGGCCGTACAAGCTCGATCGCACCAAGGGCTACGAAGAGAACCGCCTCATCATGGCGGTCAAGCTCGCCAACCTGCGCATCTACGAGACGGCCACGCGCGACCTCAAAAAGAAGGGGATGGGGACCACCTTCGCGGGCATCTACACGCTGAGCTCGGGCACGTACATCGCGCACGTGGGCGACAGCCGCGTCTATCGCCTGCGCAACAACAAGCTCGAGCAGGTGACCGAAGATCACTCGCTGCTCAACGAGTACATGAAGATGGGGCGCCTCACGCCCCAAGAGATCGAGAACTTCCCCCACAAGAACGTCATCATGCGCGCGCTCGGCATGAAGGACACCGTCAAGGTGGACACGCGCTTCGAGCCGCCGGTCGTGGGCGATCTCTACCTCGTCTGCTCCGACGGCCTGCCCGGCCCCGTCAAAGACGAGCTCATCGAGCAGATCCTCCGCGAAAACGTAGACATCAAGGTCGCCGCCTCCAAGCTGATCGAGGCCGCGAACGCGAACGGCGGGCCCGACAACGTCACGTGCGTGCTCGTCCGCTTCATGTGAGCACGCTGCGCGCGATGACCGTGCGCTGCACCTCGCTCGTGCCCTCGTAGATGCGCGTCACGCGCACGTCGCGGTAGTGCCGCTCGGCCGCGAAGTCGCGCACGTAGCCGTAGCCGCCGTGGATCTGGATCGCGCGATCGCAGATGCGGCCCGCCGCCTCGCTCGCGTAGAGCTTGGCCATCGCGGCCTCGCGTGAGAACGAGACGCCCTTCTCTTTGAGCGAGGCGGCGCGCAGCGCGAGCATGCGCGCAGCGTCGAGCTCGGTGCGGCTGTCGGCGAGCATCCATTGGATCGCTTGAAACTCCGCGATCGATCGGCCGAACTGCTTGCGCTCGATCGCGTATGCGGCGGACTCTTCGAGCGCCGCGGTCGCGATGCCGACGGCCTGGGAGGCGATGCCGATGCGCCCGCCGTCGAGCGCCATCATCGCGATCTTGAAGCCCGATCCTTCGTCGCCGAGCAGCGCGTCCGCGGGCACGCGGCAGTCGTCGAAGGTGAGCGGCACCGTGTTGGACGCGCGCAGGCCGAGCTTGTCCTCGTGCTTGCCCGGCGTGAGCCCGGGCGTGCCGCCCTCCACCAAAAACGCGGAGAGCCCGCGCGTGCCCGGCCCGCCCGTGCGCGCCCACACGACGAACACGCCCGCGTACGATCCGCTCGTGATCCACTGCTTTTCGCCGCGGATCACGTAGCCGTCGCCGTCGCGCGTCGCCGTCGTCGTCATCGATCCGGGGTCGCTGCCCGCGCCCGGCTCGCTCAGCGCGAACGCGCCCGCCACGTAGTCGCCCGACGTGAGCCGAGGCACGTAGCGCTCGCGCTGCGCCTCGGTGCCGAAGCGCGTGATCACCTCGGCGACCATGTTGGTGACGGCCATGGTCACCGCGGTCGACGCGCACGCGCGCGCGATCTCCATCATCGCGAGCGCGTAGCTCACGACGCCCGCCTCTGCGCCGCCGAGCGAGCCGGGCACGTTCACGCCCATGAGCCCGAGATCGGCGAGGCCCTTGAGGATCTCCTTGGGAAAGCGGCCCTCGCGATCGAGGTCGGCCGCCACCGGCCGGATCACGCGCTCAGCGTAGTCGCGCGCGGTCTTGACGATGAGCTCCTGCGTCTCGTTGCGATCGAGATCCATGGAGCGAGGCTCTTATTTCAGCCTCGATTTCGCGTCAACGAAGCGTGTGCGCGGAGCCGGGGGTGTGGGGGCCAAGGGCCCGCTTGCGGGACCCGAGCCCCCACCGTGGACCACCTCACGGGCACGACGCGTTCATGTCGCACGCGCCGCCGCCCGCCGAGATCGTGAGCGCGTACGGCGCGCACGAGGCCGTCGCCCCGCTCTTGCGGTAGATGCGCACGTAGTACTTGCTCGAGTAGTTGTTGCAGTGGTTGACGTTGGCGGCGATGCCGCACGTGAGCTCGCCCTTGGGCGGCGACGTGCCGCTGTTGCCGTTCACGCACCAGTCGTACGCGGTGATGTTCGTGCCCGCGCCGCTCGGCGCGTCGCTGCACGGATCGCCGCGCATCACGTCCATCACGAACTCGTTGTTCGGGCTCGGCGACGTGAACGCGATCGCCACGTGGTAGGAGTTGGTCCCGGCCTCGTTCACGTCGACGGTGTCGAAGCTGATGACGTCGACGTCGCTCGCGCTCGACAAAGTCCCTGAGATCGTGAGCGGCGCGCCCGACTCCGAGACGCTGCCGGCGTACGTCGCGGCGGCGCACAGACCGTTGGGCTCGCCCGGGTCGACCGCGCACGAGCAGCCCTCCTGCGGCGTCCCCGGCGGGAACGCGGCGTAGCCCGGATCGCACGCGCCGAGCGCGCACGCGCCGCCGGTGCACGCCCAGTTGCCGTGCGGAGGTTTGGGGCCGAGCGCGGCGCAGAGCGCGTTGGGATCGCCGTCGTCGACCTGGCCGTCGCAGTTGTCGTCTTTGTTGTTGCAGCTCTCCTGCGCGGGCGTCTTCGCGTCGCAGCCCTCGAATTTGCCCTTCATCGCGTTGCACGTCTCGTCGCCCGTACACGTGCCGTACGCGTTCTTGACGAAGCAGTCGTGCTTCACGCCGTCGCGCTTCTCGTTGCACGGGCACGACGATCCGCCGTTCGGCACGCACCACTTGAACGGCACGCCGGGGAGCGGCGACGACGCGTCGGATCCCGCGTCGCTCGCGCCTGCGTCGGGCGCGCCCGCGTCGGTGTACGCCGCGAGGGTGACGCACGTGAAGCCGTTCGGGCAGAGCGAGTCGACGCTGCAATCACGCGCGCAGAACAGATCGCCGAGCGGCGCCTTCAAGCAGCGATCCGAGGGCAAGCCGCACTCGCCGTCGTTCTTGCACTGCTTGCAGAGCTGATCGAGATCCGGCACGCAGATCGGATCGCCGTCGATGATGGAGCAGTGCAGGCCGTTGGGACAGTCGGGCGGGCACGGCTTGCTGCAGTACTTGGCGCCGCCGATGAACGTACACTCGCCTTCGAGGCAGTCTTCGGTGGTGGTGCAAGGCGCGCCGAGCTGGCCCTTTTGCGGGCCGCCGTCGCCCGCGTCCGACGCGCCCGTGCCGCTGCTGCTGCTGCTGGGGCCGGTGGCGCCCGAGCCGCCGCTGCCCGTCGAGAGCTGCGTCCCGGTCGCGCACGACGCGACGAACGACGCCGCGACGGCGCTCACGAGGAGGCCCAACAGCGCCGCGCGACCGGCCCACGCCGGCGCCAATCGGGGGTGTGGGGGCAGAGGGCCCGCTTGCGGGACCCGAGCCCCCACCGTGGACCGGGACACCTCACGCGAAGGGAGGTCGTGACCGCTCGGCATAAAGCAACTTCCCTCGCTGAAGAAAGGGGGTGACCCGATGGGGATCACGGCGAAGCGTGCCCCGTCAAAAGATAAAGGGTTCGCGCGCCCGCCGTCAAACAACGTCTGCTATACCGCTCGTTCAGCCGTGCGCTCGGTCCATCGCTTTTGCCTTTTGACCTTCGTGTGCTCGTCGTTGGCCGCGGCCTGCTCCGAGAGCTCGCAGCGCCGCGTCCTTGAAGGGCAAGGGCAAGGGCAAGGGCCGTCGCGATCCGAGGCGACCGCACACGCCACCACGCCGGCCGCGCCGGCGGAGAGCGCCGCGATCGCGATCGCTCCGCCGTCCGCCGCGCCTTCGTCGAGCGTCGCCGCCGCGCCGATCGCGAGCGCGTCCGCACGAGCGCCGCACGAAAAAGGCGCCGCGGAGCCTCCGCCGCGACCGCCGGGAGCGCGCCTCTATTCGCGCGCGCGCTTCGCGTGGATCCAGCAACACCCGAGGCCCTCGAAGGGATGGGTCGGGTACCTCGGGCTCGGTGATTCGGTGCGCCTGCGCGGCGGCAGCGCCGAGAAAGCGCGCGTGTGGGGGCCGGGCTGCGACGTGTGGTACGCCGTCGAGCCCATGGGCTACGTGTGCGCCGACGCGGGCGCCACGATCGACGAGAACGATCCCATCGTGCGCGCCGTGGCCGAGGACAGGCCCAAGCTCGAATCGCCGTGGCCGTACGACTACGCCGAGTCGATCGGCGCGCCCCGCTACAAAGAGATCCCCACCGCGATGGAGCAGCACAAAGCGGAGTGGGATCTCGATCAGCACTTGGGCCTCGTAAAGAAGGCGCGCGCGGGCGACGTCGGCAAAGATTTGCTCGGCGTCGATCTCACCGCGGCGGGCACGAGCGCGCCTCCGCTCATCAAGGTGAGCCCGCTCATCCGCGAGGCGCGGCCCTTCATCGCGCCGGGCTCGACGGTCGCGTATTCGCGCACGTTCGACGCGGACGGGCGCACGTACGTGCTCGCGCACGATCGCGCGCTCCTGCCCAAAGATCGCCTCAAGCCCTATCCGCGATCACCGTTCCACGGCGTCGAGCTTGGCAAAGACGCGTCGCTCCCGCTCGCGTTCTTCCGGCGCAAAGACAGGCCTCAATACACGCGCGACGCGGGCGGATCGTTCACCAAGACGGCGGACGTGTGGCCGCGCCTCTCGTTCGTCGAGCTCACCGGCAAAGAAGAGAAGCGCGGCAAAGACACGTTCCTCGAGACCAAAGATCGCGGCCGCTGGGTCCACGCCGATGACGCTGTCGTGCCCGTCGCGTCGCCGCCTCCGTCCGACAAACGCGACGACGTGACGGGCCCCAAAGCAGGGCGCCGCACGTGGCTCGAAGTGAGCGTGCTCGGCGGCTGGATGCTCGCGTACGAAGGCAGTAAGCCCATCTTCGCGACGCTCATTTCGCCGGGCCGCGGCGGCATCCCGTACGAGGGCGTGGACGCGATCGAGACCGCGTCGACGCCGACGGGCACGTTCCGCGTCGACGGCAAGTTCACGACCGCGACCATGGTGTCGAGCACCAACGAGCTCATCGTGCACACCGAGGTGCAGTTCGTTCAGAACTTCCACGGCCCTCACGCGCTGCACGGCGCGTATTGGCACGACGTCTGGGGCGAGCTCAAGAGCGGCGGCTGCGTGAACCTCTCGCCCATGGATTCGAAGCGCATCTTCGAGTGGACCGAGCCCACGTTGCCCGAGGGCTGGCACGGCATGCGATCGATCGACGAATTCGGCCCCGCGACGTCGGTGGTGATCCACCGCTGATCGAGGAGCGCCGCTCAGTCGTCCTCGTCGTCCTCTTCGAGCTCTTCCTCGTCGTCGTCGTCGTCGTCGTCATCGTCGAGGTCGTCGTCGTCGTCCACGTCGACGTCGTCCTCTTCGTCGTCCGCGTCGCGCGGCTCGTATTTGAGATCGACGCCGATCTCGCTGAGCTCGGACTCGAGCAGCTCGAAGAGCTCGTCGACGTCGTCGCGGTTCCAGTCGTCGAGCACGTCCGTCAAGAACTCGAAGAAATCGCCGCTGTCGAGGCGGCGCTCGATCTCTTCGACCTGCTCCTCGCTGAACGCCTCGAGGATGTCCTCGCGCAGCGCCTCCGTGTCGCCCTCTTCGATGGCGTCGGTAGCTGAGAGCCTGATTTGCCGAACGGCACGCTTGTCGAGCTGAATCTCCATGCGACGGTAGAAGACCGTTTATGCGAGGGCCCCTCCGCGCGTCAAGCGCACGGCGCGGAAAGATGATCCCGAGCCTCCGTCCTCCGCCCGGTTGCCACCCGAACAGCGCCCGCTTACCGTCTCGGCTGTGACCACGGCGCGGCCTCCGTTTCGGCAGACGATCGCCTTCGCGATCGCCGCCATCGCCGCGACGGTCGCCTCACCCGCGCGCGCCGACGAGGCGCTCGCCGTCGCCACGCAGGCGAACGACCCCGCGCGACCCCCTCCGCTCCAGCTCCGCTACGCGCAAATCGGGATTGCGTTCGCCGCGACCATCAACATCGACTCCGGCGCCACCTGCGGCTCCCAGGTGATCGCCCCGGTGCAGCGCGCGCCCTGCATCTTGGGCAGCGGGGGCGGGCTCGTGCTCCGCGCCGGGTATCGGCCCCCCGGGCGGCTCTACTTCGGCGGAGCCTACGAATTCGCCAAGATGGATTCGAGCAACCTTTACCGGCTCGGCATCTTCCAGCAGCTCCGCGCCGAGATGCGGTACATCTTCGACATCGGCTATCGCATCGCACCGTATGTGTCGTGGGGCGCGGGCGGCGTGCTCTATGGCAACGAGTGGGGCGCCGAGACGGGCGGAGCCATGGTGTACCTGGGAGGCGGGATTGGATTCGAGGTCTCGCGCCACGCCCTCCTCGGGCTCGGGATCGAATACCGCCCTACCCTGCTCGCCGCGTTCAAGGACACGGCCGGGATCGAGCGGCCTTTGGGCCTCTCGCAGTTCCTCGGCGTCGAGCTGCAATTGGAGGTCAGGACGCAGCTCGAAGGCAAGCGTTGACCGCGCGAAGAGCCTTCAATTGCAGGCGTTCGTGCACGTGTTTTGCGCGCACATGAGGAGCGGTTGCAGCGTCATCACGCCTGCGCCGTGGGCGTCGTAACACCCCTGCTGGCACATCAAATCGAGGTTGGGGCAGTCCGTGAGACATTGATAGAGCGCCAAGCACTCAGGCTGGGCGAGGCACGCGTTGGCCTCGTCGGTGCAGTCTTCGAGCAGGCAAACCGTGCACGGATCGATTTGATCGTTGCCCGGGCACTCCGCGTCACACGCGGTCGCCGCGCAGTCGGTGAGCAGATAAAGATCCGAGATGCCGGGCTCGTGCGTCGAGAGACACCCCTGCTCGCACATGGTGTTGTTGTTGCAGTTGTTCGCGCATTGGATGAGGCCGATGCAGTCGGGGTTGTTCTTGCAATTGCACCAGCGGTCCGCGCACCCGTCCGACAGGCACTCGGTGCATTGGTCTCCAAACCCAGGACACGTCACGCCACCCGAGCTCGACGAGGTGCTCGTCCCCGAGCCCGCTCCCGTCCCCGAGCCCGCGCCCGTCCCCGAGCCCGCTCCCGTCCCCGAGCCTGCTCCCGTGCCGGAGCCCGCGCCCGATCCGACCGGCCCGACGAGGCCGGCGCCCGAGCTGCCGGGACCGGAGGTTTGCCCGGCGCCCCCAAAGCCATCTTCCGTCAGGATATCGACCCGGGCCCCGCAGCCTGCCCAAACGACCGCCCACACGCACGCGAAGCCGAAGACGAGCCGCCTCATAGAGGACATTATCGCCCATCTCCCGCGCAAAAAGGAAGCTCTCTTCAGCGCTTTTTACCGACGGCCCGGAGCTGGAGGCCGTCGAGTCGATACACGTAGATCTTCGTCCCCGGTTTGTCCCAAAGGGTCCCGGCCGCGCCCAAGTGGACGAAGTGAATCGAGCCTTTGCCGTTCGGGTGCGGGACGGACCTGTCGTCGCCGGAGCCCGTGATGACGAAGAGCCCGTCTTCGGCTTTGACCGCTTTGTTGGGCAGCGTAAAGAGCCTTGTCCCCGGCTTGCCCCACGCCACGCTCGGGTTGTCGGAGAGCACGAAGCGAGAGAGGTTGTCGTCGATCCAAACGATCATGGGGATACACTCGCCCACGTCGTCCATCACCTCGGGATTGCCGATGTGAAAATACCTGCGCTGCGGGACGGGCTCGGCCTCCGCGTCCTGCCGCAGCACGGTGAGGCGCTTCAAGACGCTCACGCGACACGCTCCTTCTCGATCATGGTGACCTCCTCGCAGGATACCATAGGTTTGATCCCGCCGCGCGCGAACCCCTGCACGACGTCGGCGCCCGCTTGTGCTCGCGCGCGGGGAGCGCCTACCATGGGGCCATGAGCTCTCCGCACATCGAGACGATCGTTCAGCTCTTCGTCAAGAAGGAGAAGCGCGAGCGAATCCTCTCCCTCGGGCAGAAGCAGAAGAGGCGATCGGACCTCAGGAGTGACCTCCTCCACGACACGAGGAGCCTCGATCCGGCCGTGATCCAACGGTTGACCTCGGCCGACGCGGCCGCCGTGGAGCGCGCGTTGCGCGGCTCCGGCGCGGCGGGCCCGGCTTATTGCATCTCGGAGCTCTACGAGATCGACGACCAGGAGCTCGACCTCGCGAGCGCGCTCCGCGCCGTCGTGGGGCGCACGGAGGACAGCTTGGTCTTCGCCGTCGGGTCCCGCGTCGCGTATTACGAGAACCACGAGGGCGAGCAGGCGATCCTTCGGCGCAAATGAGGCGCGCGCGTCACCACGAGTGATGGACGTTGGGCTTGCCCCTATCCTTGGCGGTCGATTTGTTCGAGTCGTGGAAGTGCGACTCGGGGTGAGCAGAGTCTTTATGGCTCTCGGGCTTCTTGTACTTCTGTTGCTCTTCGTACGCCTTGCGCTTCTTGGTGTCGGTCTTCTTGGGGGTGGGCTTGGGCTTGCCGCCGTGCGCGTGGGCGGCCGCCTCTTTGGCCTTCTTGCGTGAGCTGTGCTGGACGCCGACGTTCTTCTTTTGGTGCGGGTGCGCGAGCCCAAAGGGATCGACGTCGAGCGTCGGACACCCCATGATCCCGAAGAGATCCCATCCGCCCTCGATCCCGAGCGGATCGGCGGACAACCACCGTCCGACCTCGGCGTCGAACCATCGATAACGCGTCGTCGTGAGGCCCGTCTCGACGTCGGCGTAGTGGCCGAAGAACCGGAACGGCGACTCGACCATGACGTCGTCCGCGCGCGGCTTTTTGTCGACGTCGAGCGCCTCGCCGAAGGCCGAATACGACGCGGACCAGACCACCGCGCCGAGGCCGTCGACCAGCTCCGTCGCGGATCCGAGATGATCCGTGACGACCAGAAAGACCCCTTTGCGCTCGACGTGGAGGAGCGGAACGAGCGTCCCCGGCCCGTGCACGAAGGTGCGGGCGCCGCGCGAAGCATCGATGTCCGCGGCGATCGCGTCGCCGTCCCAAAGGAAGGACACCACGCGCGGGCTGTCCGAGCCGGGGGAGAAGACCTCTTTTTTGATGCGGCGGCCGAGCGCGTCATACGTCATGACGATTCGGCTCCCGTCCGCGAGCTTCACCTCACGGAGGAGGTCCCTCGCGTCCCAAACGTACGACACCGCCGCTCCGGCGTCGTCCTCGCTCGTCGCCCGCCGGCCGCAGCCATCATAGGAGAACGAGCGATCGGAGCTCCGCGTAAGGAGGTTTCCGGGCGCGATCTCCCACGCGTCGTCCCCTGACCCGGCGAGCGATCCCGCCGCGTCGTACGAGAGCCGCCGCGCCGCGGCGTCGCGCGCGAACCGGATCACGCGATCGACGCGGTCATAACCGTACGTCTTCGCTCCCCATCGCTTGTCGTCCACCCGCGTGAGCCGGCCGCCGCGGTCATACGACAAGAGGCGTTGGAGCGTGACCGTGGGCGCCGGAGCGCCGCTCTCGGGCGACAAGGCGCGTTGTTCGAGGAGCTGATCATCGGTGTTGTAACGGCTCTGGACGACCGCCCCCGACGAGGCGTCACCGCGCGCGATCTCGCGACCGGCGGCGTCGCGCCCGAGCACGATCTTGCGATCGTCTTGGATCAGCGCGGTGAGCAGCCCGTCCGCGTCGTACTCATAACGGGTGACGCCGCCGTCCGGCATCACGCGCTCGGAGCGGAACCCGCGCGCGTCGTAGCCATAACGGATCGTGCCCGCGGGCTGCCGCTCGCCGACGATCCTCCCGAGCGGGTCGCGCTCGAACGACGTCGTCACGTGGGACTCCGCTTCGGAGCGCGTCGCCGCGACGAGGCGGCCCATCACGTCGCGTTGAACCGTGATGACGCTCCCGTCGCTCGCCTCGTCGCGAACGAGGTTGCCTCGGCGATCGTAGGTGAATTCGCGCGTGGCCCCGTCGGGCGCGACGACCTTGGCGACCTTGCCGGCGGCGTTGTACGAATAGTGGATGACCCGCCCGTCGAAGGTGCGCTCCTCGACGATCCTCCCGGCGTCATCGCGCTTGAACGCATAGAGCTCGCCGCGCGGGTTTTGGACCGACGAGAGCTGCTCTTCGCGGGTGTACGTGAACGACCATTGTTGGCCGTCGGGCAACGAGAGGCGCGAGAGCACGCCCATCCCGGTGTAATCCATCGACGTGGCGTGCCCGAGCGGATCGATCTCACGCACGCAGTTGCCCGCGGCGTCGAACGACCATTGCGTCGAGGTGCCGTCCGGGTGGACGACACGCACCCTCCGGCCCAACCGATCATAGCTCGTGTGGGTCGTGCGCCCGAGCGCGTCCGTGCTCGTGACGGCCCGGCTCATCGCATCATAGGTGTGCGCGGTGCGCGCGCCCTTCGCGTCCGTCTCGGCGATGACGTTGTTGTGCCCGTCGTATTCGATGCTCTCGACGAGCGCCGCCCCCTCATAGACCGACGCGAGCCTCCCTTTGGCGTCGTACCCGAGCCCTACGGTGTGCTGAGAGGGGTATTTGATCGCGATGAGCGCGCCGCGATCATCGTAGCTCTTCTCGGTGATGAGGCCGTCCGGCGCGCGCTCCTGCACCTCGAGGTCGCGATCGTCGTAGACCCATGACGTCGTCGCCGAGGCCGCGTCGACCGAGCGAACGCGGTTGCCGCGGTCGTCGTACCAGAGCTGCTCTCCCTCGCCCGCGCCGTTGGTCTTGGCGATGAGGTAGCCGTCGTCGTCATACGCGCTCTCTTCGAGCACGGTGCCGTCGGGCAAGCTGATCTTGGTCGCGAGCCCCTGATCGTTCCACGACACGATCCGGGGCTCGTCGCAGTCGACGAACGTCGTCTTGGTCGCTTTGTCGACGGTCAGCTCGGTGATGTAAAGGCCCTTGGGCCCCCACGTCTTCTTGCAACGGCCGGTGTCCGCCTCGTACTCGTAAAAGAACTGAGCGCCGGTCTTGATGGTGGTCGACGACATCCGGTTGTAACGGTCGTATTCGAATTCGTCGAACCCGCCGAGCGCGTCCGTCACCCGCGTGAGGCACCCTGCGGCCGAATAATCGTAGTCCACCCATTGTTGGAGCAGCCCCTCAGCCCTGACCTCCAACCGCGTGATGTGGCCTCGCCGCCACGTGACCTTCACCTCGCGCCCCGCGGTGTCGAGGATGGATGTGAGCCGCGCGCCCTCGTAGGCGAGCGCGATGGCGAAGCCCCACGCGTCCTCGATGGATCGGAGCAGCGCGGCGCCCCCCGCGTCGGCCGCCATGAACCGCGTCGTGAGACGGCTCCTGTGGTCGTAGATACGATAACTGCCCTCACCCTCCTTGGTGAGGGTCAATCGCTCTCGCCGGTGGAACGCGCTCTCGCCGACGCCCACCTTGGCGAAGTACACCTCGCGGCCCTCGGCCTCGCGGAGCACGATGAGCCGGTCCGTCTCCCACACCTTTTGCTCGAAGCCGTGCGCCCAGCCCGGCCCGAGCGTCGCGCCTTTATCGGCCCTCCGCGACGACGAATAATACCGCTTCCACACGAGCGGGATCATCCCCGGGATTTCGAGGTCGACCTGCTCGTCAACGACATATCCCGTGACCACGTCGACCGGATGGCCGTTTTGACATTGATGCTCGCCCGCGGCGCCCGAGGAGCCGCCCGGGCCCGCAGCGCCGGTGTTGCTCCCGCCTCCGCCGCCACCCCCACCGCCGCCCGGACCGCCCGGACCGCTCGGGCCGCCGCCGCCCCCGCCGCCTCCGCCGCCCCCGCCGCCCGCGCCTCCGGTGCCGCCCGCTTTGCTCGCGCTCCCGCCCGCGCCCGCGGTAGGGGCCTTGTTCGACATACAAGGGCTGCCCGTGATGCCCATCATCCCGAGCTCGACCAGCACGACGGGGGCACCCACGATGATGAAGCAAGGCCCCGTGGTGTTGAGGCTCACCACCTCTTTGAGCGTGCCCGGCTCGTTGCCATGGCACGTCTTGATGACCGAGCCCGTGGTGGCGATCTTCTCGCCGTTGATCTTGGTCCGCAGAGGCTCGTCCACGATGCCTTCGACGGAGTTGCCCACCACCGGATAGGGGATGGGCAGAGGGCTCGGCGCCGCCGGCGTCGTGCACACGCTCACCGCCATCGGCGTGATCGTGTGACCGCTCTTGGCGGTGATCACATCCATCATGACCGCAGTGACATCACCCATCGCGATCTCCGTCCTCGTTCACGTCAAGGGCATTGGTTCAAGAACACCTTGATCACATCGGCGTTGCCGCTCACCGCGACGACGTCGGGCTTACCATCACCGTTCACGTCGGCGGCGTCGACCGCGACAAGACCCGCGGGCATCACGAGGACGGGGCCGGGCGAGAACGAGCCATCCCCGACGCCGATGAGCACCTGAACGACGTTGTCCGCCCCGGAGGCGACGAGATCGAGGACGTTGTCTCCGTTGAAGTCCGCGGTCGCGAGGAGCGCGGTCGACGTGCTGCCAAACGACGTGATCGAGACCGCCCCCATCGCGGAGCCCGCGCTGAGGATGACGGTGATGCCCGTCGAGCTGTTCGAGCTGACCGCGACGTCGCCGGCGCCATCTCCGTTGAAATCGCCGGAGGCCATGAAGCTCGGCCCGCCGCCGACGTCGTGAGGGATGATCGAGAGCAGCGGCGACAGCGCGACGACGTAAATCTTGTTCTTGTCCAAGTCCGAGACGACGATCTCGGACAGGCCATCCCCCGTGAGGTCGGCCGCGAGGAGCCCAGACGGCTTCGCGGTCGGCGCGAAGATGATCGACACCGCGGTGGCGAAGCTCCCGTTCCCGCTCCCTTGAAGGACGTTGAGGATGGGGCTCCCGGGCGCAGACCACGCGATGTCGATGACGTCATCGCTCGTAAATTTGCCCGAGACGACGGCGTTGGGCTGGGCCATGACGCTCATGAGGGTGAACGCCTCTCCTTTGGCGAACCCGCCGTTCATCAAGAGACCAATCGCCATTTGGCTGGGCACGACCATCGCCATGTCAAGGGCTGGATTCGTGTCGAACGAGCCGATCGTGAAGTGGCCCGCGCCCTGATAAAAACCATCGTTGAGGAACGCGAACGTGCCATTCCCGAGCCCGTCCAGGGCGGTGATGGCGGAGCTCGCGATCGACGAGACCACGATATCGGGGAAGGTGTCGCCGTTGTAATCCGTGATCTTGATGAAGTCGGCGCCGTGGCCGATGGTGATGTCAGGCGCGGCGACGAAGGCCGCGCCGGTGGGCCCACAGTCGGGGCACGGCTTGTTGCACACGTCGCCGCAGTCGATGCCTTGCTCGCCCGGATCGAGGAGGCCATTTTCGCAGTTCTTGACGTTGCCGCTGCTCGACGAGCTGCTCGCCGACGAGGAGCTCGACGCGCCGGACGACGACGCGCTCGACGCGCTCGCTCCGCCGCTGCCGCCGCCGCCTGTCCCCGCGGGGACGTAATCATCGTACGACAAGATCAGCGCGCACCCGAGCGGCGTCACGGAGAGCAAGAGAAGAAGTGGCCAAAGCGCTCGCACGACCACGATAGTGGCCGCGCGCCGGCCGAGGGTCAACGGCTCTTCGTAAAGATGGTCCGCGCGATCACGTCCGCCGAAACGCCGTGAATCGACGCGACGAACGCGAGCACGATCGGTTGGAGACGACCGTTTGGCGGCGACGCGATCGCGCGGACGAACGCCTCGTCGATCGGCGCGCCCGCGCCGCGCGAGGCCCGCTCCGCGAGCGCGCTCGACGCCGCGTCGTCGAGCCCGCGCCCGCTCACGATCGCCTTGATCCGAAGGGCCTCGCGGAAGATCGCGTGGTAGTCGGAGACCCAGCGCATCCACGGCTCGGGCTCGCCCGCCGCGCCCATCGCGAGCACGCGTTCGAGCGCCTCGACGCGCGCGATCACGATCTCCATCGGCAAGACGTCGAGCTCGCGCAGCGATCCCGGCATCTCGCGCGCGAGCGCCTTGAAGACGGCCGCGTCGGGCGCGGGCTCGCCGCGCGCGCGCGCCTCGCGAAGATCGCGGATCAGCCTGTATTTGTAGGCGAGACGCGCGATCGAGCCGTCCATCGCGCCGCGCCCTCCGCGCTCACAGCCACCCGACCGGGAACGCGCTCACCCGCTCGATCGCGTCGGTCCCGGCGCAGACGGCGATCAAGCGATCGACGCCGAGCGCGTTGCCCGACGCCTCGGGCATGCCCTCCATGAGCGCGGCGAGGAAGCGCTCGTCGAGGGGATAGACGGGCTTCTTTTGCTTCTTTCGATCCGCTTGATCGCGCTCGAAGCGCGCGCGCTGCTCGGCCGGATCGGTGAGCTCGCCGAAGCCGTTGCAGAGCTCGACGCCCGCGACGTAGAGCTCGAAGCGCTCAGCCACGCGCGGATCGTGCGGCGCGAGGCGCGCGAGCGACGCGAAGGGCGCGGGGTATTCGGTCAGGAACACGGGCCTGTCGATGAGCGCGAGCGCGGGCTCGACCGCGTCGACCAACAGCTCGTAGAAGCGCGCTTCGTCCTCGGTCGCGAGCGCGATCGCGCGATCGCGCGACACGCCCGCGAAGCGCTCGAACGCCGCGCCCACCGTGAGGCGCAGGAAGGGCTCGGCGACGTCGATGGATCGATCTTCGAAGGTGATCGCGTCCTTGTCGCCCAGCGCGCCCGCGACGTGGCGGACGAGCTCCTCGGTGTCGCGCATCACGTCCTCGACCGACGCGAAGGCCCTGTACCACTCGAGCATCGTGAACTCGGGGTTGTGCCTCCGGCCGACCTCGCCCGCGCGGAACGATCGCGTGATCTGCACGCAGCGCGGGACGCCGCCCGCCAAGAGCCGCTTCATCTGGTACTCGGGGCTCGTGATGAGGTAGCCCTCGACGCTCCCCTTCACGCCGCGCGCTTCGAACGCGTCGAGGTGCAGATCGAGGCCGGGGCAAGGCACGATCGCGGGCGTCTCGACCTCCAAGAACCCGCGCGCGGAGAAGAACGATCGGATCGCCGCGAGGCCGCGCGCGCGCAGGGCGAGGCCCTCACCCACGCCGCGCGCGATCAAGCGCTCGGTCTCGCTGAGGGGCGCGTCGCCCGGCGATCGCTCGGCCTTCGGCGGGCGCGCGGGCGTCCTGCGGCGGACGACGCGCGCGCGCGCGATCGCGCCCTCGTTGAAGCGCCCTTCGACGACCGCGAGATCGCCCTCCGCGAGCGAGCCCTCTGCGATCGCGACAGCGACCTTCGCGAACGCGTCCGCGATCACGACGCGCGCGCCTCGCGCCTCGATCACGCGGCCCGCGACGCAGACGTCGCCCGGAGAGGCGGCTCGAAGATCGCTCGGGGAGAGGGGCATGCCCCGGCACTACCACGACCGCCGCCGTCACTCGACGGAGAACGCGACCTCGTCGCCGCCCCCGCCCCCAACGGGCTCGACGCGCACGCGATGATCGCCCGACACGAGCGGCCAATCGAGGGCGAACGGCGGGCCGTCGACGACGCGCGCGCGCCCGTCGATGATGAGCGTGGCCTTCGTCGATCCGCGCGGCAGCTCGGCGCGGATGCGGATCGATTGCTTGCCGATGAGCCCGGGATCGATCGCGAAGCGAGCGCCGTCCGGGGGATAGGTGACGCGCGCGCGGCCCTGCTCGGGCGGCGGCGCGTCGCCGGGGCCCGCGGGGCAGAGCGGAGAAAAAGCGATCGGCGCGAGCGGCCTGCCCGCGCCTTTGGCCCACGCGATGAGCTCGGGGCCATAGCGCTCGAAGCTCTTCTCCTCGACGTGCTCCGCGGGGCAGCCGCTCCCTGCGCGCAGCCCCGTACGCTTGTCGATGCGCGCGCGCTCGTGCATCGAGCACGCGGCCCGCGGCGCCGTCCCCCGCACGAAGATCTCGCGGCGCGTGTGCGCGCACGCGGGCCCGGGCAGCTCGCCCGAGAGCGAGCAGACCGTCGCCTCGTCGACGCCCGCGCTCGGCGGATCGAAGCCTTTTTTGAGCCTATTTCGCGTCGCCGCGACCATCACGTCGTAGAAGAGCGGGCCCGCGCCGGTGACGCCGCTCACGCCGTCCATCGGCGATCCGTCGAAGTTGCCGACCCACACCGCGACCGTGATCTCGGGCGTGTAGCCCGCCGCGTAGTTGTCGCGAAAGCCCTTGGACGTGCCTGTCTTCGCGGCCGCGGGGAACGGCAGCGCGAGCGCGCTGCGCTCGCCGAACGACGAGCTGCGCGCGTGATCGTCGGCGAGGATGTGCGTGATCACGAAGGTCTCGGCCTCGGGCAGCACGCGCTTCGCGGCGCCCTCGGGGATCGCGATGATCGCGCCGTCTTTGGCGATCGCGCGCCTCAGCACGCGCACGGGGAGCATCACGCCGCCGCGCGCGAGCGTCGCGTACGCGTTCGCGAGATCGAGGAGCCGCACCTCACCATCGCCGAGCGCGATGGCCGCGCCGTAGTGATCCGCGTCGCCCGGGAGATCGAAGCCGAGCGCGCGGAGCCGCTCGAGCACCACCGCGGGGCCGAGCGCGTCCGCTGTGTAGACCGCGGGCACGTTGAACGAGTTGGCGAGCGCCTCGCGCACGCGGACCGGGCCGTGGAAGCGCCCATCGTAGTTGTTCGGGCGGAACGTGCCGTCTTTGGTGTGCAGCTCGAGCTCGACGTCGGGCAGCACGGTCGCGGCCGAAAACCCGAGTTTTTCCATTTCCATCGCGAGCCCATACACGAAGGGCTTGAGCGTCGACCCCGGTTGGCGCGCCGCGAGGACGCCGTCGTTGTGGCCGAGCTTCGCTTCATCCTCGATGTCGGGCGATCCCACGTAGGCGAGCACGTCGCCGGTCGCGTTCTCGATCACGATCACGGCCGCCGCCGTCGCCTTCTTCGACGCGAGCGCGGCCACCGTGCGCTGCGCGAGCACCTCGGCCTCGCGCTGGAGCCCGCGATCGATCGTGAGCGTGATCGATCGGGTCTTGTTTCGCAGCGGATCCATGCCCCCGATCGCGCCCGCCATCACCGCGCGGACGAGGTGCGGCGCGCCTTGCCCGGAGGCCGAGGGCGCGATCGTGATCGGCTCGCGCTTCGCGCTCGCCGCGTCGCTCGCCGCGACGAAGCCCGCCTCCGCCATGCGGTCGAGCACGCGATCACGGCGCCGTTGGAGGCGCGTCGTGCCCTTGCTCGGATCGTAGACCGCGGGGCCGCGCGGCATCGCCGCGATCGCCGCGGCCTCCGCGAGCGAGAGCTCACGCGCGGGCTTGTCGAAATAGCGCCGGCTCGCGGCCTCCACGCCGCGCACGCCCGGGCCGAACGCGACGCGGTTCATGTACTGCTCCAAGATCGCGCGCTTATCGAGCGACGCCTCGATCCGCAGCGCGAGCGCGGCCTCGCGGTATTTGCCGAAGAGCGATCGCGGCCTCGGCCTGAGGTTGCGCGCGAGCTGCTGCGTGAGCGTCGACGCGCCGGATCGGACGCCGCGGTGGATCACGAGCTGCACGATCGCGCGCGTGATCGCGAGGGGATCCACGCCGGGGTGGTGCGCGAAGCGCTTGTCCTCGGCCGCGATGAGCGCGCGCTGGATCTTGTCGCCGCTCTCGGCGATGGGCAGCCACCGCGCGCGCGCGCCGTCGTCCGCGCGCAGCTCGCGGATCACGACGCCGTGGCGATCGATGATCACGGAGCCGGTCGAGGGCCTCGCGTCCTCGGCGAGCTCGGGCGGGAGCGGCGTCAGCGCGGCCGTGACGGCGAGCGCGACCCACGGCGCGGAGAGCACGATCGCGAGGGCGATCGCGAGGCGCTTCCTGCGCGCCCACGCGCGCGCTGCGAGGCGAACGACCAACGACATCGCGGCTGATCATGCTAAAGGCGAACGGCGCATGAACGAAAAAGACGAGGCCCCCGCCTCCTCACGCTCCCCCGAGCCCGAGCCGAGCGGCGCCGCGACGCCGCCCGAGCCGCCTGCGCCTACCGGCGTCCGCTGGAAGCTGAACCTCGCGCTCTTCGTGGCCACGGTCTTTTCGGTCTTCCTCACGGGCGCGCAATACCGCGAGGAGAACGCGCCCGTGCCGCACGGGTTTTGGCCCACGCTCGCGTCGGGCTGGAGCTTCGGCGTGCCGCTCCTCGCCATCTTGCTCACGCACGAATTCGGGCACTACTTTGCAGCGCGCTGGCACAAGGTCGAAGCGTCGCTCCCGTTCTTCATCCCGCTCCCCTTCTTGAGCCCTTTTGGCACCATGGGCGCGGTCATCGCCATGAAGGGCCGTATCCGCTCGCGCGCGGCGCTGCTCGACATCGGCGCTTCAGGCCCGCTCGCGGGCCTCGCCGTGGCGATCCCGGTGCTCGCGTATGGCCTCAAGCACTCTCCGGTCAAGCCCATGGAGGCGCACGGGTACATCGAGGGGCAGAGTCTCTTGTACCTCGCGATGAAGCGCATCGTGCTCGGGCCCATCCCGGACGGCCATGACGTGTATTTGAACCGGATGGCCTTCGCGGGCTGGGTCGGCCTCTTCGTGACCGCGTTGAACCTCATCCCCATTGGCCAGCTCGACGGCGGCCACATCGCCTATTCGCTGCTCGGCCCGCGGCAGAACCGCATCGCCCGCGCGCTGCACCTCGGCCTCTTGGGCATGTTCCTCTACAACGTGGTTCGCTTCTCCATCCCGATGATCGCGGCGCGCGATTTCTCTCGGTGGGGCCAGCCCATCGGCAACGCCATGCCGTGGCTCGTCTGGTATCTGGTGCTCCGGGTGATCTTGCGCCTCGGCGGCGGCGATCACCCGCCCACCGAGCCGGGCGACATGGGCCGTGCGCGCACCATCATCGCGGTGGTGTCGCTCTGCTTCTTCGTGCTCTTGTTCATGCCCACGCCGTGGGCCTCTTATTGAGCCTTCGACGGCCGCCCGCGGAGCCTGTCGATCTCGGCCGCCATGCGCGCGCGCACCTCGTCGTGCATGCGTTTGTGGCTCCGCCCGTGATCGCTCGGATAGATGGGGTCCAAGATGGAGACCTCGACGGGGCGGGGCGAGATACGGAATTTGCTCTTCGGCAAGATATCGAACGTCCCCTCGATGATGACGGGCACGATGGGCACGTCGTTGCGCACGGAGAGGCGGAAGGCGCCGCTGAAGAAGCTGATGAGCTCGCCCGTGGGGGAGCGCGTGCCCTCGGGGAAGATAAAGAGCCTGTCGCCCGCGCGGAGCAGGGCGTGTGACCGCCGCACCATCCGCATGATGCTGGGGAGCCTGCCGCGCTTCAACGCCACGTACCGGTTCAACACCATGGCCCAGCCCAAGAAGGGAACGTAAAAGTTCTCGATCTTGCTCACCCACTTGTAGTGGAGATGGGTCGCGAACACGGCCAAGATGTCGACCATGGATTGATGGTTGGACACGAAGACCACGCCGCCCTCTTTGGGGACGCGCTCTTTGCCCGTCACGTGGACGCCCGCGAACGGCGCCCACGCGAGGTAGTGCGCCGCCCAATACGAGGTGTAGCGGTGCAAGATCGCGAGCTTTTTGTCCCACGTGAACGTGACGAGCCAGATCGCGAACGCAGGGAAGAACAAGACGGAGCAGGTCGAGAGCAGGTAAGGCCAATAAAAGATGTTGTAGACGAAGAGCGCGACCCCGGTGAGGGGCCTCCACGGCGGGGGGGCGGCGCGGCTCGTTTGCGGCATGGCCGGGACCCCTACCACAAGACGGCGCGCGCGTGCAGCCGGCGCGGACGCGCGCCCGCTATCACCTCTTCTTCCCCCAACGACGATCGGTTATGGTCGACGGGTGATGACCATCGATAAGAGGGCCTTGCCGCTCATTTTCGCCGCTGCGCTCACCGCCTGCTCCTCGGGTGAGACCAACCCGCCTCCGGCCGACGCGGGCCCCTCGGGGCCGCCGTGCGAAGGCACCCTCTTTGCGGGAGCGAGGGTGAGCACGCAGTGCCGGCACTTCGTCGACGCCAAAGGGCGCGTGATCTTCTTGCACGGGGTCAACGCGCGCGTCGAAGGCATCTTTGACGTGACCTTCGACGACGGCCGCACCCCGCTCGAGGACATCCCTCCGTTCACCGCCGAGGACGCGGCGCGGATCCGCTCCATGGGGATGAACGCCCTTCGTTTGCCCATCAACTGGAGCGGGCTCGAACCGACCGAGGACATGGGCTTCGACGAGGCGTACCTCGACAGGGTCGCGGCCACGGTCGAGCTGTGCGCGGCGGCCGGCCTCTACGTCCTCCTCGATTTTCACCAAGATGCTTATTCCAAAGAGATCGGCGAGGACGGCGCGCCGCTCTGGGCCATTATCCCCCCTCCAACGATGCTCCTCGAAGGCCCGCTCACCGACCTCGACGATCGGCGCAAGTCACCGCAGGTGCTCAAGGCCTTCGCCACGTTCTTCGGCGACTCGGCCGATGGGACCATGCTCCGAGCCCGCTTTGCCGCGGCGGCGGCGCACGTGGCCAAGCGCTTCGAGGGGCACCCGGCCGTCGCCGGGATCGAGGTCTTCAACGAGCCCGTGGTCTTCATGGACGGCCAGCTCGACCGCCTGCACGATCTGGTGATCAACGCCATCCACGAGGCGGACGGGGGTCAGCTCGTTTTTTTCGAGCCCAACGTGACGCGCAACTTCACCGACACAGCGGGGCTCGCCACGCGCGAGCCATGGCTCGGCACGGTCTATTCACCCCACATTTACACGCTCGCGTTCTCCGGCACCGACCAAGAGCGCCAGATGATGACCAAAGACACGCTCTCGTTCTCGCACGTCAACGCGCGCAACGAGGCCAAGAGCTGGGACACGCCGCTCGCCATCACCGAGTTTGGCTACGACCCGAACGGCATCCAGGCCGACAACTACCTTCAATGGCAGACCGAGCTCACCGACGAGGGCCTCGCGAGCGGGTTCTTTTGGGTGTGGAAGGAGACCAGCCAAGGGAGCTGGGGCCTCTTCGACTACGACGCCGCGACGAGCGCCTGGATCGAGCGTGATCACGTGCGCAGCTCCATCACGCGCATCGTGGCAGAGGCCGTGTCCGGCTGGCCAACGAGCATGGGATTCGACCGCGCGACGGGCACCTTTACGCTTGAATTTACGGGTGATCCGGCCATCAAAGCGCCTAACCTCATCGCCACCCCCGACCCCTTGGACCTCGGCCCGAGCTACGAGGTCACGTGTGACGGAGCGGCGGTGTCGGCCACGCGCGATCCGGCGACAGGCGTCTTGGAGGTGCCCTGCGGCGGCGCCGGCTCACACAAGCTCGTCGTGAAGGCGCAATAAGGCGCAATAAGGACGAGCCCGTCTCACTCCTTGGATCGGCTCCCCTCGCCCGCGCCGGCTAAAAGCTCATCGACCATCGCCGTGACGACGGGCTCCGGCTCACCATCCAACCGGAGCATCGTCTCATAAAGCTGCTCGGCGATCTCCTGCGGCGGGCCGAGCGACTCCGGCCCTCCCTCGATCAGCCGCTCGCGCACGGCGTCGCGCGCGGCGCGGAGCGCCTCCAAAAAGGTGGGACGGACACCATCGCCGTGGAGCGCGCTCGCGCCGATGACCCTGTGGCCGCGGCCGGGGACGAGCTGCTCCTCGATCGCCTCCGGCGAGAGCGCGTCCGGGAGGTCTTGCTTGTTGGCTTGTATGACCAGGGGGACGCGCCCGCCCTCAAGCGCCTTGTCCAAGAAGGCCAACGAGGCCCGGGCGGCGCGCACGCCGCGCGACGTGCTCTCGCACACGATCACGATCGCGTCGACGTTGCGGAGCAGCCGATAACGGCGCTCCGCGAACGCGAGCTGACCGGGCACCGTGATGATCTGACAGCGAAGCTGCCAGTCTTCTACGTGCCCGGTCTCGAGATCCAACGAGTCGAAGTAGAGGGTGCGCCCGGTCGCCGACTCCTCCGGCGCATAGAGGCCACCACGGGCGCGCTGTCCAAACGAGGCATTGAGCGAGCGCAGGTTGGCTGTCTTACCCGCCGTCGCAGCGCCGTCGTAGACGATGCGCACCACGATCTCTCGCCGTTCGCGGTCGAAGGTGGCCATCCTGCTCGTGGCGCACTAGCATCAGCGACGTTCGATGTCGAGCGACTTCTCGATGCTCTCCAGCTCTTTGCGGGCGAGGGCGAGGTTCGTCTTGTTCCGTTCGAGCACGATGTACATGAACATCGTCGTCCCGCACATACGGATGAGGTGGTATTGGCCGGTGAGCGAGATGAGGATATCCTCGATCTTGTCGCGCAGGCCGAGCTTGTCGCGGATCTTCTTCTTCGCGCGGACCACCTCGGTGTTGCCGGCCGCGGCGAGCTCGAGATCGAAGCCCGGGTTACCCGCCATTCCGAGGCACATCCCGCTCTCGAAATCGACGAGAGCAGCGCCGATGCAGCCATCGATCTTGAGCGCTTGTTGCACCGACGTCTTGATATCAGCCATGGTTCTTGACCTCGTTGATGATTCCTTGTTTGACGGACTACGGAGCGCCTCTCTGGGCGATTCGCGCGACCGACACCCGGGCGAGCCCGACCGTGGTCGACGATTGGTAAAGGGCGACGAAGAGGGCGAGCGTCGGGGCCACCCGGAGGGGACGCACGATGAAGCAGCTCCCCCCCGCGACGCCGATCACGTCCTCTGCGTCCGGTCCCAGCGCGGAGAGGAGGCTCAACTGCTGCCAAACGACATCAGAGTCGATGTCGTTGCCGGACAGGAGGAGGCTCGCGCCCGTGCCGCGATCGAGGATCGCCACGCTGACGACGCCTTCGATCGCCCTCGCCTCTTGGAAGATGTGCGAGATCTCTTGAAGCGGTAACGAAGCTCGTCCAGTGGCGTGCGATTGCGGAAAAGGGGTGACGCGCCGCACTAGGTTCGGCGACCGGGCAGATGGGATGTCCTCTGGGCTGATGCGCAGATGCTCGGTGTGCTGCCGGACCTTCGGCAAGAAGAGGCCGACCGCGTCAGGCAGATCCATGATGAGCTTGACGCGCTCCTCGATGAACGTGCGGACCGCCTCTTTACCGCGCTCGGCTTCGATGAAGTCCCAACTGACGAGGACATCCATGAAATGAGCCTTCGTCCTACGGCACTCATCCTTCACGAGCGCGATGACGTCCGGTGTGAGCACGGCGCCCGCGCGCTTGGCGATCTCGTCCATCGTCGTGGGGACCGTCGAGAGGTTTGCCCACACGATGAAGCCATTCTGCACGTGGATGTGCGCGACGGCATTACCCGACCGCACCACGACATCGCCGGACGCGGCAGACTTAACCGCTTCATCGAGCGCGTCGCGCGGCGTGAGCGTGAGGGATCCGCCCGCGTGCATGGCGCGGACGGCTTGGCGGAGCCGCTGGAGCACGAGGACGTCGCTCCCGAAAGGCCGGCTCAACACGTCATCGGCGGGACCCTCGATGGCCCGCGCGAGGGCCGGATCCGAGAGCCCCCCCAACGCCACCACGTGACATCGGCTCGCGCGTGAGGAGCGCCGGATCGACTCGCAAAGACGCTTTGTCTGCGCCTCGTTCTCCTCCCGCCATTCGACGAGCGCGATGACGGGCACCTCGGACGTCTGCGCCCGATCGATGGCCCTCTGTGGCGTCACCGCCTCCAAGGAAAGCTCGGTGTCGCGCAATGCGGATTTGAGCCGCCCCAGCGTCAGATCATCGAGGTCCACGGCCAAGACGAGCGCCTGCCGCCTCGCCTCCGCCGCCGGCATGTCACTTCGGGGCTCCATCCATGCTGATAAGATCCAAGAACCCGACGGAAGTCAAAGCAAGAATGTTGGCCTACGATGAACGGAACCGACGAGGAACCCCACGATGGTGAGGTAGCAGCGTAAAAGCTCGGAGTTTCCGTAATCGCGCTAGGGCGACTCCTCACACCAAGAGGCCCGCGTCGGGTTGGACCGACACCCCTCCTCGCCAAAGCTTCCTACGGCCTGAACAAACACCGCGCGGGCGCTCATAAATTACGAAGGATCACTCAATATAACGTTGCGCAATCAGAGACAAGGTTCACGGTAAAGGCAGCTTGGGAGGCGGAGCGTCGTTTGGGCACGAGAGGCCGCCCTCAATGTCCTTGACGAGCTTGTCGAGCAGCGCGCGCTCGTCCCTCCTCAGCTTGTCGCGCCCCTTCACCGCGATGCAGAGGTGAGGCACACCGGGCTTGGGGTCGCCGAGCGCGATGTACGCCTCGGCGAGCCGCAGGTGATTCTCGACGACGTCGGGCCTCTTCTTGGTGAGCGCTTCGAGCAGATCGAGGCCCTTCTCCGAGTCGCCGTGCTCGAGCAGCGCGGCGGGCGCGAGCACGTACAACGTGCCGAGCATGCGCGTCGCCGCTCCGTCGCGGAAATTCGCGTCCATCTCGCGGCTGCGCGTCGCGAAGCGCTCGACCTCTTCGACGAGCCCCGCCGCGCTGAGCCCCTTTTGCTGCACGAGCCGGCCCGTGATCGCGGCGCGCGCGAACGTGTAGGCGACCGACCGCTCTTCGAGCTTCTTCACCTCGTCGTACGCGAACTGCCGATCGCGCGGCGTGTCTTTGCCCTCCGCGATCAGGCCTTCGAGCGCGTCCGAGAGCGCGAGGGCGTCGTGCTTCTCGACCACCTCTTCGAGCAAAGATCGAGGCGGCGCGGGCACCCCCCAAATGGGGCAACACCCGAGCGTCGACCCCAACGCAAGCACCGACACGAGGACCGAGAGCCGCACCCAAGAACCTTTACCCGGAAGCTCGACGGATGTGAAATTCAGGGACGACCCGCGTCGATCGGCTTTGTCAGCCGGCTCTCTTCAGCGCGTCGGGCTTCTCGCGGAAGATGATCCAGAGCGCGGCGGGCAGCGCGGTGAAGTCGGCCACCATCGACATCACGAGCGCGACCGCGGTCAAGACGCCGAACTGGCGCATGGGCGGCAGATCCGCGAAGGCGAAGGCCAAGAACCCGCTCGCGTTGATGAGCGTCGCGAAGAAGATCGCCTTGCCGCTGATGAGCATCGTGTGGCGGAGGCTCTCCTCCACGGTGCCGTCTTTGCGCTTCTCGAGGAAGTGATAAAAGAAGTGGATTTGATCGTTCTCGCTCGTGCCGAGCACGGTGGTGGCGATCAAGATGGTCGCCACGTTGAGCGGCATCCCTGCGAGGCGCATCACCAAGAACATCACGAGGATCGCGAAGAACGACGGGATCATCGTCATGACCCGCGCGGCGCCGCTGCGGAACACGACGAGGAACACCGAGAAGATGATCGCGACGGTGAGCACGAAGCTCTCGACCAGCGTGGGCACGAGGCTCTGCGCCATCTTCGCCTCCAAGCGGCCGATGCCCACGGTCTTCATCTCGAACTTCTTGAGCACCGGATCGCGCTCGGTCGCCTCGCGCCAGCGCGCCTGGATGTTCTTGTCGAGCCGGACGAACGCGTCGTGCTCGGTCGCGCGCGTGATGAGCGCGACGTGTGTTTGGGAGGCCTTCTCGTCGACGAACCGCCGGATAGCCGGGTCCTTGCTCATCATGAGACCTTCGAGGATGCCCCCGAGCGCATCGACCTCCGCGGGATCTTTGGGCCATGCGTCGCTCTGCCCGCCCACGTAGCGAATGGTGCGGAGCACGTTCGCGATGCCGATCGCGGCGCCCACGTCGCGATCGCCGTCGAACGATCGCTCGAGCTTTTCGAGCGCGTTCAAGACCTCGACGTCCGAGACGCTCACGCCCTTCTCTTTGGTCGTGATCCACACCTCGGTGATCGACAGCCCGGGCACCACCTCGGCGAGCCGCTTCATGTCGCGGTAGACGTCGTTGTCGCGCGGGATGTACTCCTTGGCGTTGGTGAGCAACTCGACGCGCGAGACCACGCCGGGGATACCGAAGAGCGCGACGTAGCCGGCGCCGCACAGCGCGATCGAGCCCGCGACGAGCGCGTAGCGGAAGCGGTACGTCCACACCGGCAGCCACGTGGTGAGCCGGATGAACCAGGCCGCCGCGACCTTCTTCTCAGCGCCGGTCGGAGTCTTCAAAATCTTCTGAAGCGCCGGAAAGAGCGTGAAGCAAATGAAGAACGTGAGCACGAGGCCCACGGCGACCCAGACGCCCATCTCGCGGATGGGCCGGATCTTCGAGACCGCGAGCGCGGCGAAGCCCACGGCCGTCGCCACGATCGACGCGGTGCACGCGACGAACTTGTTGGTCAGCGCGAAGATCTGGTGCTCGTCGACGGATCTCCCCTCGGGCCTGTCGACGAAGCGCGAGTGGACGTAGACGAGCGTCGCGGTCGCGGTCACCAAGATGGTCATCGGCACCATCGGCGAGACCAGCGTGAAGGTGCCGCCCGTGAGCCCGATGTAGCCGACCGAGACCGCGAGGCACACGGCGAGCGTCGCGAGGAACGCGACGAGCGTGCGCGCCGATCGGTAGAGCGACAAACAGAGCACCACCACGAACGCGAAGAACAAACCGAAATACTTGGGGCCGTCGCGGCGCGCGGTGCCGTCGAGCAGCACGTTGACGTAAGGCTGGCCCACGCGGCGAATCCCGAGGAGCGGCGCGCCGGAGCCGCCGCCGGCCGCGATCGCGCGCTCGACCTTGTCGAGCATCACCGCGCGATCGTCGTAGCCTTTGACGTCCATCAAGAGCGCGATGGTGAGGAACTTGTCGCCGACGAAGCCCTGCTTCTTGAACGTCTCGGAGCCGGTCGCGAACTTGCGGAACGCCTCGACTTGTTCGGGCGTGGGCTCGAACCCGCCTTTGGCGCGGCGGAACGTCGAGAGCGCGGAGCTCGCTTCGAGCCGCTCGACCTTCTTGAGCTCGGTCTCGATCTTGTCGAGCCTCGCGACGACGGCCTGCGAGAGCGGCGCGTCGGCCTCGCAGAGCAGCACCGCGTATTCGCCGCCGCCGAAGATCTTCTGGAACTCCCGGGTGCCGACGAAATCCGGATCGGACGGCACGATGAGCCGATCGGTCGAGTTGTCTTGGCCGACCTTGGCGGCGTAAAAGGCGGCCGGCGGGAGCACGGCGGCCCAAAACACGACCATGATCCAGCGCTTCGCGACGATCCAAAGAAAGACGCGCGCGATGAGGGCCGCGGCCCCGCTCTCGGGCAAACTCGACGAAGAGCTCACGGCGAAGGCGCCTATCACGAAAGCTGCCCCGCCGGCAAAAGCTTCAAGGAAACCGGCCGAGCTTGCCACTCGAGCGCGCCATTACCCGGTCCGCAGCGGGGCCCTGCGTAGGCCATTTCGCCGCCCGCTGTCATTGACACGGGTCTAGTTTCTCGGTGAAGGTTTGCATATCCTCCGGCCCGAGGCCGTCCTAGGAGGCCAGAGAGACTCTAGAGGAGGTTCCTTCGTGAGCGTACCCGTCCGCACCACCCTCGCTGCTGTTGGTCTGGCCGCTGCTTTCGCCCTCGCTCCTTCGGATGCAAGCGCGGGCGGCAGCGTAAAGATGCTCGTGCTGAAAGAGCACGGAATCGGCACCGCGGCGCAGGCGCAACCGTTCATCGACAAGATCATGGCGGCCGCCGCCCAGCAGAACGGGTGGGCGGGCGCGTCGGGCGTTTACCACACCACCCGGAGCGGGGCCGAGGCCTTCATCCAAAGCGACAAGCCGAGCTACGGTATCCTCTCGCTGTCGGCGTTTCTGGCCTTCATGGGCAAACACAACGTCGAGCCCATCGGACAAGTCTCCTCGTCCACCTCGGGAGGCCAGCAGTACTTCCTCGTGAGCAAGAATCAAGCGGACATCAACGCTTGCAAGGGCAAGGCGCTCGCGACCGACCACGGCGACGACGCGAAGTTCATCAACAAGGTCGTCTTCGACGGCAAATACGCCCTCACCGACTTCACCGTCGTGACCACCACGAGGCCCATCCAAACCCTCAAGAAGGTGGACGCCGGTGAGGCCGAGTGCGCGCTCATCGACGACGCGCAGCTCGCGCAGGTGGCGAGCGCGGCGCCCGGCCTCAAGACGGTTTGGACGAGCGGCAAGCTCATCCCGCTCGTCGTGGTGGCGTTCCCGAGCGCCGACAAAGCCGAGAAGACCAAGTTCCAAAGTAACCTCGGCAACCTCTGCTCGAGCGCGGGCAACGCGTGCAAAGAGGTCGGGATCACCGCGCTCACGTCGGCCAACGCGGGCACCTACGACGCGATCATCAAGGCTTACAACAAGTAATACGTTATCTCGCCGCGAGACAACGTATCTGACCCAAAGACCGCTCAGCTCGGCTGAGCGGTCTTTTCGTCTGCCTTCTTCGCGGACCTCAATGTATCTGGCACGTGTACTGACTTGATGGCGGCCGACGGCAAATCGCCGGTGATGAGGCGCGCGCCGCGATCGTAGGTGAGGTACGAGAGCATCCATTGGAACAGGACGACGAACCTGTTGCGGAAGCTGATTAAGAACAAGATGTGAATGAAGAGCCAGGCGAGCCAGGCGAAGTAGCCTGTGATCTTCACCTTGCCGAAGTCCGCGACGGCCGCCGCCCGGCCGATCGTCGCGAGCGATCCGGGGTCTTTGTAGCGGAACGGCGAGCGCTCCTTGCCGGCCATGGTGCGGAGGATGTTCTTGGCCGCGTGCGCGCCGCCGTCCATGGCCGCGCGCGCCACGCCGGGGACGGGCTTTCCGTCGATGCTGAGCGACGCGGCGTCGCCCACCACGTAAATCTCCGGGTGACCCGGCACGGTGAGGTCGGGCTCGACGAGCACGCGCCCGGCGCGATCGAGCGGCGCGCCGATGGTTTTGTTGAGCGGCGTCGCGGCGACGCCTGCGGCCCAGAGCACCGTGCGCGCGCCGATGCGCTCGTCGCCGAGCGAGACGCCGGTCTCGTCGATGCCCGTGACCTTGGCGCCGGTGCGGACCTCCACGCCGAGCCCAACGAGCTGCTCGCGCGCCTTTTCGCGCAGCTCGGGCACGTGCGTCGCGAGCACGCTCGGCCCGCCTTCGAGGAGCAGCACGCGCGCGCGCGACGGGTCGATCCAACGAAAGTCCTTGGCCAAGGTCTTCTTCGCGATCTCGGCGAGCGTGCCCGCCAGCTCGACGCCCGTCGGGCCCGCGCCCACGATCACGAACGTGAGCCACGCCCTGCGCTCGGCCTCGTCGTCCTCGCGCTCGGCGGCCTCGAACGCGAAGAGCACGCGCTTGCGGATCTCGAGCGCGTCCTCGATGGTCTTGAGGCCCGGCGCGACGCGCGCCCACGCGTCGTTGCCGAAGTACGAGTGCGTCGCGCCCGCGGCGACCACGAGATGGTCGTAGCTCACCGCGCCGCCGTCCTTGAGCACGACGCGCTTGCCCTTGGGGTCGATCGCGGTGACCTCGGCGAGCAGCACCTCCAGGTTCTTTTGACCGCGGAGGATGCGGCGGATGGGCACCGCGATCTCGGACGGGTTCAGGCCCGCGGTCGCGACTTGGTAGAGGAGCGGCTGAAAGACGTGGTGATTCTTGCGATCGAGGAGCGTGACCGCGACGGCCTCGCCCGCGAGCGCGCGCGCGGCGTAGAGCCCCGCGAACCCACCGCCCAAGATCACCACGTGCGCGACGCCGCCGCCTGCAGGCATGCCGCGATGTTAGGGGCGAACAAAAAGGCTTTCAATCAAGGCGTCTTGGGGCGCTCGCCGAGGGCCGCGCGGTAGGCCGCGACGGCCTTGTGGTAGTCGACGAGCGCGTCGACCTCGCGGAGCTTGGCCTCGGCCGCGGCCTGCTCGCGCAGGTTCACGAGGAGCATGGTGCTGTCGCCGAGGCCGAAGCGCTTGAGCTCGGCGGCCTGGAGCTTCTCGGCGAGCGCGACCTCGCGGCTCGCGACCTCGGCCCGCGTACGCGCCGCGCGCACCGCGCTCGCGGCGTCGCGCACCTCGGCGACGACGCGATCACGCTGGAAATCGGCTTGGATCTCGATCTTGCGGAGCGCGGCGCGCTGCACCTCGACGCGGCCGCGCTGCGGGCGCGCGAGGAGCGGCACGTCGATCGAGACGCCCAGCTCGACCACGGGCTTGTCGCGTTTGGCGTCGCCGGGGCCCAGATCCTTGGAGACCATGATCGAGAGATCGATCGCGGGGAGGCGCTGATTCTTGGCGAATTCGAGCTCGATCTTGGCCTGCTCGCGCTGCGCTTCGAAGCGCCGGATCTCGGGCCGCTCGCCGGGCGCGCGCGCCTCGTCGGCCTTCGCGTCGAGCGGGAAGATCGGCGAGGGCTCGGGGATCGAGCCCGGGAGCCGCGCGGACGAGGGCTGCTCGGGCGTGCCGTCGGCCCTGCGATAGAGGAGCGACAGATCGATGCTCGCTTGTTCGAGGCCGCGCTCCGCCGCGACGAGCTGCGTCCTTCGCTGGAGGATCGTGCGGCGGTTCTCCTCGCGCTCGATGTCGGGGATCTCGCCGCGCGCGACGCGCGACGCGAGGCCCGCGTCGCGGCCGAGCGCGAGGTCGAGCCACGCGCTCACGATCACGACGCGGCGGCCCGCGCCGACCCACTCCCAATAGCGCTGCGACGCGATGCGCGTGATCTCGACGTGCTGCTGATCCTTGCTGAGCTTCGCGATGTCGACGCCGAGCGACGCGCGCTTGATGTTCGCGCGGCGCCGATCGATGGGCCCGTCGCGCACCACGGGCACGCGCAGGCCGCCGCGCACCTCGCCGTAGTTGTTCGTCTCGAGCTTGCCGTCGTACGCGGGGTAGCTGCCGCGGCCGATGCGATAGCCCGCCATGAGCGACGCGCCCCAGAGCGGCGTCGGCTGTTCGAGCCACGTGTCGAGGCGCTGCTGCGGATAGCCGCTCACGGGCGCGAGCGCGCCCGTCGTCCTCCAGAGCGGATCGAAGCCGCCCTCGGCCGCGAGCAGCTCCCCTTCGGCGGCCTTCTTGTCCTCTTCGGCCGCGAGGATCAGCGGGAAGCGATCGTTCGCGACGCGCACGACCTCATCGAGCGAGAGGGGCTTCCTCTCGACCGCGACCGGCGCCGCGGGCGCGTCCGCCTTGGGCTTGTCGGGCTCGGCCAAGCCGATCGTCGAGGTGAGCGCGAGGCCTGCGGCCATCGCGATCGCGAGCGCGCGGCGCATCACTTCTTGCCTCCCTTCTCGCCGCCCTTGCCGCCTTTGCCTTGGCCGAGATCGGCGCTCGACGCGGGCCACTCGGGCGGGAAGCCGTTGTATTGACGCCACAGCTCGTAGCCGAGCGAGACGCGATCGAAGAGCACCCACCCGTTCGCGCGCGTGCCCTGGCGGAGCAGCTCGACGTCGGGCCACGTGTGATCCGCGGGGTCGGGCGTGACGACGACGCGGAAGCGGCCTTGCCCGTCGTCGAGCGCGTCGACGATCGCGACGTGCCCGCCGTACGTGCCGACCGCGGCCGAGGGCCAGCCCGAGAACTGCACCGCGGGCCACCCTTCGAACTGGAGGCGCACCTTGCGGCCGACGCGCACGAGGTTGATGTCGTTGCCGTCGATCCACAGCTCGACCGCGCGATCGTCGGTGTCGGGGACCAAGATCGCGAGCGTGTCGGAGGATTTGACGAAGTCGCCGCCCTGCTTCGCGACGATGCGGAAGATCGCGCCCGCGCGCGGCGCCGTCACGCGCTGCGTGGCCTGCCGCGCCATGCGCACCTCCATCCGCGCGAGCTCGGCCGCGCCGTTCGCGATCTCGGCGAGCGCCGTCGCCTTGGTCGCGTTCGCGTCGTTGATCGAGGCCGTCATGTCGTTGCCCACCTTCACCTGATCGCTCGCGAGCGCGATCTCCTCGGACCTCGCCGCGGCGAGCGCCGCGCGCGCGCGATCGAGGTCCGTGCTCGTGCGGACGAGATCGAGCTCCGCGAGCTCGAGCGCGCGCTTCGACTGGAGCCCCTCCTCGTGCAGCTTCTTGAGCCGATCCATGTTGAGGTCGGCCGTGCGCCGCGCCGCCTCCGCGGAGAGCACCGTCTGCTCCGCCGCGCGCACCCGATCGCGCGCCATGCGCACGCGCGACTCGGCCGCGGAGAGCGCGCTCGCGCGCGATCCCATGAGCGCGTCGATGCGCGCGTCGACCGCGACCACGCGGCTCTTGGCGGCGTCGATGCGCGCCTCGATCGCCTCCTTCTCGTCGCCGAGGCGATCCAAGATCGCAGGGTCGTTGTCGGCGATCTCGACGATCTCTTGACCCTCCCTCACCTTGTCGCCCTCCTGCACGAGCCACTTGACGATGCGCCCCTCGACGGGCGCGTCGATGTTCTGCTGCCGATCGATCGCGGCGAACGCGATGACCCGGCCCCTGGCCTGCGAGTTTTGCTGCCAGGGCAGGGCGAACAGCCCGAGGAGGATGATCGTCGAGGCGACGGCCATGATGCGCGCGAGGGTCTTGGCCGCGCTCGACGGGCGCACGAGGCGCGTCGCGGCGGGGACGTCGAACGGGATCGTGTCGCGGTAAGCGTGTGCGTTCTTCACGTGGACCTCGGAATTCAAAGGGTGTGCCGCGATCAGACGAGCGAGCGATCTTCGGCGCGGAGCGGCCTGAGCTTGCCGGCGTCGAGCACGAGGATCTGGTCGGCGCGGAGGAGCGCCTCGCGATCGTGCGACGTCATGAGCAGCGTCCAGGGCGTGCGATCGTCGAAGAGCGCCGCCTGGATCGTGCGCCGCGCGTCGGCGTCGAGCCCGTCGAGCGACTCGTCGAGCACGATGAGCCTCGGCCGCGCGGCGATCGCGCGCGCGATCGCGAGGCGCTTCGACTGCCCGTGCGACAGCTCAGGGCCGCCCGTGGTGAGGCGCCTCTTGAGGCCGTCGGGCTGCGCGAGGAGGCCGTCGAGGAGGCCGACCGCGGAGAGCGCGCGGCGCACGTCCTCGGCCGAGACCTCGGCCCTGCCCATGCGCACGTTCTCCTCGACGGTGCCCTCGAAGATCTCCGCGCCGCGGACGAGCGCGACGTGCTCGCGCAGCGAGCCCAAGCTGATGTCGCGCAGATCGACGCCGTCGATCACGATGCGGCCCTTCGTGGGCGCGCGCATGCCGTAGATCAGATCGACGAGCGTGCTCTTGCCCGCGCCGTTCGGCCCGATGAGCGCGACGCGCCGGCCCGACTCGATCGACGCGCTCACGTTGGTGAGGACGTCGTCCCCGCCCTCGTACGCGTACGCCACGCCCATGAGCTTGACCTCGGCGCCGAGGGCGCCCCTCCGAAGCACGTCGCCCCCCGAGGGCTCGAGCGGCAGATCGACGAGGTGGCCGAGCTTGTCCATCCCCGTGAGCAGATCGTAATAAACCTCGAGGTATTTGCCGATCTTCGCGAGGCCCGCGACGACGACCGTGACGATGAGCTCCGCGGCGACGAGCTGGCCGAGCGTGAGCTTGCCTTGGATCACGAGCCACCCGCCCGTGCCGAGCAGCGCCGCGCCCGCGATCGCCTGGATCGCGAGCGCGCCCGCGATCTGCCGGAAGACCACGTCGAAGTGCGCGCGCCGCGCGTCGAGGTAGCCGCGGAGGAGATCCTCCGCGCGCGTCGCGGCGTACGCCGGGCCGCCGCCCGTCTTGAACGCGGCCGGGTGCCGCGCCATCTCTTCGAGCCACGCCGCGACGCCGTATTTCGCCTTCGACTCGTCGATCGACGTCGCGAGCGCGCGCTTGCCGAGCCCGAACAGGATGAGGCCCACCATCGCGATGAGGACGACGTCGAACGCGAGCAAAATCGGGTGATAGAAGGCCAAGATGATCATGCCGACGATCGTCGTGAGCGCGACGCCGAGCCCGTCCACGAGCAGCGTCGCGGCGCCCTTCTGCACGACGAGCACGTCGAAGAAGCGGTTGACGAGCTCGGGCCCGTGCTCGCGATCGAACGCCTCGGCGCGCACGCGCGGCAGCCGCTCCGAGAGGTCGAGCGTGACGCGCGCGAACACGCGCTGCTGCACGCGCTCGACCACGATCGCCTGCATCGCGCGGAGCACGCTCGCCAGCGCGAGCCCCACGAAGACGAGGATCGTGAGCACCACGATGGGCTGGAGCATCCCGCTGAAGGCCACGGACGAGACCAGCGTCTGCACGCCGATGGGCGCGACGAGCGAGACGACGCCGATCGCGATCGAGTAGATGACCGCGATCCAAACGTCCTCTCGTTCGAGGCGGAGCAGGGAGACGAGGCGTCGAAAGGGCGTGGGGTGATCGTGGGAGGTCACGCGCCCATGCACTTCAACCTTCGTGCCGCGCCGGATCCGCGCGGTTCGAGGCGGGGATCGCCGCGCGCGTGTGATCGACGATCGCAGGTGCGACTCGATGTCGCACGCGCCCTCGCGGGCGCTCAGCCGTCGTCGTTGTTGCCGCCGCCCTCGTCGCCGAGCCAGCGCTGGATCGTCCGGCGGTTGATGCCGAGCGCGGCCGCGGCGCGCACCTTGTTGCCGCCGAGGCGCTCGAGCACGTGGCGCACGTAGCCGCGCTCCAGCTCGTCGAGCGTCATCATCCGCTCCGCGGCGCCGGAGAAGGGGTCGTGCTGCGCGGGCTCGGCGATCATCGGCGGCAGATCGCCGGGGCTCACCCACTCGTCCTGCGCGAACGC
This sequence comes from uncultured Polyangiaceae bacterium, assembly GCA_964437785.1. Lineage (GTDB taxonomy): Bacteria > Myxococcota_A > Polyangia > Polyangiales > Polyangiaceae > CAYTJL01. The sequence continues at coordinate 78,350 of CAYTJL010000003.1, forward strand.
GACCGCGCGCTCGATCGCGTTCTCCAGCTCGCGCACGTTGCCGGGCCACGCGTACGCGACGAGCTTGCGCGCGGCGGCCGACGAGAGCCCTTTGATCGAGCGGCCCGCGCGATCGTTCGCGCGTCGGAGGAACAGCTCGGCGAGCGGCAGGATGTCCTCGGGCCTGTCGCGGAGCGGAGGGATCGCGATCTCGATCACGGCGAGCCGGTAGAAGAGATCCTCGCGGAAGCGCCCTTCCTTGATCGCGCGGCGCAGATCGTGGTGCGTCGCCGCGACGACGCGCACGTCGATCGCGCGGCTCTTCGACGCGCCGAGCGGCCGCACCTCGCGCTCTTGCAGCACGCGGAGGAGCTTCGCTTGGAGCATCATCGGCAGATCGCCGATCTCGTCGAGGAAGAGCGTGCCCCCGTCGGCCTCCACAAAAAGGCCTTTTTTGTCGGCTCGCGCGTCGGTGAAGGCCCCGCGCACGTAGCCGAACAGCTCGCTCTCCAAGAGCTGCTCGGGCACGGCCGCCGCGTTCACCGCGACGAACGGCGCGTCCCTCCTGCGGCTCGCCTCGTGGAGCGCGCGCGCGACGCGCTCCTTGCCCGATCCCGTGGGGCCCGTGACGAGCACCGTCGCCGCCGAGTCCGCGACCCGCTCGATGATCGCGACGATGTCGGCGAGCGCGCGGCTCTTGCCGACGATCCCCGTGGTGATCTTCGCGGCGTTGAGCTCGGTGCGGAGCCGCGAGACCTCGTCGCGCAGGCGCCTCGCCTCCGCCGCGCGATCGAGCGCTGCGCCGAAGACCGCGGGCTCCACGGGCTTGGTCAAAAAATCGTACGCGCCGAGCCGCACCGCGCGCACCGCGAGCTCGATGCTCCCGAACGCGGTGATCGCGATGATCGCCGTGCGTGGGTCGGTCTTCTTCGCCAGCGCGACGAGATCGAGCCCGTCGCCGTCGGGCAGGCGCACGTCGGAGACGAGCACGCCGATGTCCCCCGCCTCGACGAGCGCCTTGCCCTCGGCGAAGGACGCGACCGCCTCGGCCGCGTAGCCGCGCTTCTTCGCGATGCCCAGGAAGAGCTTGGCGAGCGCGGCGTCGTCCTCGACGATCAAGAGCGGGATCGCGGCGGCCACGGCCAAGGTCTTTACCCGCGTGGCGCGCGGCGTGCAAAGTGGGACGCGTGCCTCACCTCCAAGCCCGCGCGAGGCTCCGGCGCCGCCTCGCGGCGATCCTCGTCGTGCCGGTGCTCGTCGTCCTCACCGCGCTCGGCGCGCTCGTCCTCGTGACGGGGCGCGCGCTGCTCGTGGAGGCCGCCGATCGCGCGCTCGCCGATCACATGCTCACGCTCCGCGCGGCCCTGCGCACGCGCTGCCACGGCCCCGCGGATCTGAGCGAGGTGCTCCGCCGCATCGACCAGAGCGACACCGTGAACGGCGTCGCGATCTACGACGAGCGTGGGGCCTCGATCGCCGAGACCCACGCGGTCGATCGCGCGGCGGTGAGCGCCGTCGCGGCGCGCGTCGCGGCGAACGGCGTGACGTTCCACGAGGTCGTGCGCGCGGGTGATCGCGAGGTCCTCCTGCGGGTCGAGCGCGTGGGCGAGGCGGGCATCGGCGCGATCGCGATCTCGCACGAGCTCGCGTTCGAGCGCGCGGTGGTCAAGCGCGGGATCATCACGGTGATCGCCGCGGGGCTCGTCGCGACCATCGTGCTCGGCATCGCGGCGATGTGGATCGCGCAGGCGCTCGGATCGAGGCTCGGCGAGCTGGTCCACGGCGCGGACCTCGTCGCGGCGGGCGACGTCTCCGCGCGCGTCAGCGAGGCTCCGCTCCTCGAGATCGATCGCGTGGGCAAGGCGTTCAACGCGATGAGCGCGGCGCTCGCCGACGCCCGGCAGCGCGTCGACGAGGCCGAGGCGGGGCGGCGCGATCTGGAGCGGCGCATCCGCCACGCCGAGGCGCTCGCGATCGTGGGCCAGGTCGCGAGCTCGTTCGCCCACGAGATCGGCTCGCCGCTCAGCACCATCTTGGGGTGGGCGCGGCTCGGCGCGCAGGACGAGGCCATCTCCGAGGAGGCGCGCGGGCAGTTCGAGACGATCGCGACGCAGTGCGATCGCATCCGCCGCATCGTCGAGCGGATGCTCTCGGTCGCGCGGCCCCCGGTCGAGGAGCGATCGCCGGTCGATCTCGCCGGCGTCGTGCGCGAGGTCGCCGCGTTCGTGGCGATCGAGGCGACGCGAAAGGGCATCGTGATCCGCACGGATTTAGCGGCCGCGCCGCCCATCGAGGCCGTCCGCGATCAGCTCCTGGAGGTCGTGATGAACCTGGCCGTCAACGCGATCCACGTGCAGCCGGACGGCGGCGTGGTGCGCCTCTCGATCGAGGGCGCGGCGGCGGACGGCGACGCCCTCGACAGCGTGGTGCTCGAGATCGCGGACGGGGGGCCCGGCATCCCGGCGGACCGCCGCGCCCTGGTCTTCGAGCCGTTCTATTCGACGCGGCGCGCGTCGGGCGGGACCGGGCTCGGGCTCGCGATCGTGGCCGAGCTGGTGCGCGAGCTCGGGGGCAAGGTGACCATCGGCGACGCGCCCGAAGGGGGCGCGCTCTTCCGCATCACGCTCCCCGTGACGAGCCGCTGAGGGTATAGGATGCGCGCGATGTCGCGCATTCACCTCCAATCACTCCTCCTCTCCCTCTGTCTCGCAGCCTCCCTCCCGGCGATCGCCGCGTGCGGCGAGAGCCCGCTCGGCACGGGCGGGACGGGCGCCTCGTCGTCGAGCGCGTCATCGAGCGGCTCCTCCTCTTCGGGGATGGGAGGCTCGGGCGGCACGGGCGAGCCTCTCCCCAAGGCGGATGACATCGTCGCGGAGCTCCGCGCCGACACGAACGCAGCCGTCGAGAAGTGGGGTGACAAGGCGGGGTGGCCCGTGGCGGTCGAGGGTGGTTATCTCTTTGTCTCCCTCGATACGAGCCTCGACAAGACCGCCGGCGATCACGATGGTTGGGCCGGGACGCCCATGACCCACGAGCAAGGGTTCGTGTGGGTGGTCATCGACGTGCCGATGAACGATCGTTACAAGTTCACCGACGGGACAACGTACGAGCCGGATCCCATCGCGCGGTCGTTCGATTACGATAACTTCGGCGAGATCAGCCTGGTCCTCCCCACGGGCCTTCATTTGGACCGGCATCTCGCGGTCAAAGACGCGACGCTCGGCCCGCGGACGGTGCGCGTGCGCGTGCCGGTAGGGACGGTCTCGCGCGTGCTCTACGTGCACGACGGGCAAAACATCTTTGATCCCGACGCGATTTGGGGCGGTTGGAGGCTCTATCAGAACCAGCCCGACGACATCTTGATCGTGGGCATCGACAACACGCCTGCGCGGATGGATGAGTACACGCACGTGACCGACGTGATTCAGGGGCAGACGCTCGGCGGGCTGGGCGACGCGTACGCCGACTTCCTCAAAGGCACGGTGAGGCCGCTCGTGCAAAAGCACTATGGTGAGCCGCCCGTGGTGGGCGTGATGGGCTCGTCGCTCGGCGGGCTCATCAGCTTCGTCGTCGCCGACAGGCACCCGAACGATTATGCGTTTGCGGCGAGCTTGTCGGGCACGATGGGGTGGGGCTCCATCGGCAATGGCGTGCACAACCAGACCATCTTTCAGCGGATGGCGGCGCACGGCCACCAAAAACCCGTCCTCTATTTGGACTCGGGCGGCTCGGGCACGACGTGCGCGGACAGCGACGCCGACGGCGTCGACGACGACGATCAGAGCGCGGGCGACAACTACTGCGAGAACTTGCAAACGTATGACGTGCTCCTGAGCGCCGGCTATGCGGACGGGCAGGACCTCCATTACTACTGGGAGCCGGACGCGCAGCACAACGAGGCTGCTTGGGCCCTGCGCGTGAACGTGCCGATTCAAATCTTCGAATCGCTTTGACGGGAGAGGGCATGACACAAGGTATCTCGGATCACGTGGTCTTCGTCACGGGCGCGTCGTCGGGGTTCGGCGCCGCCATCGCGCGTCGCTTCGCCAAGGAGGGGGCGCGCGTGGTGCTCGCCGCGCGGCGCAAGGATCGTTTGGACGATCTCGCGGCCGAGCTCGGGCCGCGCGCGCTCGCCCTGCCGCTCGACGTCACGGACAAACAAGCCGTCGCGGACGCCATCGCGGCGCTGCCCGGCGATTTCGCCGAGGTGAGCGTGCTCGTGAACAACGCGGGCGGTGCCGCGGGGCTCGACCCCGCGCACCAAGCGAGCCTCGATGATTGGGAGTGGATGGTCGAGACCAACATCAACGGTCTGCTCTACGTGACACGCGCGCTCCTGCCCGGGATGGTCGCGCGCGACAGGGGCCATGTCATCAACATGGGATCGGTGGCGGCGTCGTATCCTTATCCGGGCGGCAACGTGTATGGCGGCTGCAAGGCGTTCGTCGAGACGTTTTCGCTCAATTTGCGCGCGGACTTGGCCGGCAAACGCGTGCGCGTCACCAACATCGAGCCCGGCACCTGCTCGGGCACCGAGTTCTCCAACGTGCGCTTCAAAGGCGATGATGCGCGCGCGGCCTCGGTGTACAAGGGGTTTGAGCCCGTCACCGCCGACGACGTCGCCGAGGCGGTGTTCTGGTGCGCGGCGCTCCCTCCGCACGTGAACGTCAACCGGCTCGAGATCATGCCGGTGATGCAGTCGTTCGCGGGATTCACCATCTCGCGCAGGACCTGACCGCCCGCCTCGAATTCGTACTTCGTAGCTTGCTCTCCGCGAGGGACGCGCTTATGAGGGGTGCCTCGAAAGGGGGTCCCTGTGCGTGCCATCCACCGGATTACGCTGCTCGTCACGCTACTCCTGCTCACGTCGTGCGCGGGCGCGTGCCGCCGCGGCGATCTCTCGATTACGTCCGTGCGCAAGCTCTCCGGCGCTCCTGCGCGCTTGCGCGGCCTCACGTTCTCGGGCGACGCAAAGACGGTCTTTACGGTTGAGCTCCGCGAGCCGGACGATCCGAGCGTTGCGCCAAAGTTCGAGGACGCCAAACACGTCATCCTCGCGCGCGACGCGACGGGCAAAGGTGGGTTCAAGGAGATCGCCCGGTCGGACGGCGCGATCGTCGCGCACGCGGCGTTCGCCGACGGCATCGCGTACGTCCGCGAGAGCGGCCCGCCTCCGACCGTAAAGCCCGTGGACGACAGCTTCGAGGCGTTCCTCGACGCGAAGACCAAAGAGAACGCGGCGCGCGTCGAGCACTGGAAGAAGACCGCGCTTTATTTTGTTACGGCCAACGGGGCGGACAAACGCATCTCTCAAGAAGGGGTGCAGTGTCGTGGGGCCTATGGGTCGGCCAACGGCAAGGTCCTCGCCTATTGGACGACGGCCGGCGACGAGCCGCCGGAGCGAGCGACGATTCATTTGATCGACAGCTCGGACTGGGCCGAGGTCACGCTCAGCGTGACCGGCGTCGTCTTGGGGATCTCGCCCGATGGTTCGAGGGTCCTCGTGCAGAGGTTCTCCACCACGGAGGAGGGACCGCGGCCCTTGATCCCGGAGGCCGTCCCCCGGTTGAAGCGAGAGATCGTGGTGATCTCGCGAAAGGACAAGAGCGTCACGATCCTCCCCTCGACCATCAAGCTCGGCAGCGACGATGTCGCGTCGGATGAGCGGTTCGTGCAGATCACGGAGCAAGGGCTCGTGATGCTGACGGGCAAAGGTATCTGGAGGACCGATTGGAACGGGTCGAGCCCCGTTCACGTCGTCGACTTTCCAGCTCCGAGCCCCGCGCCGGAGGGATCTTCAAAGCCCCTCGGCCGGGTCCGGCTCGTCTTCGGCGAAGATCGCCCGCGCTTCATCGTGGGCCCCAAAGGCACGGTTTGGGTCTTCACCCCAGCAGGGGATCGGGTCGAGCTCAAGGCATATCCCGCCAAGAAGGACGCGCCCGCCGTGACGCTGGCGAGCTTGGAAGGCCCGCTCTCCTCGTACGAGTCCCCTCACGTGGACGGCGCCGAGGAGCGGCTCGCGTTCGGCGTCTTGAGCGACACCACACGAGACGGCACGCTCACCGGCTTTGACAACGCCGAGGTCTTCATCGCGTCGAGCGACAAGGGCTCACTGTCGTTCGATCGCCCCGCGGTGACCCCGCTCTCCGCGGACTTCGTCCCCAAGATCGCGGCGGCGGCGGGCGTCGACGCGTCGAAGGTGGTCTTTGCCACCAAAGACGGCGGCGACACCAACGTCGAGGTGAAGCTCGATATCCCCGAAGGCGCCACGGCGACGAGCTTCGTCGACAAGGTGATGAGCGTGGCGCGGGCGGTGACGCCCGTCCTCCCGAAGAAGCTCAATCCCAAGCTGAAGATCACGATGGGCCCGGCCACGTTCGACGTCACCCCCCGCAAAGACGTGGTGTCCGGCGTCGCGTGGAATTACATCGACGGGTCGGGCTTGCTCTTCCACGATCCCGAGGCGCCGCTCCTCCGCCTCCGCGATCCCAAACAGGTCACGTTCAGCCGTATCTCCAACGAGACCATCAAGCAGACCGGCGAGCTCGAGAACCCCGGGCGGACCGCGACGCCGCCCATCACCGCGTTCATCTTGATCACGACGGGGTACGGAAAGGCCAAGTCGCAACACGAGATCACCAAAGAGATGGGGGTCATCGAGCCTGGCAAACGAGCCTCGTACGAGCTCATCGCGGAAAAGGGGTTCTCGCAGAACGTCGAAGGGCCGATGTTCCGAACCCCGGCTGGGCGGGTGAGCATCTTCAACCTCTATGCGCGTGAGCACGAGCTGAATTTCCTCGAGATCGCGCTCGATCTCCACCGCGCCCACGGGGTTTGGGCCTCGCACGACAGCATCGTATTCCCGCTGATGCGCGTGACCATCACCGACGCCCAGGCCGCCCTCCCCGACAAAGAGCGCGACGCCTTTTTCAAGAAGATCTTCGAGCGAATCAGCAAGCACCAAAGCAAGTACCACAAGCACATTGCCAGCTCGCTCACGGTCGAGATGGCCACCGCCTCGGGCGTCAGCTATAGGGTCACGAGCGACTCGGTCACCCGCTTCGAGCCCAAAAAACCCGCGGATCCGTGATCGCGCGGATCTCGCTGCGATCGCGCGGATCACACCACCCCTCCCCTCCCCCACCGGCAAAACGCGGGCAATTCAAGGCCACGCGTTGGCCCGCATCCTGCTCTTTGTGGCGAGCGAACGCCAACTGCCCCTCAAGGAGCACCTCTCATGTCCTCGAAATATACGATCCTCCCCCTCGCCCTCCTGGTCGCCGGCTGCATCGGAGTCGACTCGGCCCCTGAAGGCGACGACACGGACACGCTCTCGGACGCCGTGAGCGGCATCGCGGAGGGAGAGTACGTGATCACCGCCGCGCACAGCGGCAAATGCGTCGACGTCGCCGCGGCGAGCACCCAAAACGGCGCGCGGATCCAGCAATGGGACTGCAACGGCACGGTGGCGCAGGTCTTCCGCGTCACCTCGGTGGGGGGCGGCTATTACAAGATCGAGAACCCGAACAGCAACAAGGCGTTCGACATCACCGAGGTGAGCACGCAAAACGGCGCTCCGCTCCAGCAGTGGGGCTACGGCGGCGGCCAGAACCAGCAGTTCTCGATCGAACACGCAGGCAACAATCGCTTCTCGATCCGCGCGCGCCACACGGGCAAGGCGCTCGACGTCAACGCGTGGAGCCAAAGCGCCGGCGCGTCCATCATCCAATGGCCTTACCACGGCGGCGACAACCAACACTTCCTCTTCCACCCCAAGAACGGCGCGCCGCAAGGGCCGCAAGGGTGGAAGCTCGTTTGGTCCGACGAGTTCAACGGGCCCAACGGCGCTCCGGTGGACGGCGCCAAGTGGACCGCGGAGACCGGCGGCCACGGGTGGGGGAATCAAGAGCTCGAATATTACACGAACAGCACGGAGAACGCGCGGCAGGAGGACGGATCGCTCGTGATCACGGCGACCAAGAGCGGCGCCTCGGGCTATGGCTGCTGGTATGGCACCTGCCAATACACCTCGGCGCGGCTCGTGACGCGCGGCAAATTCGAGCGCACGTATGGCCGCGTCGAGGCGCGCGTCAAGATCCCGTATGGCCAAGGGATCTGGCCGGCGTTTTGGATGCTCGGCGCCAACATCGGCGACGTGGGTTGGCCGGGCTGCGGCGAGATCGACGTCATGGAGAACGTAGGATACGAGCCCGGCACGCTGCACGGGAGCCTCCACGGCCCCGGCTATTCGGGCGGCAACCCGCTCACGAGCTGGGTGAGCCTCCCCGGCGGCCAAAAGCTCTCGGACGCGTATCACGTGTATGGAGTCGAGTGGGAGCCCAACGTGGTTCGGTTCTACCTCGACGGCAACCTCTATCAAAAGCGGACCCCGGCCGACCTGCCCGCGGGCAAACAATGGGTGTACGATCACCCCTTCTTCCTGCTGCTCAACGTGGCTGTCGGCGGCGGCTGGCCCGGCTCGCCCGATGGATCCACGGTGTTCCCGCAGCAGATGCGGGTGGATTGGGTCCGCGTCTACGAGCGCACGTGAGCCGGCGCGCTCAATCGTCCTCGGCCGGCCGGTAATACGTGCCGATCGAGGGAGGGCGCGAGGCCATGATCCCCATCGCTTCGACGAGGCCCCTCGGCGCGCCGCCGGGGGGCTTCTTCCGAAACACGTTGTCGGTGCGCGGCCAAAACGGGCACCCCCATTGCTCGGGGAGCTTGCGCGCGCGGCACACCTCGGCGAGCACCTTGGCGCGTTGGATCACGTGCCGCGTGGCCGCCGCGAGCAAGGGCTCTTCGATCGCGGGGACCGGCGTGGCGGCGAGCGCGTCGAGGAGCGCGAGATGGCCTTCGGCCTCGGCGGTGCGCCCCTCGCGCGTCAAGAAGCGGTGCCAATACGCAGGCAGCCAATGAGGCGTGAACCAGTGCTGATATCCCTCGTGATAGCTCCTTCGGAGGCGGGTTTGCGGGGCGTAGAGCGGTGATAGCACGGCGCCTGCGACGATGTCGGCCGAGGGTTGCGGCGGGTTTGGACCCAAAAGAGCTTCGATGGCGCGCGGCACGATTCGTTCGGCGAGGGCGCTGTCGAGCTTCGCGCCGCGCGGAGGGAGCTTGACGCGCTCGACCTCGATGTCGTCCTCGCGCTCTTCGCGCCAGCCCGGCCGGGCGATCACCACGATGTCGCTGTCGAGACGAATCGATGGGCCATCGACGGTCGAGACGGTGGGGATCGGCACGAGGGGGCTGAAGTCGGGGAGCGAGAGCCCGATCAGGATGCCCGGCTCTTCGCCTTGGAAATACAGCTCATCGCCGCGCACTACGGCGGCGCTCGTGATGGTGACGAGCGAGGGCTCGCTGTGGAGCGGGACGGCCCACGCGATGGTCTCGTGCTTCTCGTGATAGAGGGTCACGAGGACGTCGCCGCGCCACTCCATGAAGCCTACGTGGCAGCCGAAATAGGGGTTGTACGAGGGCACGTCGAGGCCGATAGCGGGTTTGTCGTCGAGGTCTTTGCCGAGCAGGTGCTCTTGTCCTCGGCTCGCCGCGCGGAGGTGGATGCTCGAATGAACCCACGTCTCGCGGTACGTGGTCTCGACGAGCTCGCCTGTCTCCGGGTCGTTCACCAACGCGGGTTGGTCGACCTCCTCGGATCCATATACCTCCTCTTCGATCCACCCGACGCGCCCGCCCTCATCGACGGCGCCGCCGAGCACGCGGAGGCTCCTGTCTTTAGGCGGCATCCAGCCGGTCGCGATGTTGATCTCTTCTTGGCGCTCGCCGGAGATCTCGCGATAAGGCCCGTCTTGGCCCAAGGCCCGTCCGATGGCCGCGAGGAGGGTTGTGTGGTCCATGGTAAGGGGGCACGCTAACGGCTGGGCCGCGTGGTGGCAAGCGCGGCAATGAGCCCCGAGCACGCGCGTCTCCGACCGACGATCGCGCGTCCCGCGCTGACGCACCTCCGCGAGCCAACCGCGCCGTGTTGAGGACGGAAGACCGCCAATGGGAGGGTGAGCCCGCGATAACACCGCTCGGCACACTGATTGCTTGGCGTCGTCGCGAGGAGGGCTTTCTATGAAGCGCTTTAGGCAGCTCATGCCCAGCGCCCGACGCCGCCCCACGCCGCTCATGCTCCATGTGCTCCGCCGCGCATGGCCTGTATTGGCTATAGGGTTTATCGCGACGGTGCCGCTCGCGTGTGAGCAGGGCGATGGGTTTCAATGCGGGACCTTGCTCCCAGGGAGCAAAGACTCGTACAGACAATGCGATGGCCCGCACGAGGTCTGCGTGTGCGCGACAAACTCATGCGCACGACGAGACGCGTCGTGCGAAGACACAGGGCTCCGTTACCTCGATAACGTGTTTGCCCACAAGGCGCTCCGCGACGTGTGCGTGGATGCATCCGACGGCGACAAGGCCAAAGGCGCGGTTATCCTCGCGGAGGGCGCCGGAAACGTGTCTTGTGTCAACCCTGACGCCGGACCACAGGACAGCGGCGGAGGTGGCGGAGGCGGGAGCCAGAGTAGCAGCAACAGTAGTAACAGTAGCAGCGGGGGTGGGCAGGGGGGCAACGGGGGCTCGGCGGACGGAGGGCAAATGCCATGAAAACGATGTTGAGACTCGCCTTGGGTCTCGTGATCCTGCTCGGGCTCGCAGGGAGCGCAGAGGCAGCGACCAGCAAAATCACCCTGACGCTCGATGAGGGCCTCTCCGCGACAGCCGCCATCGACAACAAGGACAACTTCGTCGCTTGCCGCATCGCAGGCAGGTACGCCGTCGCGGAGGTGCCGAATTCCAGAGCACCCAGGTCCGACCTTGGCAAGGCGCAAGCAGGGGACGACTTTCCTAACAATGAGGCGAGCAGCTTCGTCGTCTCGGCGCTCGAGCCTGGCGCCAAGGCCGAGTGCACCAAAGATCCTCGGGGGAGCGTGGAGCGCCGGAGCAGGCCTTGGGAGACCGTCGATATCACCCCTCTCGTGTACGGGGGCAAACCTGGAAAAAATCCATCGTTCGCCCCGCCGGCGTTCTCGCCCGGAAACGACTGGCTCGTCTACACCCCGCGCTGGCGGAAGGCGCTCAGCAACGCGATCGGGGAGCCGAAGGCGTGTAAGGTGTTCGGACCGGGAGGCGCCGAAAAGAGAGACATCACCTGTACTCCCGGGGCCGTCGAAGGCGACGGGCTCGTGCGGTTCAAGCTCGATCAGGACTTCGAACCGAGCCAAATCAGCGTCACGTTTTCGGGGGCGAAATCCCCCTCGGTGAACGTCCGCGTCGTCCCGTGTACCTATGACGTCTCGGGCGATCTCACCTCCATCGTGCAGGGCGCCACGCACCAGCAAATGAGGTTTAGCTCCAAACAATACGAGTGCCTCGGCCGCTTGAACCGACTTACCTCGTTGATCGTAGGGAACGATCGTATCCACGCCGCGCCCAAGCAAGATATCGACATGGCCTTCTTCGATGAGGCGCCAAGTCGATGGGTCGAGCTCAGCGCTGTCCCGGGCAGCCTCCCATTGGGGGAGCAGACGTTCCAGCTCAAAGGCGCGACGGGCAGCTTGGGAAAGGCTGGGATCGTCGTGGTCTCCAAGATCACGACGGGCGCCACACCCAAGATCGGGATCACGTATCAAGTGCCGTCGACGTTGGGAGACTTTGAGCCCTTGTTTCAAGGTGCCAACGGGGTGAGCGAGGGGATCGCCGTCGTGACCCCTCAGATTTTGCTCGCCGGTGGTTGGGTCAAGAACTCGACCAAGCTCACCTATCCCCCGCTCCCCACGACCCCTCAAGACGCGAGCGGCTTAAAGAAGGATGACTGCCCGCAGGACGTAGAGCAAAATATCGAAAATACCTTTCGCGGCGAGAGTCAAAGCACCTCGTTGGTGTGGAGGCTTCAGTCACCTGACAATCAGATCGACATCAAGACCCTGAACGGCCCGCGCCCAGACGTCGTCGATTTCGCCGTCGCGAGCCCTCAACCGCAGCCCATCAAGATCGCGCTCAAGCTGTTCGCAAAGACGAGGACCGTGACGGAGTGGGTCTTGAAGGGACCCCCCAAAAAAGCTTGCATCGTAGAGAGGACCAACGAGCGTCTGCTCCTCGAGAGCGAGGTTACGCTCGCCGACTCCGCGCGCGTAGAGAGCGTCCCGTTGCCGATTCGTGACAGGCTCTACGTGGATTGCCGCGGCGCGCCCGCGCCGATCTTCGACGGTCACATGCGCTCCATCGCGCATGACGACGTGTCGAACGGCACCTGCGCGCTGGTGTTCGTGGACACGCCCTACTCCGATATCAAGGATTGTAGTCAGTGGAAGAGCTTCTTCAAGACGCTCGTGCCCAAAGCGAAGGATGAGGGCGCCCCTCCACCATCTCCGGCGCCGAATGCTCTTCAGAAGCTTCAAGACGCGGTCGAGCAAGGGGCCCTCACGCCCAAGTCGGAGCCCAACTCGACCAAGCTCATCAACCCGCTCTTTGGCCCTCAGCGCCTGCTCGTCACGTTCAGGCGGGACGGCGCCGAGATCTCGTCGCAGCTCTGGGACGTTGACCCCCGCACTTCGAACATGCTCGTTTTGCCCAAAGGCTCGGACGGGAAGGCCGGCGACATGTACGAGGTCGAGGTGCGCATCGCCGCCAAATCGAACAACGGTATCCACTATCGAGGAGCGGTCGCGGACGAAGGCAGCGCCTCGTTGTCCCCGCCGGCGGAGCGCCATTTCAAGGCATCGCTGCGCTCGCGCGGCATCTTTGGGATTCCGCCTATCTCGTGCAAACCGACGGTGAGCGTGCGCATCTACGCCACGGTCCCGGTTCAGCTCACAGGCTTTCGCTTCCCTGCGGCGCCCGGCGAGCTTCGGTCCAGCTCAGACGCTACCGGCTTTCAATACCTCACGCCTAGGGTGGGTTTGCTCGGCGTCGTGGAGCCTTGGAACTACGACACCGGACAACCTGCTTGGCCGCTCAACGTCAACCTCGCTGTTGGCCTGCTCGCGCTTGAGCTCACCAAACCCCGCCTGGAGCTCTCTTCTTTGCTTGGGGTTCAGGTCAAGCTCCCGCTCGGCGAGCCCGGAGGGCAGCTCGCTTCGACCGCGGCGTTGGGGTTCTTTTGGGAGCACGACCTGACCCAACCTCCCGCCATCGGTAATCGCTTCCTCATCTCGTTCGGCGCCAACGTGTTCTCGCTCTTCTCGGGCAAGTGAGCCCCTCGGAGCGCAGCGCCCGCAGCCCGCTCATCGCTTCGCGCGCTTCTTCTTCGCAGGTCGCTTCGCCGCGGCCTTGGCCGCGAGCCGCACATAGGCCCTCTTGCCGTCGAACACGGCGGCGATCTCGTGGATGGGATTGGCCCCCCTCGCCCGCAGCTCGGCCGCGTAGTCTCGGCTCTTGATCTGCGCGAGCGCCGCGCGCGCGGCCTTGTCGGGCGTCTCGCCGGACTCCACATTGACCCGCTTGAGCTCCATCACCACCCCGGGCTCACCCGCCTTCTTGGGCAGCACCAACACGTCACATCGCCCCCTGCCAGACTCGCGGTTCGAGCGCACCTCGTATTTGGAGCCGAGCCCCACGAGCAGGCCCACCACCAAGCCATGATAGAGCTTCTCGGGGGCCGGATGTGCGGTGTCGAAGAACGACACGTTGTGGAGGAGCACGGTCGTCAAGTGATCTTCGAGCGCCTCCGCGTCCCCCTTGAGGAGCGCCGCCAGCATCGCGGTGAGCGCGTTGTCGCTGCCCGTCTGCTGCTCGAGCCACGCCTTCACCATCTTGCGCAGCGCGACCGTGACCTCGGTGTTGGGCACGGCGAGCTTTGCGTAGATGTTCGTCTCCTCCACGCGGAGATCCACGGGCTTCAAGTACCCTGTAAAGAGCAGAAAGCTCCACACCGCGTTCGCGTCCGCGGTCACGTCGCGGAGGACGATGTTCTCCTCGATCTGCTTCTCGATGGCGCCGCCCGAGAGCAACGTCAAAAGCTCCTCACGCGCCCCGCTCGGGCCGGTGAGGAGCAGATCGCGGACGAGCTCATTGCCGCTCGTCTCGATCCAAAACGGAAGGAGCATGTTGTCCCCGCGGCTCAAGAACGAGAGCACCGACCAGGGGTTATAGATGTCGGCGCCGCCGAAGCGATACCCGTTGTAGAACGCCCGCACGCCCTCCATCAGCTCCGGGTGCCCCGCCGCGTCGATGAGGCCCTTCACCTCGGCGTCGGTGAACCCGAAGGCCGTCGCGAAGCGAGGGTGCAAGATGCCAAAGACACCGACGTTGTTGAGGCCCGAGAACAAGCTCTCTTTGGCGACGCGGAGGATGCCCGTGAGCACGCCTTTGAACAAGTGCGCGTTGTCTTTGAAGGCGCCCGACAAAAAATCGCGGAAGAAGGCGATGACCTCGTCGTAATATCCCCGGGTGTACCCGGCGTGGATGGGAGAGTCGTATTCATCGAGCAAGATCACCACGCGCTCGCCGTGGTGCTCCGCGAGGAGCCCGGAGAGCAGCCGGAGCGCGCCCACCATCGCGCCAAACCCAGCACGACGCTCCATGATCTCGGTGAACACCCCTGCTACGTCGGGGGAGAGCGAGCCCTCCGTTTGGAGATAACGATGCTCGCCGTAAAGCTCGGAGAGCACGCCGGCGATGGACTCCCGACACTGTTCCCAGCTCGTCGGCTTGACGTCTTTGAAGGTCAGGTAAATAACCGGATAGCGCTGGAAATGCGCGCGCGCCTCGCTCGATCCCGCGATCGCGAGCCCCGCGAAGAGCGCGCTCCTGTCCTCGCGCGAGCGCTCGAAGAAATACCGCAACATCGACAGGTTCAACGTCTTGCCGAACCGCCTCGGCCGCGGGAACAAGAGCACCTGCGCGCCCTCGTCGATGAGCTCGTCGATGAACGCCGTCTTGTCCACGTAAACGAGGTTGTCCCGCCGCACGTTGCGAAAGTCGGAGTGGCCGATCGGATAACGCGGTCGCTTCGCGCTCACTTCTTCGCCCCCACGTCCGGCAACGAATACCCGAGCTCGGCGATGATCACCCGAAAGAGCTTCTCCTCATCCCGCGCCGTGTTGATGTGCTCCATGAATTTTTTGAAGCTCCCTTCGAGCGCCGCGTCCGCGGCCCGCTCATAGCTCTCCAAGACGAGGAGCAAATGGGGGTGCGCCTTGATCACCTGGCTCGGCACATCCATCTTCCGCGCGGCCTTGGAGCGCGCCTCCGCGAGCGCCTTGACGAGCTTCACGAGCTCCTTGTCGCCCGTCCTCGGGATCATCATGTCGCCCTCGCGACGCGCCTGATCCAAGAGGAGCGCGGCCCTGTCCAAATAGCTGCCTCCAAACGCAGCTCCCGCGAACGAGAGGACGGCCACCGCCGCCAAACCGCCGAGCACCCTTCGCCGCGCGCGCGTCATCGCATCTCCCCGAGCGTCAAAAGAGCCTCCCGCGCGGCCGCCTGCTCCGCGATCTTCTTCGAGCGGCCCCGCCCCCGGCCGATCACCTCGCCGTTGACCTCGACCGCGACCACGAACACGCGCCGGTGCGGCGGCCCCTCCTCGTGCTCGAGCACGTAGCGCGGCGCCTCGCCGCCGCCCGCTTGCACGTGCTCTTGGAGCTGGCCTTTGGCGTTCTTGCCAATCCCCCCGATCTCGCTCGCCTCCACGAGCCCGTCCTCGACCATCGTGGCGACGAGCGCGCGCGCGTCCTCGATCCCCCGATCCAAATACACCGCCGCGACGAGCGCCTCGGCCGCGTCCGCGAGCGACGAGTCCCGCTCTCCCTCGCCGGATGCGTCCGCGCCTTTGCCGAGCCGCAGCGCCCTCCGAAGGCCCACGCTCCGCGCCCACGCCGCGAGCGCCTCCGTGTTCACGAGCATCGCGCGCATCGACGTGAGCTCGCCCTCGCGCGCCGACGGATATCGATCCATGAGCAGCTCGCTCACCAAAAAGCCGAGGATCGCGTCGCCCAAAAATTCGAGGCGCTGATTGTCCGCGCGCTTGCTGCGGCGCTGCTCGTTCGCAAAGCTCGTGTGCGTGAGCGCCTCTTCGAGATGCGGCAGCTCCGCGCTCACCTCCGCCGCGCCGTCGTGATCCGGCGGAGCGGGCCGAGCCGGGATGACGATCCCCTCCACGGCCAAACGCGCGGCGAGATCGAAGGGGATCATCGCCTCGTCACGAGCTCGTCGGTCACGAGCGCGAGCTCGAGATCGAGCGCGGTGATGCCGCCCGCGTCGTGCGTCCACCACCCCACCTTCACGTGGCGCCAGGTGATGAGGATGTCCGGGTGATGATCGCGCGCCTCCGCGAGGAAGGCGAGGCGCACCGCGAACGCGATCCCCTCGGCGTAGCTCGGGAACGTGAAGATCCTTCGAATCGCGCCGTCTTCGAGCCCCCACCCCTCATTCCCTTTCAGGAACAGGGCGATCGACTCGTCGCGGAGCTTCTCTCTCGCGGCCATGCGGCCGACTATAGCCCTTCTCCTGCCCGTTTGACATCGGGCCCCCGCGAGGCTCAGATACGGCCCCATGCGCCGCACCGCAGCGCTCGCTTCGATCCTCCTCACCCTCTCGGCCTGCTCCCCCCTCGGACAACCATCGCCCATGCCTCCGAACGCCCACGCCTCCCAACCTCCCATCCTCGGCCCCGGCGCGAGCCGCATCGATTTCTCACGCGTGATGCGCTTCCCGGAGCCGGGCTGGCAGGTCCCGCGGCTCGTCGCCTATTCGCCGAACGGCGCGCTCATCACGTACCTCCAGAGCGAAGAAGGCACCGACAAGATGGCGCTCTTCGCCTTCGACGTGGCGCAAAAAACAACACGCCTCCTCGTGCGCGGCGAGGACCTCGCCCGCGAAGGGCGCGCGCTCTCGCGCGAAGAGGAGCTGCGCCGCGAACGGCAGCGCCAGCGCACGGCGGGCATCACCGACGTTCGCTGGGCGCGGCGCGCGCCCGTGATGCTCGTGCCGTATGGCGGCAACATCTTTTTGGTCAACCCCTCTTCGACCCCTGCCGTGACGCGGCTCACCGACGCCGCGGGGCCCGACATCGATCCCAAGATCAACGACGATGGGACGGCCGTCGCCTTCGTGCGGAGCGGCGAGCTCCACCTCCTCGACGTGAAGACCAAGGCCGTCACCGCGCTCACGAGCGGCGCGCCCGCGGGCGTCACGCGCGGCGTCTCCGACTTTGTCGCGCAGGAGGAATTCGACGAGCCGAGCGGCCATTTTTGGTCGCCGCGCGGCGACAAGATCGTCTTTTTGGAGGTCGACGAGCGCGGGGTCGAGACCGTCCCCGTGCTCGGGTATCGCGGCGGCAAACCCGATCTGATGCAGCAGCCTTATCCGCTCGCGGGCAAGCAAAACCCCAAGGTGCGGGCGCTCATCGTCGATCTCGCGACGCGCGCGATCACCCCCATCACGCTGCCCAAGGGGCTCGGCGAGCGCTACCTGGGCCGATTCGGCTTCTTGCCCGACGGCAAATCGATCGTCTTCCAAGCCTTGAGCCGCGACCAACACCACCTCTCGGTGCTGCGCGCCGACTCCACCACGGGCGAGGCGCGCGAGCTGTGGTCCGAGACGTCGAGCGCGTGGACGCGCTTCGTCGAGGTGCGTCCTTTGGAGCGCGCACAACGCCTCTTGGTGACGGGCGAGCAGGGCGGCCACATCCACCTCGCGGTGCGCGACGCGTCGACCGGCGCAAAGGTCTCTGATCTCACGTCCGGCGATTGGGACGTCGATCACATCGTGGCGGCCGAAGAGCATTTGGGGCGCGCGCTCTTCGTGGGGAACAAGACATCGACCATCGAGCGCAGGCTCTATGCGGTCCCTCTCGCGGGCGGCGAGATCACCACGCTGACGCCCGAGCGCGGCGTCCACAACGTGCGCCTCGCGCCCAATGGCCAAGGCTTCGTCGACGAGCACTCGGCGGCGGACAGGCCCCCTCGCACGGTCGTCATGAGCGCCGTCGGGCCGGGCGGCGCCGTCATCGCCGATCTGCCCGTCCCCCGCGACAAGGACTTCGACGATCTCGGCCTTCGCGTGCCCGAGCTCGTCACGGTCAAGAGCCCCGGCGGCCCCACGCTCCACGGCGCGCTCCTCAAGCCGAGGCACATGGAGGAGGGCAAGCGATATCCCACCATCGTGATGGTCTATGGCGGGCCGGGCGTTCAAACCGTGCTCGACGCGTGGGCGCCGAGGCTCTTGTGGCAGCACCTCGCGGACCGCGGGTTCGTGGTCTTCCAGCTCGACAACCGCGGATCGGCCGGCCGCGGCCCCGCGTTCGAGGCGCCCATTTACCTCCGCGCGGGCGAGGTCGAGCTCGAGGATCAGCTCGCGGGCGCGTCGATGCTCGCGTCGCTGCCGTTCGTCGATCCCTCGCGGATCGGCATCTACGGCCACAGCTACGGAGGCTTCATGGCCGCGCTCGCGATGCTCAAGGCGCCTGGCCGCTTCAAGGTGGGTGTCGCCGGATCGCCCGTCACGAGCTGGGCCTTTTACGACACCGGGTACACCGAGCGTCACATGGGCACGCCCGCGACGAACCCCAAAGGCTACGCCGAGAGCGACCTCGCGGGGTACGCCAAGAACCTGCAAGGCAAGCTGTTCTTGATCCACGCGATGATGGACGAGAACGTCCATTTCGAGAACACGGCGCATCTCATCGACGCGCTCGTCGCCGCCGACAAGGACTTTGATCTCTTGGTGTTCCCGGGCGAGCGGCACGGCTACCGCGATCCGGCGGCCAAGCGCCACGCCATGAGGCGCGTGGTGGAGTATTTCGCACAGCACCTTTGACGGCGGAGAGACATCGTATGAAGGTCATCCTCTTTGGCGCGACGGGCATGATCGGCCAAGGCACGCTCCGCGAGTGCCTGCTCGACGATCGGGTGACGGCGGTCCTCACCGTGGGGCGGGCCAAGTCGGGCCAGACCCACCCCAAATTGCGGGAGATCGAGCACAAAGACCTCCTCGACTTGAGCCCGATCGAGGCGGACCTCGCGGGCTACGACGCGTGCCTCTTCTGTCTCGGCATCTCGTCGGCGGGGATGAGCGAGGCTGATTATCGGCGCGTCACGTACGACATCGCCCTCGCGGTCGCCCAATCGCTGCTCCGCGCGAGCCCCGCCATCAAGCTGGTGTTCATCTCGGGCGCGGGCACGGACACCAAAGGGCGCGCGATGTGGGCGCGCGTCAAGGGCGAGACCGAGGACGCGCTCCTCGCGTTGCCGTTCAAAGAGGCGTACATGTTCCGCCCCGCGATGATCCAGCCGCGTCACGGCATCACGTCGCGGACCACGTCCTATCGTATCTTGTATGGTGTGCTCGGGCCGCTCTTCCCGCTCGCGCGGGCGATCGCGCCGCGCTACGTGAGCACCACCGAGATCGTCGGCAAGGCGATGATCGAGGCGGCGCTCCACGGCGCGCCCAAGAAGGTGCTCGAGAACGACGAAATCAACGCGCTCGTCACTTCGCCTTGAATTTGACCCAACGAGGCTCGGCACCGGACGTGGGACGCGCGCTCGACCAGCGCCGGTCGCTGTTGACGCCCAGCGGCAATCCCTTCATACTCTCGGTCCTCGAACAGGTCATGTCCGCCCGCGACCTCTACCATGACGCCGTCATTCGTGCGCTGATCGCGGACGGCTGGGAAATTACGCACGACCCCCTCACACTCTCGTTTGGCGGGCGCGATCTCCATGTCGACCTCGGGGCGACGCACGTCGCGATCGGTGCCGCGCCGGGGCGAGCGAATCGCGGTCGAGATCAAGTCGTTCGTCAACCCTTCGCCGGTGCGCGATCTCGAAGACGCGGTCGGCCAGTACGTCGTCTACCGCGGCGTGTTGTTGCAGATCGAACCGGAGCGGCCACTCTACCTCGCCGTTCCGCAGCGTGTATTCGAGGGGATCTTCGCCGAGCGCCTCGGGCAGATGGTGATCGCCAGCCAGACCATGAGGCTCGTCGTCTTCGATGAGAAGCGAGAAAGGATCGTCCGATGGGCACCGTGACGCGTTATCGGGAGATCGTCCGACGACTCATTGAGGAGTACGCTCGTTACAAGCCTTCGCACGGCCAGATCGACACCGAGATCATCATCGATCCTGCGCACGACCACTACGAGCTGCTCCACGTCGGCTTCGATGGCCCACGCCGCGTGCACGGCACCGTGCTGCACGTCGACATTCGGGACGACAAGATCTGGATTCAATATGACGGCACCGACCGTCCCATCGCAGAGGAGCTCGTGCGGGCCGGCGTCCCGCGCGAAGCCGTCGTGCTCGGCTTCTACCCGCCCGAGATTCGGCCGCACACCGACTTTGGCGTCGGCTGAGCCTCCGAATCTACGCTCGTCACTTCGCCTTGAATTTGACCCCGAGCTTGTCGAAGAGGAAGGCATAGAGGTCCGCCTCCTCTTCGATCTGCGCGTCGAGCGGGGTGCCGCCGCCGTGCCCTCTGTCGTTGCTCGGGAGCAGGTACACAGGCACCTTGCCGCCGCTCGCCGCCTGCATCCGGGCCGTCATCTTGCGGGAGTGATAAGGATCCACGCGAGGATCGTTGGCGCCCGTGAAGAACATGGTGGCAGGGTACGCGACGCCGTCCTTGACGTTGTGATAGGGCGAATACGCGAACATCGCCTTGAAGAGGTTCGGGTCTTTGACGGTGCCGAACTCAGGCACGTTGAAGACGCCGTTCGGGGTGAGCTCGACGCGCAGCATGTCGTAGATGCCCACGAACGAGGCGACCGCTCTGACCATCTCCGGGTGCTGGGTGAGCATCGCGCCCATGAGGAGCCCGCCGTTCGAGCCGCCCAGCACCGCGAGGCGCTCGGGCTTGGTGTGGCCCGAGTCGATGAGGTGCTTGGCGCACGCGGCGAAGTCGTCGAACACGTTCTGCTTCTTCTCGAGGTTGCCCCCGAGGTGCCACTCCTCGCCGAATTCGCCCCCTCCGCGGAGGTTCGCGATCGCGACAGCGCCGCCGTTGTCGAGCCAAACACGCCGGATCGGGTCGAAGCCGGGGACAAGGCTGATGCCATAACCGCCGTACCCGATGAGCAGCGCCACGCCGGACCCGTCGAGCTTGTGGCCTTTGGGACGGATGATGTTCAAAGGCACCTTGGTGCCGTCTTTGGAGGTGCACATCTCGCGCACCGCCTCGGCGTCGCCGAAGGACACGGGAGATGTCATGAAGAGGCCGGACCGCTCGGATTTGCCGGCCTTCGCGTCCCAGCGGTACCACGCCGCGGGCTCCACGTAGCTCGTGTTGCGAAAGAGGATGTCGTCGCCGCCGAGCTTGACCAATTGACGCACCGCCGAGAGCTTGGGCGTGGGCAGCGCGCCGAGCGACTTGCCCTTGAGGTCGTACGCGCGCACCTCGGACGGGCCGCCCGCGAGCACGACCACGTAGAGACGTTTGTCCGTGACCGCGAGGCTCTGAATGGTGACGTCGCCCTCGGGCACCACCACCTCGGCTTTGTCGAGGGACGGTTTATCGAGCGGCACGCGGAGGATCTTGCCCTTGGGAGCCCCCTTGAAGCTCATCAGATAGAGCTTCTTGTCGGGGCCGAATTTGGCGTGCTTCACGCGGTCGGCGAGGTCCGCGACCTTGACCCAACCCCCCTTGGGCCCGAGGAGGTAATGCCACATGTCGCCGCCGTCGCCGTTCTTGACGGAGGCGATGACGTATTTGCCGTCCGGGCTCGTGTAGAGGTCCGTCTCGGCGATCTTGGGGAAGTCCTTGCCGATGGCGTACGTGTCCTTCTCGACGGGATCGCCGAGCTTGTGGACGTACACTTGTTGATAAAAATGGAGATCCTCTTTGGCGCGCTCGCCCGGCGCCGGATAACGCGTGTAATAAACGTGCTTGTCGCCGTCGGCCCACGCGAGGCTGCCGCCCGCCGTGCCGCCGTTGACGCGCGGGATCACGTCGCCTGTCTCTTTGCCGGTCTCGACGTCGTAGATGTGGACGTCGCCGCTCTCGGAGCCACCTTTGGAGAGCGAGACCGCCACCTTCTTGCCGTCCCACGAGGGGTTGTAAAAATCGATGCTGGTCTTGCCCGAGGGATCGATCACGTTCGGGTCGACGAGCGTCCGCTCGGAGCCGGGATCGCTCGCAGACTTGAGCACCACGAGGTAGTGTTGCTGCTTCTTCGGGTCGATGCGCATCGCGAAGAGCTTGTCTTTGCGCGGCGCGATCGCGACGTGATCGGACGAGAGCGCGCCCATGATGCCTTGGATGCGAGCCTTGATCGCGGGCCTCTCGGGGAGGGCGTCGAGGTAGCCCCGCGTGCGCTTCTTCTGCTCTTCAATCCATTTGACGACCTCAGGATCGTCCGACTTTTCGAGCCATTGGTAATCGTCGGTGACCTTGACCCCGTGATATTCGTCCACGACGGGACGCTTTGCGGTCATGGGAGGCGCATTGGGGTCGGGCGGAGGCGCCGCCGTGGCCACCGCGGTGTCAGCGGGCGGAGCCGTGCCCGGGGGCGGGACCTGCGGCTCGCCGTCCGTGCCGGAGCACGAGGCCAAAAGGATCAACGAGAGCGAAGAGGAGCGGAGGAGAGAGCGCATAGAGGGCGCGCAGCATACAAGAGCGCTCTCGCCGCTCGAAACCCCTTTTTTGGAAATCGTCCGCGCAAAAGGGGCTGCCAACACCCTTCATGAGCGCGGCGCGCGCGCCATGAAGGCTCGGGAACGGGATTATCGCGTGGCCGTGGAGGCGCCGTTCGGCGTCTTCCACACGCGGATACCGTCCTGAGGGGCGCGCAGATCACCGATGCACGCGTCGGTCTCGACCGAGAGCTTGCCGACCGATCGCTCGATCATCTCGGTGGTCTCGCGATCGCTCGTCTCGGCGACGATGCCGAGCCGGCGCATCTCGCCGAGCTTCTCTTGGACGCACATCACCGCGGCGATGTCGCGCCTGCGCGCCGCCTCGTCGAAGTCGACCGCCGCGCGGCAGATGGCTTTGGGGATGGGCAGGAGCGGCGCGCAGCGAGCGTCCTTGTCCTGGAGCGGCGCCGCGCCGAACGCCGGGCCGAGCGCGCCCCCTCCCATCGAGAGATCCACGGCGATGCGCTCCTCTTTGTTGGGCTTGACGTCGACCAAGATGGCCGCGGGGCCGCCCTTCAAATAAAACACCTGTTGCGCCAAAGCCACCACGATGGTGCCGTTGGATCGGCCCATGGCGCGGACCGTGATGGTGTGTTGTCCGGGCGCGAGGCGGAGCGCGGGCACGCCGATGGGCGCCTCACCCGGGGGAGGGATGGTGGCGAGCGGCAGGGTTTGGCCGTCGATGGTGAGCGTGATCTTGTCGAGCACGTCGCCGTCCGTGACGTGGTTTTGCACGCGGATGGCGGTGGTCCCCGGCTCGAGCCCCGCCACCGAGACACCCGACGTGGGCGCGCACCCGGTGAAGAGGAGGAGAGCAGCGGAGAAGATCGTGGTCCTCGTCATGTTCGCGTCCCTTTGGGTGCGCCTCGCCGCGGGGGCATTCACCCAAGGCTACCACGATCATGCAAAGGGCTTAATCGCGATTTTGGTCCGGTGCTCATTGGCGGGCGCGGTGGGGCCGTCCGGGGCCTTGCCCTGGAAGTAGTCGCGCTGCCAGCCCTCGTCGACGGCCTTGGGGACCTGGGCGTTCAAGTCTTTGAGGAAGGTGTTGCGGCTCTCGAACCACGCGCGGTAGCGGCGATCGAGCGCGGGATCGTCGGTGATCCTCTTGCTCTTCGGGTCGAAGCGCTCGAGATCGCCGCGCGCCATGGGCACGATCATGGCGACGGGCTCGCCCTTGGCGAACCGGATACGGTGCTTGGCCCGCGTGATCTTCCAGTTCATGGTGAAGGGGGATGTGGCCCAATCGCTCTCCACGAGCCCCTCGAGCGGCGCGATCCCGTCTTTGAACAGGTTGGCCGGGCCGCGCACCAAGAGGTCGTAGCCGCGCGGCGTGCGGAAGAGGTAAGGCAGCCGGAACGTCAAGATACCTTGTCCAAAGTGGCTCATGACGTTCTCGCGGATCCGGTCCGATCCAAAGACGGTTACGCACGAGAGGCTGTCTCCGCCGTTCCACTCGGCCTCGACGTCGTCGGTGAGGTTCAGGAACCAGCCCGCTTGATTGGCCATGAGGAGCGGCAGGCAGCGGTACGCGAAGCGGCTCGACGACGCGTCCATCCACGCGCGGGCCGACGCGGCGGGAGCGAGGGTGACGATCGGATCCGTGGCCGTGAGGCGATAGGCGGTGAGCGGCAGCGCGCGGCCCTTGTCTTTGGGCGATCGAGCGACCCGCGAAGGCGGAGTCGCGGCCAACGTCGACTGCGCGCGCTCTCTCTCGTCGGGGGCGCGGGGCTTTTGAGGGGCGGTCATCGGGGCCATGCTACCCCAAGGCGATTGACAAGGAGCGGGCGATCGACGAGGAGATCATTTATGGACTACCAGCGCCTCGGCCAAACCGGCCTCGTCGTCTCTCGTATTTGCCTCGGCTGCATGAGCTACGGCGACCCTGACGCGGGGCTCCCCGGCCAACCCCAGTGGAAGTGGGCGCTCGGCGAGGAAGAGTCCCGCCCCTTCTTTGCGCGGGCGATCGAGCTCGGCATCAACTTCTTCGACACCGCCAACATCTATTCGCTCGGCGCGAGCGAGGAGATCACGGGCCGGGCGCTCAAGGCGCTCACGCGGCGCGAGGACGTGGTCATCGCGACCAAGGTTTGGGGCATGATGCGGCCCGGCCCCAATGGGCGGGGTCTGTCGCGCAAAGCCATCTTCCACGAGATCGATCAGAGCCTCCGCCGCCTCGGGACCGACTACGTCGACCTTTATCAGATCCACCGCTGGGACGACGCGACCCCCATCGAAGAGACGATGGAGGCGCTCCACGACGTGGTCAAAGCCGGTAAGGCGCGTTATCTCGGCGCCTCGTCCATGTGGGCTTGGCAATTCGCCAAGGCGCAACACGTGGCCGAGAAGAACGGCCTCACCCGGTTCATCTCGATGCAAAACCACTATAACCTCCTTTATCGTGAGGAGGAGCGCGAGATGGCGCCGCTCTGCCGCGATCAAGGCGTAGGCATGATCCCGTGGAGCCCGCTCGCGCGCGGGAAGCTCGCGCGCCCAGCCGGCGCGACGACGCCGCGCACCGAGACAGACCAGTTCGGCAAACGGCTCTACACCACCATGGAAGAGGCAGACGCGCGCGTCCTCGCCGCGCTCGACGCCGTCGCCAAAGAGCGCGCCATCCCGCACGCACAGGTGGCGCTCGCGTGGCTCCTTCAAAAAGGCGGCGTGGTGTCGCCCATCGTCGGAGCGACCAAGATGCACCACCTCGACGACGCGGCGGCGGCGCTCGACGTCAAGCTCACGACCGACGAGGTGCAGCGCCTCGAAGCGGCCTATGTGCCGCACCCGGTGGTCGGGTTCGTGTGAGCGCATCGCCGGAGCTGAGGGCGAGACTTTACGGGACCAGCTCCAAGGCCGCTTGTCCCCTCCAACGGCCAACGAGCCGAGCCTCGTTGTCCATGGCGACGCACCAGATGGGGTCCATAGGATCTACCGCGTCGCCGGGGGTCACGTCGACACCCGCGCTGTCGAGAAATTGGTGGCCCGTTGGTTGTAGCGCCACCCTCGACACCAACTGTTCGAGCTTCACCAGGCCGGGGCTCTCTTCGTTCTTTTCGACGGCCTGAACCGCCTTTGACGCCGGCACCGCGGTGAGCAGCACACACGGCTTCCACGAGAGGATTTGGGGGAGCCCGTCGAGGTCGGCCACCCGCGGCAAGCGGGAGCTGTTGTAAGGGGTCACGACCCACGCTCGCCCGTCCTTTGCTCCGTTCGGCAAAGCCCTCATCAACGATGGGTGTGTCGCGGCCGCCGAGCCATGATGTGGAATTTTGAGCGCGGTGTGCTCCCCCAGCTCGGGGCGCCGGGCCATGACGAGATCCCATCCCGTTGGGACTGATGTAGCCTTGTCGTACCGCGGGAGATCGCCCGACAACACGACCCGTGTCGCGCCAAACTCCAGCTCCAAGACGATGCTGACATGGTTGGCGTGGGCGGGCTTCCAATTGGCGAGCAGCGCTGCCAAGCCCTCGACGTCCGGCGCTCTCGCCACGACCGAGGCACGGCCGTCTGGAACAGGGATCGCGAGCCCGTCGTGGAGCGAAATGACGCTGCCTGGGTGGCTCTCCTCCCAGCGCTCGATGGCAGCGAAGGCGGCGAGCACTGCGTTCGTCCTCACCTTCTCGATTCCCGCCCTCGCGCGGTCCAAACGCTCCTTCATTTCATCACGTAAATCAGGTTTTCCAGAGCCAAGCCCAGCGAGCGCGATGGTTCGCGGGCGGAGAGAATCGATGAGCTCGGCGAATCCTCCGGCGTGATCGTCGTGAGGGTGGGTGAGCACCATCGCGAGGACCGGCTCGTCGTCGCGAACGCGAAACCGGGTGACAATCTCCTCCAACGGGATCTTCCCATCCGCGGTGGTGCACCCATCGACGAGCAGCCACCCCTCGCCGGGCAACGCGACTGCGATCCCCTCCCCCTTTCCGGGGCCTGCCACGAAGACATGAAGATGCTCGCGCTCGAGCGCGTTCAACGAGCCGAGATCGAGCGCAGCGGTCACGCGCTCGGTTTCCTGAAATAACGCAGCGGGTCCGCCTCGTCGGGCGCGCGTCGTCGGGCAGAATCGGGGACAGGGTGAATTCGCACGACCTCTTCGCCTCGTTCACCTTCGTAGATCGCGACAAGGACGAAACGCTCGGCGGCCTCGGCCATGCTGCAGAATCCGAGCTGCTTCCATTCCTTTGGGGAGAGGGTGCGGACGATGAGCCGTCGCTTTTCGGGCTCTGGGTCGGGCACGGCGAGCGCGAGGTGAACGCCCTCTTCGTCGACCGAGGAGACCCTCCCGGGGAACCATGCTTTGAGCGACAAGCCATCTTGCGACTGATTCGGGACCACGTCGGTCGGTTGGACCCAACGGGCGCTCATGGGCGTCGACGATGGATAAACGGATTCGCCGAGAGCCACCGCCTCCTCCGCGTCCTCCAGCTCCTCACGCAGATCCTCCAGTTTGGGGCTGTGATCGAGCATGTGCCATGGGATGGTGTCGAACGCGGCCCTCGCCCTCCGCACCTCGCCCATACGGAGCCACGCTTTGACGATCCATCGATAGAACTCGTCGAAGAGCCAGGGCGCTTGGAGCACACCTTCTCCCGTTGAATCGACCCTCTCCAGCGCCTCTTGCCACGCTTGGTCGGCGTCACGAAACCGCGCTTGCTCGATGAGGAACGTGACGAGCCGCCCGTTGTACCAAGGGTGATCGGGCCGGAGCGCGACCGCCTTTCGAAATGCTCGCTCCGCCTCTGCCCTCTCCGCGCCTGCGCGATCGAGGTTGAAGCCAAGGTAATGCCACGCGTACGCGTCACCGGCGTCGAATCGATGGATGCACTCCCGATAGAGCTCGGCGGCGCCGAGAAAATCGCGATGATCGACGCTGAGCGATCGGGCCCTGTCCCAATACAGCTCCCGGTTCGGGAGATCGAGGGCGGACCAACGTGCTTTGCCTGCTGAGCCCGATTGGCCCAAGTGGTGCACCTTCTCCAACCAATGCACCATCCCTGAGAGCGCGCCGTAGGGTGACGGAGCCCCGTCGAGTGACTGATGGTAATCCGCGATCGCGATGTGTGCCCTTGCTTGCACACCAGCAACGGCCGGACCCTTTCGAAGCCGATTGAGCGCGCTGCGCAGTGATTCAGGAGCGCGGAACATCTCTCCGCCATCCCCGATACACTCCGTTACCAAAGGGGCATATTGCTCAGGGATGCGGGCGAGCTGAAGGGCGGTCTCCCGGGGGATGGGAGCCCGCGCCTGCGCGATCCTGAGCGCTCCCTCTCGTAACACCGGATCTCGTTGCAAGCTCTCGCAAAGGCGATCTTCGAGCTTCGCGTGCCCACGAGGAATCATGTTGTCGAGGAGGAAAGACGGGGATGCTCCGAGCGCGATGAGGCCGACGAGCAGCCGCGTTTGAGCAGGCGTGAGCGTGATCGGATTTTGCCGCCGGTAGAGCGCGTCTCGAAGCTTTCTTGCATGCTGGTTGAACGTGCCCCACGAGGAGTCATCGATCTCTCCGTGGGTCAATCGCGGAACTTCGAGGCTCACGCGCGACCATCGATCGAGCCCCTCCCCCCCCGTCGCTCGTTTGATGATCGCGTCGTTGCTGAGCAAAATGACGATCTTGAGCGCTTCGACCGAGAGCCAGCCACCCAAGAGATCCTCTGCGCGACGGTAGCGAATTTGGGCCCCCGGCTCGTCGGGGTCACGTGGTAACCGCGCGTAAGGGAGCCAAAGGAGAAGGACCTTTTGATGCTTCGCCAAGCTCTGCGCGATGACCCGCGCGCGATCTCGAAGCGGCTCGCCGTCTTGGGTCGCGGCGCGCACGTCCTCCGCGCCGAGCTGAGCCGCGGTTTGAAGGAGAGCATGGATCGGAGCATCGATGTCGTCGAACGGCGGTACGTCGACGCGAACGGCGACATCGCCCCCCAAGAGCTGCGCCAACTGCTCCAGCATAGCCGCTCGATTTGAACCAGGCTGCGCTTCGATCACGACACGCGTGCTTTTACCGAGAGCGCTCCTCGCCTCTTCAGCTTTTGCAGCGAGGGGGGCGAGAGGTTCTAGCATGGGGACAAATCCTACCTACCACGAACGGGTGGAGCCTTGGATCGAATTTGCACCGCTCCCCGTGATCAAGACCCCTTCGCCTTTCGCCGCGCGATCGCGAGCGCCAGCGCGGCGAACGCCGCGAGCGCGCCCAAACC
>CAYTJL010000004.1:0-18065 GCA_964437785.1 uncultured Polyangiaceae bacterium
AGCACACGTGTGAAGCGCGCGTGTGAAGCACACTTCACGGTAAATGGGCGCCTTGCGCACGATTTTGACGCACGACGCTGGTGAAAGCAGTGCATACCCGAGTATTCTGGCCGTCATGTTGGGCATGACGAACGGCAAGAAGGCGATCGGTGGGCTCTCTCTCCTCGTGGGGCTTTGCGCGCTGGCGCCGGCAGCGCAGGCCGAAGGGCGGTTCGGGCCGAACGACGTCCGAACGATCTTCGTGATCGGCAAGAACACCGACAAGAACGAGGTTCAGTTCGGCATTCGCCTCGACAAGGAGTGCGTGCCGGTCGGCGACGAGCCCATCTACAACTACTGGCGCCAATACGAGAAGGGCCCCGAGGTCACCGAAGATCTCAACTTCCTCGACAAGACGGGCTACGGCATCAAAGACCAAAAGGTCGAGACGCGCGCCACCGCGGGCAGCAAGGTGACGCTGCGGCTCAAAGCCACCGATCGCGCCATCGCCGTCTATTCGCGCAAAGAGGGCGACAAATGCGTGGCCGAGGCCATGACGTTCATCAACAGCACCGCGGCCAAGCTCCAGCGCATCCACGTGGAGCTCTCCGGCCCGATCTCGATTAAGTACATCGAGATCCGCGGCGTCCGCGCCGACAACAAGCAGCCTATCGTCGAGCGCACCAAGCCCTGATAAAGCGCCGCAATCACCTCTCCTTGAGGTGCGCGGGAGGCTCGTTTACCATGCCGTGATGGCAACTCGGCGAGCGCTTGTCGTTGCGGCCCTTCTTTCTTCGGTGTGCGGCGCGTGCGGCGGATCGGGGTCTCCTCCAAAGCCCGACGGAGGCGATCCGCCGGGCGTCCGCGCGCTCATGCGCTTCGAGGCGTCCGCGGGGTTCTTCGACGCGCCTTTCCCCATCGAGCACCGGAGGAACGACGACGGCACGTTGAGGCTCGACGATTTCCCCGATCCGTCGGCCTCCGGGGTGCTCGCCCAGGTGCGCGCGCTCGCCGCGGGGACCCCCACGGGCTTCAGCGTGAACGGCGGGATCTTCATCCACTTTGACGGCGCCATCGACGCCGCAAAGCTCCCTTCGCCGAGCGACGCGACCAAGCCGGAGAGCCCTTTGTTCCTCGTGAACGTCACCGCGGGCTCCAAGGATCGCGGGGCTCGTGTCCCCATCGTGTCGAGCTTCAAGGCCCAAGCCGAGACGTATTCTCCCGAGAACCTCCTCGCCGTGGTGCCTTCTCCGGGCTTTCGGCTCGACCCGGGCGCGACGTACGCGCTCGTCGTGCGCCGCGCGCTCGGGGGCGCCGATCAACGGCCTTTGTCGCCCTCGGATGCGTGGGTGAAGCTCGCCGCGGGCGAGGCGCCCGAGGGTGACTATGGCCCTCGCGCCCAAAGCGACTTTGCGCCGCTCCTCGCGTGGCTCGCGGAGGAGGGGCTCGACACGAGCGAGATCGCCGCCGCCACCGTCTTTACCACCGGCGATCCGCGCGTTTCGCAGCTCCGTTGGCGCGCGCACGTCGCGGCGATGCCGGCGCCCCAGGTGACCGATCTCGCGCTCGCGGACGACTACGACGATTATTGTGTCATCAAAGGCAAGATCGATTTCCCCATCTTCCAACAAGGGCCCAAGCCTTATGATGTGATCGGCTCGGGGGCCATCGTCGAGGACGCGTCGGGCAACCCGGTGGTGCAGGAGGTCGATCACACGGGCTTCGTGATCACCATCCCCAAGAAGGCGCCTATGCCCGCGGGCGGCTTTCCCATCGTGCTGTTTGGGACGGGCAGCGGCGGCAAGGCGCGGCAGGTCATCGATCGGGCGCCCGCCTCCGAGAACCCCGACAAGGGCCTTGGCCCGCCCGGGCGCGGACCTGCCTTGTACTTGGCCAACCGGGGTGTCGCGGTGTTCGGGTTCCCTGCGCCGCTCGCGTGGGATCGCAACCCTGATGGCTTGTCGGGCAAGAGCGCGACGTTCAACGTCGGTAACCTCACGGCGTTTCGCGGCAACGTGCAACAAGGCGCGCTCGACTTTACGACCCTCGCAGGTGCGGTGAGCCAAATTCAGCTCGACCCTTCGCTCTGCCCCTCGGCGCCGGCGCCGACCGGATCGTTCCGGTACGATCAAGGTCGCTTGTACATGTGGGGGCACTCGACGGGCAGCACGATGGGGGGGCTCGCGATCCCCACCGAGCCTCGCATCGCAGCGGGGATGTTGTCGGGCGCGGGCGGGACGTGGCTCCAAGAGCTCACCATCGCCGAGTCTCCGGTGCCTTATCGCGCCCTCGTGCGGCTGCTCCTCAGCTACGACGCCGAAGACGAGGCCGACGTCTTCGATCCTCCGCTCACGCTCTTTCAGACGGTGATGGATCCCGTGGACGTGACCACGTGGGCGCCGCACGTCGCGCGCGATCCTTTCCCGGGCTCGTCGCCCAAGCCGCTCCTCATGATTGAAGGGGTGATTGACACGTTTCATTTCCCCCCGATGGTGGATGCTTATGGCGCCGCGGCGAGGCTCAACCTGGTCGAGCCGCTCGCCGACCCGGCGGCCAAAGACGCGTATGCGCTCGCCGGGCTCGACGTGCTCACGCCCCCTGTGACCATCGACGCGGCGCTCGGCCCGGTCAAAGGGGTGACGCTGCAAAGGACCCAGCGCGACGGCATCGACGGGCACCACGTGCCTTTTGAGTGGGGCGACGTGAAGTATCGGTATTCGTGCTTCTTTGACGCCCTCGTCAAGACGGGGCAGCCCGTGCTGCTCGGGCCCGTCGATGACGGGCTCGCGCCCTGCGCGCCGTAAGCTGGGAGCGGGGTAGTTACAGGCAGGTCACGGTGAGGATCATGGGCCGGGTCGTGAAGCCGGAGCAGCAGTTGTTGGACCACTGGTTGACGGCGATGCAGTCCCAACAATAGCAGTTCGTGCCGCCGATCATCCCGACGGTCCAGCTCTGCGCCACCGTGTGGCCGGCGAGCACGCAGAAGGCGTCCGCCGTCTCTTTGCTGGTGGTGCCGCCGCAGCACATGCACACGTCGGTGTCGAGCGGGTACTCCGTCATCCCATTGAAGTTGTGCGTGTCGATGGTGACCGTGCCGCCCCCCGCTTGGCAATCACCGCTTTGACACGTTTGATTGGCCGGGCACACCGTGTTGCAATCGCCGCAGTGCGCCGCGTCGTTCGTCGTGTTGACACAAGCGCCGTTGCAGTTGGTCAAGCCCTGTCCGCAGGCGGCCGTACATTGGCTCGCCGAGCACACCTTGCCCGGCGCACAAGGCAAGTTGCAGCCGCCGCAGTGCGCCGGGTCGCTCTGCGTGTTGACACACGCGCTCCCGCACGGGACGGTGCCGCCCGCACATTGAAGGACACACTGGCCCGCCGCGCACACCTCGCCTTGCCCACAAGGCATGTTGCATCCGTTGCAGTGCGCAGGGTCGTTTTGCGTGTTCACACACGCGCTCCCGCATTGGGTGGTGCCGCCCGCACATTGAAGGACACACTGGCCCGCCGCGCACACCTCGCCTTGCCCACAAGGCATGTTGCATCCGTTGCAGTGCGCAGGGTCGTTTTGCGTGTTGACGCACGCGCTCCCGCACTTGGTGGTGCCGCCGGCGCACTCGACGGCGCACGCGCTCATCGAGCAGACCTCGCCCTGCCCACAGGGCTTGTCGCAAGCGCCGCAGTGCGCAGGATCGTTTTGCGTGTTGACACACGCGCTGCCGCACTTGGTGGTGCCGCCGGTGCACTCGAGCGCGCATTGGCTCATCGAGCAGACCTCGCCCGCTGCACAGCTCTTGTCGCACGCGCCGCAGTGCGCCGGATCGTTCGCCGTGCTCACGCAAAGGTCGCCGCACAACGTCGTCCCTGCGCCGCACGGATCGCTGCCGCCGCCCGAGGTGCTGCTGGAGGTCGCCGCCGTGCCGCTCGCGCACGACGCCGGCGCGAGGAGCGGGATCCCGAGCGCCACCGCGAGGAGCGCCGGGAGGCGCGCGAACGTTCGCTTCTTCGACATCGGTGCCCTGCCTTTCACGCCGGGAGATCACAAATCGCGATCTCACCCCGCTTGGTTATCGCACCATGTCGCGCCGCTCCGCAAGCGCCCCGAGCGCGCGCGGCGACCTCATCATGCCGGCGTCGCGGGGAGCGGCCGGACAAGCGATTTGCCGAAAGGCGCCATCCACCTTTGGACCTTGGCGAGCCCCTGCAACATCCGAAAGCGGCTGAGCGACACCCACCGATCCGGCCCGATCACGTCGGCCGCGAGGAGCGACGTGAGCGCGGACTGCATGTGGAAGTGGTTCCTCGGTTGAAGGAAGAACGCGAGGAAGTGGGGGTCGTAATACGCTTGGATGAGCGAGAAGAACGTCTTTTGGAGCGACCGCGCGAGCGTCGCCGCCTCGGCCATGTCGGCGCCGTCGACGCGGCCCTTGGACCGCAGCGCCGCCGTCGCGAGCAGCGCCGCGCGCTCCGCCGTCGTCGTGGCGATGAAGACCCCCGTCGAGAAGATGGGATCCAAGAAGCCCGCGGCGTCCCCGATCAGACAAAAGCCGTCGCCCGCGATGCGCTCGACCTCGAACGAGAAGTTCTGCACGGCGTTGAACGGGATGAGCCGCTCCGCGCCCGCGAGGCGCCGCGCGACCTCGGGCGCGCGCGCGAGGGCCGCCTGAAAGAGCCCCTCCGCGCCGCCGCTCACGTCGCGCCACCGCTCGACGTCGAGCACCGCGCCGACCGACACCGTGTCATCGCGGAAGGGGATGAGCCAAAACCATCCTCGATCCAAGAGCGCGATGGTGATGTTGCCCGACTCGCGCCCCTCGGCGAGCTTGACCCCGCGGAAATGGCTCACCGCGGCGACCTTGTGGTGCCCGTCGTACGTGCGGCGCCAACGCATCTTGCGCGCGAGGAAGGCGTGCTGCCCGCTCGCGTCGAGGAGGAGCTTGCACCGGAAGAGCCGCTCTTCGCCGTTGGGATCCCGCGCGCGCAGGCCCACGAGCCGGTCGCCCTCCCAAATGGGATCGTCCGCGCGATACCCTTCGAGCACCTCCACGCCCATGCCGCGCGCGTGATCCAAGAGGCACGCATCGAGCTCGTCGCGCCGCACTTGATAGGCGTACGGGAGCGCGGGCGGCAGCGCCTCATCGAACCAATACACAGCCTCGAACGAGCCGTCGTGCGTGACGAACGTCGCGCCCTCTTTGCGCCGCGTGTGCCCGAGCGCCTTGACCTTCTCGTGCACGCCCAGCCGATCGAAGAGCGGGATCGTGTGCGGCAAGAGCGACTCGCCCACGTGAAAGCGGGGGAAGCGCTCGCCCTCCACGACCACCGCCTCAATCCCCGCCTGCGCGAGGAAGGCCGCCGCGGTGCTGCCCGCAGGACCACCGCCCAACACCACCACGTCGACGGAACGCGCTCCGGTCATCTCCAAGACGTACTTCACTTCACGCGCAGCCGGCCACTGAGAAAACAATTTGCACTCGTTGTGCAAATAGATGTTGCTCTCCTTGCGTGATGATCTTAAACGTGTGGTCATGCCCCCTCGCGCCGAGCCCGTCACCTTCGATGGCAGGCACGCGCGCCGCGAGAAGACGCGCGCGGCGGTGGTCGAGGCGCTGCTCGATCTCATCATGGAAGGGGATCTCCAGCCCTCGGCCGAGCGCATCGCCGAGCGGGCAGGGGTCTCCCGACGGAGCATCTTCCACTACTTTCGTGACATGGAGGACCTGCTCGGTGAGGCGGTGAGCCTCCAGGCGTCGCGGGTCATCCCCACGCTCAAACCCCCTCTCACCGAAGGGCCGCTCGCGGATCGGGCGCGCGTCTTTGCAGGGCTCCTCGCCGAGCTGTACGAGCGGGTCGCGCCGATGCGGCGCGCGGCGCTCCTCGCCGAGCCCTTCTCCGAGGTCGCGGCGGCGGCGCTCAAAGAGGCTCGCCGCATTCAACGTCATGGCATCGAGCTCGCCTTCGGGCCCGAGCTCGACGGCTCCTCCGATCGCGGCGCGCTGATCGCGCTCCTCGCGGTCACGGCGGGCTTCCCGTTTTGGGACGAGCTGCGCCGCCATCAACACATGAGCGTCGAGCGCGCCACGCGCGCGCTCGCCGAAGCCTTCCTCGCGCTCGCCTCCCACGACTCGGAACGCACCAAGGAGACACCATGAAGATGAAGCACCACGCGATCCTCTCGGCGCTGCCGCTCGCGCCGCTGCTCGCGCTGACCGGCTGCGGGGGCGAGACCAACGCCCCCGCGGGCCCGACGTATTATCAAGACGCCAAGCCGATCATCGATCAGAAGTGCGCGAACTGCCATTACGAGGGCGGCATCGGCCCCTTCGCGCTCACCACGTTCGAAGAGGTCGTCAAGGCCAAAGACAGCATCAAACAAGCCATCAACGACCGCACGATGCCCCCTTGGCCGGCGAGCTCCTCGTGCGCCGACTACGCGTATGATCGCTCGCTGTCGGACGATCAGCTCGGCACGCTCAACGCCTGGCTCGACGCCAAGGCGCCCGAAGGCGAGCCGCCCGGCAAAGGCCCCTCGCAAGACGTCGAGGGGCTCTCCCGCATCGACCGCACGATCACCATGCCGGTGCCGTACGCGCCCACCCAAGGGCCCGACGATTATCGCTGCTTCCTCGTCGATTGGCCCGACACGGAGCTCACTTACGTGACGGGCGTCGGCGTGAAGCCCGGCCAAGCATCCATCGTCCACCACGTGATCGCGTTCCTCGCCAAGCCCGAGAACGTCGCCGAATACGAGCAGCTCGACGCCGACGAGGCGGGCCCCGGCTACACCTGTTTCGGCGGTCCCGGCGGCACGGCCGGCGTGCAGCTCGGATGGATCGGCGCGTGGGCGCCGGGCGGCATCGGGCAAGACTATCCGCCCGGCACCGGCATCCCGATCCCCCCGGGATCCAAGGTCATCATGCAGGTCCACTACAACACGTCGACCGCGCCGCCCGTCGAGGACACGACGAGCATCGTGCTCAAGCTCGACCCGAAGGTCGACAAGCCCGCGGTCATCATGCCGTGGGCCGACCCCGCGTGGGTGACCGACCACAAGATGCCGATCCCCGCGCACAGCAAGGACACGATGCACTCATTTTTGCTCGATCCGACGCTGTTCTTCAACTTCATCAGCGACGATCTGATCCCGTCGAACGTGCCGCTCACGATCCACAGCGCGGGGCTCCACATGCACACGCGCGGCACGAGCGCGCTCACCAACATCGTTCGCGGCGACGGCGACGAGTGCGCGCTCCAGATCAACCAATGGAACTTCCATTGGCAGGGCTCGTACGGCTTCAAGACCCCCAAGGTCTTTAACCCCGGCGACAAGCTCTACCTCGAGTGCCACTGGGACAACACGACGGATCAAGAGCTGAACTGGGGCGAGGGCACGAACGACGAGATGTGCCTCGGCGTCTACTACATCACGGAGTGACGGCAGGCGCGCGAGCGTGGTCTTGGCAGAGAGCTTCGCTGAAACGAAGTCTCCGCGCCGGTCACGATGGGGGCTGCGCCCTAGAAACCTGCTCCAGCGAAAGCCAATGCGGCGAAAGCGCCGCAGGTGGTAAGCGTGGGGCTTCAACAGGCCGCGATAATCGCGGCCCCAAAATTGTGGTTTCAGCCTTGTGAGTGAGGCGATCCAGGCTCCTCACTGCCGATCCAGGAGAGCGCGGGCTGGGCCGGGACCCAGCCCGCGGGGGTTTGGGGGGCGGAGCCCCCCATCGTGACTGAGTCAGAAGCCAGCGCGGGCCTCGGGCACGCACACGCCCATCATGCAGAGCAGGAGATCCGTGTCGGCCGCCGCGCAGGGCACCTGCTTCGCGCAGTAGTCGTCGTACGCGCACAGCGTGAAGCACGAGATCGCGTCGCCCGACTTGCCCGAGCGCGTGACGCACGACCACGAGCTCGTGAGCCACACGACCTCGTCGCGCTTGGTGTCGAAGAGGCACGTCTCGCCGCGGATCTCCGGGTCGAAGACGTTCACCGCGCACTTGTCGCCCTTCGCGAGCTTGTCGCGCTGCTTCGCCATCTTGTTGAGCATGAAGCTGTAGTCGCAGACGCCTTCGCGCGACGTCTCGCGCGAGACGCGCGTCTTCATGTACGGATCTTTGAGCGCCCGGTCGCGCAGCGCGCGCATGAGCGACACCATCTGCTGGTTGCCCGTGGGCTGCGGGTTGTCCTTGGGCGCGGTGCCGTCGTCCTTCTTCCCTTCGGCCAAGATCTGGAGGATGCGCTCCTGATCTTTGTCGCCGTTCGGATCGCTCGACGACCCCTGGCCGATGCGGATGAAGCGCGCCGGCGTGCGCGCCGTGCAGTAGCGCGTGCGCTCCCAGAGCTTCTCGTCGACGATGAGCGGCCTCCGCGTGAGCGGCACGCGGCAGACGCCGAGCTCGCCGTCGGGCACGGCGCCCGCCGCGCGATCGGTCGGCTGCCCCACGCCTTCGTGCGGGTATTCGGTCGACGCGCACCCATAAATGAAGGTGCCGGCCACCGCCAAAGTGAGCCATCCCAACGCTTTTGCGATCCCGTTCAGCGCCACGGCGACCACGGTAGCAGAGCACCCTCGGCGCGAGAAATTCTTTGCGCTCGGACGCGGGCCGTTCGATTTTCCTCCGCGTCGCCGTGCCTCTCCGCGAACGCTCGTTTTGGCTCGCCTCCGCGGCCGTCGCGTACGTCGCGTTCGCCGCGCTGCGCGGAGGCCCGGGCCCGCTCTCGGTCATCGCCCTCATAGGGCTCTTCGTCGCGCTCGGGATCGTGTGGTCGCGCACGGCGCACGACAAGGACCTTCGCGACGACGACGGCGCGCGCAGCGCCGCGCGCGTCGCGGCGACCGGCGTCGCGATGCTCGCCGCCTCGCGCGTCGGAGCCCCGAGCGCGGGGCTCACCGCGCTCGGCAACATGGGCGCGGGCCTCGCGTCGATCGCGTCGCTCGTCGCGATCGCGCGGCTCCCTTCGATGGGCGGGCTCGCGACGCCTCCGCACGACGCGGGGAGGCTCGACGCGGCGGCGTTCGCGTCGCTGCTCTGGACCATCGCGGCGGCGCTGCCCGCGGCCCGCGCGATCGCGCGCGAGCGCGCCGAGGGCTTGCCGCCGTTCGCGTCGGAGATCGCGACGAGCGCCGCGTCGCTCGGATCGCTCGCGCTCCTCGCGACGACCGCGCTCCGCGCGAGGGCGATGCGGCGCGCGGAGATCGGCACCTTCGAGCGGCTCGGCGCGGCCGCGCTCGTGAGCGCCGCGGCGCTCGTGATCGGCGTCGCTGCGTCGGCCGTGGGCGTCGCCGCGCCCGAGGACGCGCTGCCCCCCGCGAGCGCCGCGGCGTCGATCGTGATCGCGGCCGCGGCGGTGAGCCGCGATCCCGCGCTCGTGCCCAAGGCGCTGCGCGCGGCGATCGCGCTCGGCCTCGGCGGATCGCCGATCGCGCTCGGCGCCGCGGCGCTCGCGCGCACGAGCCCTTCGCGCGCGGCGGGCATCGCCTTCGGCGCGGCGGTGATCGCGCTCTTGATCGGCGCGGCCGCGCCTTCGATCGCGATGCGCATCCTGCCCGCGCGCGCGCGGAGGAAGGCCGCGCTCGATCGCGCGATGATCGCCTCGATGACGCCCGATCCCGACGCTGCGCTCGACGCGGCCCTCGCCGCGCTGCGCACCGCGCTCGCGCCGCACGGGAGCGCCGATCCCGCGCTCGTGCGCCTGGATCCGCTCGAAAAGGTGTGGGTCGATCGCGCCGGCTACACGCACGCCGAGCCCGCGCGCCTGCCCGAAGGTGTCGTCGCGATCGCCGAGGGCGAGCCCGCGCGCGTGCTGCGCGTCGAGGCCGTGCGCGCCGCGGAGGTGAAGCGGCCCGACGTGCGCGCGATCGCCGCGTGGATGCGCGAGGAGCGCGTCGCGGCGATCGCGGTGGTGCGCGACGAGAGCGCGCCGGTCGGGCTCCTCGTGGTGCCCGAGGGGGGCTCGCCGGCGTGGACGTTCGACGAGGTCGAGGCGCTCCGCGCGCTCGCGGATCGCATCGGCGCGGCGCTCGGCGTGAGCGCGTCTTTGGCGCGATCGCGCGCGAGAGAAATGACCGCGCGCGCAGAGCTCGAGCGCGTGAGCGCCGAGGCGAGCAAGCTCGGCTCCGCGCGCGATCGCGACGCCGCGCGCCTCGTCGCGATCGCGCGCATGCTCGAACGACCCGCGAGGATCGCCTCGTACAGCCCCGCCGCGCGCGCCGCGGTGACCGAGCTCGAGCGCATCGGCGCCGAAGGAAAGCCCGTGACGCTGCTCACCGCGCCAGGCGTCGACGCGGTCGCGTGGGCGGCGCTCGCGCACCTCGCGTCGCCGCGGAGGACGGGCCCGCTCGCGATCGCCGACGGCGCGAGCGCGGCCGAGCACGATCTCGATCGATGGCGATCCGAAGGCTCGCCCATCACCGAGGCGTCGGGAGGCACGTTGGTCTTGCTCGACGCGCACGCGCTGCCCGCCGAGGTGCAGCGCTACGTGGCGGCCGCGCTCGCGCCGGGGACAGGGCTCATCGTGTCGGTCCCTTCGACGGTCGACGCGCTCGTCGCGAGCGGGCGCTTCGACGAGCACCTCGCGGATCTGCTCGGCGATCGCGCGGTCGCG
Organism: uncultured Polyangiaceae bacterium; assembly: GCA_964437785.1. Lineage (GTDB taxonomy): Bacteria > Myxococcota_A > Polyangia > Polyangiales > Polyangiaceae > CAYTJL01. Next base: position 10,578 of record CAYTJL010000004.1, read on the forward strand.
CTGCCTTCGCTCGCGGCGCGCAGCGAAGACCTGGGCGCGCTCGCGCTCGACGCGCTCGCGCGGCTCGGCCTTCGCCTGCGCGGAAAGCCGCTCGGCCTCGCGCCCAAAGCGCTCGCCGCGCTCGTCGAGCACGACTGGCCGGCCAACGACGCCGAGCTCTACGCGACGTTGCTCCGCGCGGCGCTCGCGGCCGAGGGTGACGCGATCCGCGAGGCGGACCTCGGGCTCAGCCGCCCGATCAAGAAGCGCGGCGCGTGATCAGCCCGCGGCGCGCGCGAGCTCGGCGCGCAGCACCGTGACGATCTCCTTTTGATCACGCGCCATCATGCGCTCGCCGTTGCACGTCGCGTACACGGGCTCCTTCACGTCCCAGCCTTCGACCTCGACCACCGCGATGTCGCCGCGCGCGATGTGCGCGCGCGCGGCCACGAGCGGACCGAACACGAGCTGGCCCGTGCGCACCGCGAGATCGAGCGCGAGCGCCACGGTCTGCACCTCGTGCCCGAGCTTGCGCTCCGCGCCGAGCGGGCAGCCGTCGTCCGCCACGAGGAACTGCCCGTTGTAGTTATAAACGGGCACCACGAAGGGCATGCTCACGAGCTTCTCCGCCGAGACGGGCTCCGGGCCGAGCGCCTTGGCCATCGCGACGGGCGCGAGCACGGCCTTCTTCACCTCGCCGATCGAGGTCGCGATCCACGTGTCGGGGAAGCGCGGCAGCCCGAGCGTGAGCGCCATGTCGAAGAAGTTCTCGGCCGCGTACGCGCGCACGAGCGGAGGGGGCAGCTCGATGCCGCGCACCCGCATGTCGCGCCGCGCCTCCGCGATGCGCGGCAAGAGCAGCGAAGACAGAAACGCCGGCGCCGCGACCGACAGCTCGGGGGCGGCGTCGGCGGCGCGCAGGCTCGTCGCTCGTTTGACGATCTCTTCGAGGTGAACGAGCAGGCGTTGGCCCGTCGCGCTCACCGACACCCCGCGCGCGCCGCGGGCGAGGAGCGACACGCCGAGCTGCTCTTCGAGCCTCGCGACGGCTTTGCTCACCTGCGAAGGCGTGACGTGCAGCGCGCGCGCCGCGCCGGTGATCGACTCCCACCGTCGCACCGCGAGGAAGGTTTGGATGTCACCAACGCGTAGGTCGCCGATCCGTCCAAGCGGGGAGGTCACGATGGGGAACGATATCCGAAAGGGATAAGAGAAAAAACGCAAAGTCGCCAAGACGCAAAGACGCTAAGAGAGGGGTCGAACGGAGACCCTCCTCTTGCGCCTTTGCGCCTTTGCGTTGAATTCTGGGCTCTCCCGCTTTACGCGCGCACGACGGTGATGGTCACCGCCTCACCGTCGATGGTGAGCGCCTTGGGCTCTCCGCCGAACGTGGAAGCGCCCGCCACGACCTCGACGGCGAGCGCCTCGCCCATCAGCGCGTCGCGCGTCTCGGTGACCACCTTTTTCACCCGCTCTCCGCCGTCGATCGCCACGCGGATGCGGTCGGTGAACCCAAGGTCGTAGTCTTTGCGGAGCCCTTGGACGCGCGAGAGGATCTCGCGGCCAAAGCCCTCGTCTTTGAGCGCGTCGGTGAGCGCGGTGTGGAGCACCACGACGCCGGCGCGCCCGCCTGCGGCGGCGAAGCCGGGCGCGGCCTCGACGGCGATCTCGATCTCGTCCGGGCCGAGCGCGACGGTCTCGCCGTCGATGTCGATGCTCGCCGCGCCCTCGGTCGCGAGCGCGACGCGCAGCGCGGCGGCGTCGGCCTTGGCGAGCACCTGTTTGGCGACTTGCACCTTCTTTCCGAGCTTGGGGCCGAGCGCGCGGAAATTGGGCTTCATCACATAACGCACCTCGCCCGCCTCCTCGCCGGGTTGGAGGAGCCGGACCTCTTTGACGTTCAGCTCCTCGGCGATGAGCGCGGTGTGCGGGGCGAGCGCGTCCGAGAGCGCGCGGTTCGACACGAGCACGTCGGCGCGCGCGAGCGGCTGGCGCACGCGGAGCTTGTTCACCGTGCGGACCTGGAGGCCGAGCGAGACCACCTCGCGAACGGCGCGCATCTCGCGGGCGAGGGGCTCGTCGATGACGGCCTCGTCGGGGGAAGGCCACGAGGCGAGGTGCACGCTCTCGGGCGCGCTCGCAAACGGCCTTCGAACCAGGTTTTGATGGAGCTCGTCGGCGAAGAACGGGCAGAACGGCGCCATGAGCCGGGCCGTCGTGGTGAGCGCCTCATAGAGCGTGTGATACGCGTCGTGTTTGTCGGCGAGCACGGCGTCGCCTGCGTCCTTGGAGGCCCAAAACCGCTCTCGGCTCCGCCGCACGTACCAGTTCGAGAGCGCGTCGACCCAATCGACGAGCCTCGCCGCGGCCTCGTAGAGATGGCTCGCGTCGAGCGCCCGCGTCACGTCGCGCGCGGTGAGCGCGAGCTCCGACGCGAGCCACCTGTCGAGGAGCGAGCGGGCCTTGACCGGCCGCGCCGACGATTGACTCGGATCGAAGCCGTCGATGTTCGCGTAGATGACGAAGAACGAATAGACGTTGCGGAGCTTGATCAAAAACTCCTTCTGCGTCGATCGGACGTTGGTGAGCGAGTGGCGCGTGTTGGTCCACGAGGGCGAGGACGCGTAAAAGAACCAGCGGAACGCGTCGGCCCCGGGCGCGGGCGCCGACGGGTCCTCCAGATAGACACGCTCCTCCTGGGGTTGGCCCGCGACCTCGTTGGGCTTGATGTCGGCCTTGGCGCACGACACGACACCGAGCTTACCCATGTCGTCCGCGTGGAGCGCGACGATGCGGCGCGGGAGGCCCTTGTGGGGTTTGACCTCCAGCGTGAGGGGCGTTTGCCCGCGGTCGCCGCGATACACGGTGATCTTGGCTGACTCGCCCGTCAAATCGAGCCCTTCGTAGTCCTCACGCGCGATGAAGGCCGTGCCGGGCGAGGCGCCTTGGACCTTGAGCGAGGCCGCGTCGAACGACGCGAACTCCATCCGCACGCGCTCCAAGATGACCTCGGGAGGCGTGTAGTTGCCCTTGGATTTGGACTCTTTCTTCCCCTCTTTGTCGCACACGTGGCCGAGCACCACGCACTCTTTGTACGGGTGGGGATAGGCGCGCGAGAGGGAGAGCCCGAGCTTCTTTTGGGTCTCCTCGTCGAAGACCAGGGTCGAGATCATGAGGAGCGAATAGAACCATCCGCGGGTCTGGTCGATGGCCTCGCTGATGATGTCGGCCGGGAAGGCCCTGTCGAAGAGCTCTTTGGAGCCCTTCGCGTGGGGGAAGCCCCATTGGGCGAACGGCATGCTGCCCGAGTCGAACCAACAATCGATGACCTCGGACGCGCGCTTCATCGAGGCGCCGCACGTGGGGCATGGGAAGGTCACGTCATCGATCCACGGTTTGTGGACGATGAGGTGCTCATTGAGGCTCGGGTCCTCGGCGCGGGCCTTCTTGAAGGCGTCGAAGGCGTTCGGGTTCAACGCCTCGATCTCGGCCACGCTCGACGGCGCGACGCGGTGATCGTCGTTTTGGGAGCAGATCCACACGTTGAGCGGCGTGCCCCAATAGCGCTCGCGGCTCAGCGCCCAATCCACGTTGTTGCGGAGGAAGTCGCCGAAGCGGCCCTCGCGGATGTGCTCGGGGAGCCACGTGATGGTGCGGTTGTTCTCGATGGCGTGGTCGATCTCTTGGGTGGTGCGCACGTACCACGCGGGGCGGGCGAGCTGGATGAGCGGGTCGTTGTCCGCGCGCCAGCAATAGGGGTATTCGTGGCGGTACGTCTCGGCGTGGATCAGCGCGCCTCTTGCCTCCAGGTCTTTGATGAGGGTCTTGTCGGCCTCTTTGACGAACACGCCTTCGAGCGCGCCCATCTCGGGCCCGAAGGTGCCGTCGGGCCGCACCGCGCAGAGCAGCGGGATCTCGCCGGGCGAAGCAAAGCGGGTGAGGTTCTTCTTATGGGTCTCGAAGTCGTCCTCGCCGAAGGCAGGGGCCATGTGGACGATGCCGGAGCCCTTGTCGAGCGTCACGAAGTCGGCCGTGATCACCCTGAAATAAAGCCCTTCGCGGCCGCCGTCCCGCGTGGCGAACGTGGCGTCGCCGAGGGCCTTGTACGTGTCGAAGGGCGGGAGATAGCGTTTGCCGGCGAGGTCTTTGCCGGTCATCGTGGCGACCACGCGGAGATCGCATTTGATCTTCTTGGCGATGGCGTCGACCAGATCGGCCGCGATGATGAGCTTTTTGCGCCAGCCCTCGACGACCGCATAGGTGTACGAGGCGCGCACGGCGGCGTAGCCGTTGGAGGGGAGGGTCCATGGCGTCGTGGTCCAGGCGACGAGCGCCGTATCGGGGTCGTCGGCGAGCGGGAAGGCCACGAACACGCTGGGATCGTCGACGGTTTTGTAGTTCCACCCGACCTCGGCGGCGCTGAGCGCGGTGCCGCCTTGGGGCCACCACCACGAGACGCGGTGGCCTTGGTAGAGGAGGCCCTTTTGGAACAACGTGGAGAGGGCCCACCACACGCTCTCGACGTACTCTTTGTGATACGTGACGTACGCGCTCGGGAGGTCGACCCAAAAGCCGATCTTGTCGGTGACGCGCTCCCACGCCTCGGTGTAGCGGAACACGCTCTCGATGCAGCGGTTGATGAAGGGCCTTACGCCGTAGCTCTCGATCTCGGCCTTGCCGTGGATGCGGAGCTCTTTTTCGACCTCGACCTCGACCGGGAGCCCGTGCGTGTCCCACCCTGCTTTGCGCGGCACGTCGTAGCCGAGCATGGTTTTGTAGCGGGGGAACACGTCTTTGACGGCGCGGGTGAGCACGTGGCCGTTGTGGGGCATGCCGTTGGCGGTGGGCGGACCCTCATAGAAGACGTAGGTGCCTTTGGACGGGCCCGTCGCGCGGGTCTCGGCCGTGAGGGTCTTTTCGAAAATGCGCCGCTCCTTCCAAAAGGCGAGGATTTTGGCCTCGGCCGAGGGGAAGTCGATCTCGTTCTTGACCGGGAGGAACAGGGGTTCGCTCGTCTTGGGGGAGCCTTGGTGCATGCGCCTCCCTACCAAGGCCGCCGCGGGCCGTCGAGGGAATCTTCGAGCGAGCCCTTCCCCCGCGCGGCGTGTTCCTGGTAGAACGAGCGGCGATGCTGACGAGCTTGGAGATCATCGAGGCTGGGCCGGCCCCGAGGCTCGCGGCGGATCTCGCGCCGCGCCTCAATGTGTTTGCGGGCGACAATGAGCTGCCGCTCGCTGGGTTACACCGATATGCCCCCTCATCGCGCGCGCGGTGGAGGCGCGCCTCGCGCAGCTCGATGCCTTTGCCTTGGGCGATGAGCGCGCGCACTACGAACGTTTTTTGCGATCCGAGCTCACGATGATCGGTCTGCGAAGCGTGGCTCCTCACGCTTTCAATCTCGTCGTCGAGGCCCTCGATCGAACCACGTGCTGAGGTGTACATGTCGATCACCTATCGCGGCATTGACCACGTCCAGCTCGCCGCGCCCAAGGGCTGCGAGGCCGAGGCGCGCGCGTTTTACACGGGCGTCATGGGCCTGCCCGAGCTCCCCAAGCCCCCTTCGATGGCGGCGCGCGGCGGGTGCTGGTTCGCGTGCGGCGCGCAGCAGATCCACATCGGCGTCGAGGCCGACTTCCGCCCTGCAAAGAAGGCGCACCCCGCGCTCATCGTCGCGGATCGCGCGAGCTACGAGGCGCTCTCGGCGCGCGTCGCGGCGAGCGGAGCCGCCTTCAAACGTGACGGTGAGATGGAGGGAGCGGGCGTGTCGCGCTTCTTCACCGAAGATCCATGGGGCAACCGGATTGAGGTGGTGCTCCACGAGCGCGGGGCGTCTCAGCCCTAGAGCTCGTTGAAAATGGAGGACGGCGAGAGGGGCTATCGCCTCCCTCGCGCCACCCCCGGTTAGGTAGCACTACTGTGTCACCTCCCAGGAACGAGCCGTAACCTCAAGCGATCCGGAATTTTTAACGCAAAGGCGCAAAGGCGCTAAGAGAAGGAGAGTGGGGGCGCGGGCGAGCCGCTCACGCCCTCTTTCGTATCCTTCCCCCTCTCTTTGCGTCTTTGCGTCTTTGCGTTAAATTCTGGAGATCGAGCGGCTGCGGCAGGTTTTCTTGGAGGATGACACAGCAGTGGTAGGTGGATAGATAGATGGATGGAATAGATAGAATCGTTTTGACGCGCTCGCGCTACACGCTCGCGCGGTAGGCGCCGGGGGGCACTCCTGTCCAACGCCTGAACGCGCGATAAAACGTGGCCGGGTCGGAGTAGCCCAGCACGATGGCCACCTCCCCGATGCTGAGCCGAGCGTCACCGAGGTACTCGATTGAGAGCTGCCGCCGGGTCTCGTCCAGGAGCGCGTTATAGCTTATCTCGGCGCCGCGCAAGCTGCGCTGCAGGGTGCGAATGCTGGTGCTCGCGCGCTTGGCGGCGCCGGCGAGGGTGGGGTGGCGACCGTGGCGCAGCTCGTCGCTCATGTATTCTCGCACCACGTCCAAGCGCTCTCCGCGCGTCGGGAGCTTCCGCAGGAGCGAGGCCGCGCTGGCGCGAAGATAGGCCTCCAACCCCGAAGGCTGGGCGCGCACCGGGGCGCTCCACCAGGCCCGGTCCAACTCTAGCAGGACACGCGGCGCCTCGAATCGCGGGCGGACACCGAAGACCGCATGGTACCGCTCCGCGTCGGCCAGCGGCGCGTGCGGCAGCTCGACGCGGAGGGCCCTCACGGGCTCCAAGGTCAACGAGCGGAGCAGCTTCAGCCAATATACGAGGCCGGCGACGATCATGTGCGGGAGTCCCACCGCTATAGGCAACAGGGGATGTTCGACCACCAGCTTCCTTGGCGTGAGCGTTGTCGGCTTGAACGGCGTGTCGAGGAGGAGCCGCTGGAAACGAATCTGCTGCATGAACGCATCCTCGACAGTGGCGCTGTGGGTCATGAGCAAGCCGAGCACACCCAGGTGGTCGAGCTCGAAGCTGTCTCCGAACGTGAGGCCGAAATCGCGCGGGACACCGTGCTCGTGGACGTGTTGCCACACGCTGAAGTGCACCCGGAAGGGGACGCGCGCATCCGGGTCTGGAGCCGCCGACGAGGGCCACCCCACCCTGGAGAGCAGCTCTTGCAGCGTGACGCCGCTCGCGACCGCGTGCTGGATCAGACGAGCGGTGACCGCGGCCGCGACCGTCCCGTCCGTGGGGAGCTCTCCAAGGTAGAAGCTGTCTGCGGTCGTAGGGCCGGTCATGGCGTCGCGACGACCAGCCTACCAGAATTCAGGTGGCCTCGATCTGGCGCGTGCGGCCAATGCCCTGCTGTCGGCGCAGGATTAGAAGGGGCGCACACGGACATGGCGGGGAGACCCGCGCGCGGCCGGCTCGGAACAGCCTCGCCGTCTTGCCGATGGAGGAGAAAATGAAAGACGAGAGAATCCCCTTGATGGGCCTGCACCACAGCGCCAATCGCTGCCGCGACGCCGAGGAGACGCGCGCCTTCTACGAAGATTTCATCGGCCTGCCCCT
>CAYTJL010000004.1:18165-50202 GCA_964437785.1 uncultured Polyangiaceae bacterium
GCCGCGACGCCGAGGAGACGCGCGCCTTCTACGAAGATTTCATCGGCCTGCCCCTGTCCTGTTCGCTGCGAAGAGACAAGACGGAGACCGGCGTGGAGACCCCTCTTCTGCACATCTTCTTCAAGATGCGCGACGGGTCTTATCTGGCGTTCTTCGAGCTCCCGAAGGTGGCGTTCGAATTCAAGGAGCAGAACCCGTCGGACCTGCACATCGCGCTCGAGGTCAGCGCCGTGACCATGCAGGCGATGTACGAGAAGGGCAAAGCGGCGGGCATGCAGCCGTTTGGGCCTGCCGAGCTGGAGGCCGTACGCTCGATCTATTTCCGTGATCCCAACGGCTATATCGTCGAGCTGACCACCAAGAAAGAGGAGCACGACGAGGTTATGGACCCCAACAAGAACAGCGCCCGTGCGATCCTCGACCGCTGGCAGACCGAGAAGGCGTCGCTCTGACCCGAGGCCGAGGCGCACGCCGGCCTCTTCGATGCGGCGAAGGAGCGCGGCACGCCATCGTGCTCGTCACCCACCTGGTCCTCGACAGCGCCCGCTTCGACGCCATCAATTACCTATTACGCCGCGAGCGCGCGGCGCGGACAATGATAGGAGTCGTCCAGATCGTCGAGGAGCTCGTTGAAATGGAGGGCGGCGAGAGGGGTTATCACCGAGGCTCGTTCAGGGACGGCGATGACCCACCCTCGCCGCCCCTCGCTCACCGTCAACCATCATGGCTCGGTCATCCATGGACGACCGCGAGAGGCGACTCGAACGATTATCGCGCTACGGGCAACGATAGGAGTAGTTCAGATCGTTGAAGAACATGTCGAAATGGAGCGCGTGGAGGCCGCCCTGCGCGTCCACGACGAGCCGCGGATCGTCCCCTGTGTCGCTCGTGTCGACCGTCACTTGGCTGAAGCTGCCGCCGGGGGGCTTGTACGCATAGTTGAGATCGTTGAAGAACAAATCGACGTACAGCGCGTGGACGCCGCCCGCGCTGTCCACGATGAGCGCGGACGCCACCTCGGGTTGGCTGGTGTCGACCGTCACCTGGCTGAAGCTGCCGCCGGGCGGCTTGTACGCATAATCGAGGTCGTTGAAGAACGTGTCGTGATAGAGCGCGTGAACGCCGCCCGCGCTGTCCACCACGAGCGCCGGATCGTCGCCCGGATCGCTCGTGTCGACGATCGTGAGCGTGAACATGCCCGCTGGGGGCTTGTACGCATAGTTCAAATCACCAAAGAAGGTGTTCCGATAGAGCGCGTGAACGCCGCCCGAGGCATCGACTTCGAGCTTGGGGTGCGCGCCCGGAGCGTCGTTGTCGACCGTGGTCTTGACGAACATGCCCGCAGGCGCCTTGTACGCATACACGAGGTCGTTGAAGAACGTGTCGTGATAGAGCGTGTGAACGCCGCCCGAGGCGTCCACCACGAGCTTGGGGTTCGGGCCGGGGGCGTCGACGCTGATCGTGGTCTTGACGAACACGTTGCCCGGCGCCTTGTAGGCATACACGAGATCGTCGAAGAACATGTCGTGATAGAGCGCGTGAACGCCGCCCGAAGCGTCGATGACGAGCGCGGAGTGCGGGCCGGGGATGTCGTTGTCGAGCGTGGTCTTGACGAAGTTGCCGCCGGGCGCCTTGTACGCGTACACGAGGTCGTTGAAGAACGTGTCGTGATAGAGCGCGTGGACGCCGCCCGAGGCGTCCACCACGAGCTCTTGATAAGGCCCCGGCGCGTTCGTGTTGAGCGTGGTCTTGACGAAGTTGCCGCCGGGCGCTTTGTACGCATACACGAGATCGTCGAAGAAGGTGTCGTGATAGAGCGCGTGGACGCCGCCCGCGGCGTCGACCACCATCGACGAGTGCGGGCCGGGCGCGCTGGTGTTGAGCGTGGTGTGGACCCAGGTCTTCTCGTCGACCGTGCCGTCGCAGTCTTCGTCGAATCCGCTGCTGCACACCTCGGCGGAGGGCTTGACCTCGCCCATGCAAGGCCCCCACGCGAGCCCATCGGGGTTGCACGTGCGCATGCCGCCGTGGCAAACACCCACGTTCTCGGTGTTGGCAGGGCCGGTGTAACAACTGCCCACCTCGCCGGGCGCGCACGGGCAACCGTCGTTGGGCGTGCCGTCGCAGTCCTCGTCCTCGGGCGTGGCGCACACCTCGGCCGAGGGCTTCACCTCGCCGGTGCAAGGGCCATAACCGAGCGCGCCGCCCAAACACGTCTGCTCTCCGCCGTGACAGACGCCCACGTCCTCCGTGTTGGCAGGGCCGGTGTAACACGCGATGACGTCGCCCATCGGGCACGCGCAGTTGGTGGTCTCTTGGGTGAGGCCGTCGCAGTCGTCGTCGGCGTCGCTCAAGCACGTCTCGGTGGCGGGCGTGATCGCGCCCATGCACGGCCCGATGCTCGTGCCCTGCGCGTTGCAGAGCGCCTTGCCGGGCTTGCACGAGCCTACGTTCATGGTGCCGGGAGGCCCCGGATAACAGTCCACCATGGCGTTGGGCGCGCAGTCGCAGCCCGCGCCGCTCTCGTTGACGAAGCCGTCGCAGTCGTCGTCGACGCCCGTAAAACACGTCTCGGATTTGGGCGTGACCTGGCCTTGGCAAGGGCCCCACCCGGTGCCGTCGGCGTTGCACGTCTGTTTGCCGGCTTTGCACGCGCCGACCCCTTTGGTGCCGGCGGGGCCGGTGTAACACGATTTCGTCGCGCCCGGCGCGCAAACGCAGTCGGGACCCTCCTCGTCGACGAGCCCGTCGCAGTCCTCGTCGGCGTGGTTCGCGCACGTCTCTTGGGCGGGGAGCACCTCGCCCTCGCAGGGGCCAAAGCCGGAGCCGTCTTCGAGACACGTGCTTTGGCCCGCGGCGCAGATGCCAACCCCCTTTTGCTCGGGGGCGCCCGAGAAGCACTCCTTGGCTTCACCGGGGCTGCAGGCCGTGGCGGGCGCGCCGCCGCTGCCGGTCGTCCCGTCGCCGCCGCAGGCGGGCAGAACCATGGAGAAGAGCGCGAGAGGAACGACAGACCATTGGAGGATCGAAGAGAGGCGCACGGCGCATCGGAGCACGCGAGGCGGCCCCTTGCAAGGGGTTCGCTCGGGGACGGCGAGGGGGGTTATCGCCGAAGGGAGGAGTGGGGAACCCGCTCGCACGTCGGGGGGCCCATCTCGCCCACCCTCGCCGCCCCTCACTCGCTTTGTCCATCTGCCCTTTGCGGGGATAACCATCACGCGCTCGGATCGAACATCGATGCTTCGCCTCATGACCGGATCGATCGTCGCCGTGTACCTGTCGGCGTGGACCTTTGGATGGCCCGGAGGCGCGTCGCCACATCATGCCATGTTGCCTCCGGGCGAGCGCCGCGAGCGCCAAGAGCGCGGCCCACGAGAGACCCGCTGGCCCGCCTCTCGCGCGCCGCGCACCTCGATTCGCTCTCGGCGAGGCTCTCGGCTGTGAGCGCCCGCCGAGCGGGGCGCTCACGACGATTTATGAGACGACCTCTACCCTCTCGGCCTCACGGGATCTGCTCCACCGCCCACTCGCCGAAGGCCCACGTGGTGACGCCTTGAGGCGAGTCGGGGCGGTGCAGATAATCATTCTTCCACGACCGGAGCTGGACGTTGCCGTTGGCGAGCGACTCGACACCCCACTCGCCGAAGGCCCACGTGGTGACGCCTTGGGGTGAGTCGGGGCGGTGCAGATAATCACTCTTCCACGACCGGAGCTGGATGTTGCCGTTCGGCTTGCACTCGACGGTCCACTCGTTGCCGATGCCGACAGGCCAGGTGGTGACGCCTTGAGGCGAGTCGGGGCGGTGCAGATAATCACCCTTCCACGACCGCAGGCGAACCCGGGTGCCGCAGCGCGCGCCGCCCAGCACCGCGGGGCTCGGGAACGTCGTGTCGAGCTGGGTCTTGCCCACGAGCCCGGCGGGGACGCTCCCAAAGGGGTTGGGCCAATAGACGTTGTGGAAGCAGTCGATCACGCCGTTCGCGTTCATCGAGCAAGCGCCGTAGCGCGCCGCGACCTGCTTGAAGCTGCCCGCGCTCGAATGAAAGATGCTGGAGCTCCAGCCGTACCAACACGCGAGCGTGTCGTCGGTGCGGATACCGCACGTGTAGTCGTAGTCGTAGCCGGGGCCGCCGCCGGCCACGATCTTCTTGAACGTGCCCGCGGGCGACTGGGCCGTCCCGTACATGCCCCAACACGTGACGCCGGCGTCGTCGGCGCGGATCGCGCACGCGTGCCACGGGCCGATGGTCACTTGAGAGAAGTGCCCGGCCGGCGGGTTGACGAGGCCGAACGAGTAATATCCATCGTACCCCCAACACGCGAGCGTGCCGTCGGTGCGGATACCGCAGCTCGTGTTGTAGCCGCTCGAAATGCCGAGGAATTGGCCCGAAGGAGCGTTGAGCTGACCCGAGGAGTTGTCGCCCCAACACGTGACCGTGCCGTCGGTGCGCAGGCCGCACACGTGGCGATCGCCCACCGCCACGCGCGAGAACGTGCCCGCGGGCGGAGCGCCGTAGAAGTTCCAATATTGGTTCCAACAGCTCACCGTGCCGTCGGTTCGAACACCGCAGGATCCATCGCCGCCCCCGTCGATCTGGGTGAACGTGCCCGAGGGCGACGGCGCCGGGTTGTAGTCCACGTTCCTGCCCCAACACTGCACCGTGCTATCGGGCTTGATGACGCACGCATCGTAATACCCGGCCGAGAGGGTGCCGACGTCGCTGAACGACTCGTTCGTGACTTGGCTGATGAGCGCCTCGCTCGCCTCGGCGACCGTCTCTTCATCTCCCTCTTTGTCGTCGTGGGAGACGGCACAGCCGCTCACGAAGAGAGGAGCAGCGACGATCGACGCGAGGAGCGCCGGGTGGGTCGTGGTGATCGAGGAGAGGAAGGCGAACGCGCGACGCATCATGGGGTGTTGTCCTCCGTGGAGGAGCCCTTGAGCAGCGGGCGTGCCAGCCTGAATTTGCGCGAATTATCGTTGTTCGGAGGGGCGGTTGGAGCGTCAGGGGATGGGCTGACACGTCAGCCCGGGAGCTGACGTGTCAGCGAGGCCGGCGTCAAAGCCTCTTATTCGCGCGCGGACCTCTCCTCCTCACGAGCCCCACCGCCGCCGCGAGCCCCACGAGCCCAAACCAACCATCCACCGGCGCGTCGTCCCCAACACGGCAGCTACACCCAGAGGGGTTGTCGCCGCCTCCCCCCGTCCCGGAGGCGCTCGAGGACGCGCCGCCCGCGCCCCCGGCTCCGCCCGCGCCCCCCGCGCCGCCCGCGCCCATCGTCGAGGTGTGCGTGACGACCTCCAACGTGCCTCGATTTTCGGTCGCCGCGTGAAAGGCGGGCGCAAAGCCCTCGGCGATGGGGCCGAACAACGCCTCCGCCGAAGCGATGGATGCGGCGGTGTCGTTCTGCGAGACGATGAGGATGATGCCGAGCGTCCACGAGGTCTGCGCCACGCCAAACGCAGGATCGCGAACGCCCGTGGCCGTGATCACGTCATCGATGGTGAAGGTCTCGCGCGTCGCGGTGACCGTGAAGGTGCTCGTCGTGTCGAACCAAGGGAACGAGTGCGCCTCATACTCTCCACCCCAGAGCGGATCGGTGGGCATGGGCGGCACGACCGCGTTGGTGAGCACGCCGAACGGCGGGACCTCATCTTTGGAGGCGAGGCCCATCGCGTACAAATCGAGCTTGGAGAACGCGAGCGTCGCAGGGTCCTCGGCCAAGGCGGTGAAGGTGCCATCCCCGTTGTCCTGCCACCGATTGCCGCCCGCGGGCGAGCCGCCCGCGTCGAGGAAGAACGACCAGTGAAACGGAAACCCGATGAGGAGATCTGGATTCGGCCCGGGGACGCGGAGCGCAGGACCCCAGTTGTGCGACAGCTCCAACAGGAACAGGTAATTGGCGAACCCCTCCTCCTTGGCGCCCTGTTTGGCCGCGCGCGCCGGCAGCGCGAGCACGTTGTTGTGGATCAAGATGCTCTTGAGCGGGGGCTTGTTCGAGACGATGGTGCCGTTCGGCGGATACCACACCTCGAGCCCGATGCCCGTGACGTCCGCGCCGATGGGCAGCTCCAACGTCCCCACCGACGATCCGCTGAACGGGAACGTCGTCCAAACGCTCATGATCTCGGGGATGGGCTGGCCCTGCGCCTCATAGAGCGCATAGAGCTTCTTCTTGAAGACGTTGGCCTTGGGCACCGAGTCGAGCGTGAGCGTCTCGAGGGTGCCGTCGTCCTGGAGGACCACATACGGTTTATCTGCAAGGGCCGACGAGGCAGAGAGCGTGAGGGAAGCGGCGAGGGCGGCGCCGAGGAGAGAAGGAATGCGCATGGCGCCGGCGGCAAAGCAAGCATGGTGCCGGGCGGATTTGCCCGGGATTCACGGCTCACCGTCACTCTTTTAACGATGCACGCGGTGAGACGAGCCTATATGCGCTCGACGACGACCGCTCCCAGCGCGCGCGGATCTCGCTCTTGCGCTTCGCCGCCACGGGCGGGATGTCGCGCGCGAGCTCTTCGAGCGCAGCGCGTCGCTGCTCCGCTTCGATCTCTCGGTCGAGCGCGCGCACGAAGACCGCAGAGAGGGAGATCCCTTCGCGCTTCGCGATTTGCCGAGCGGCCGCGAGCTGCGCGGAGCCGACGGAGATGCTGATCTTCTTCGCGCTCATCGGGGCAGTCTACCGGGGTCGGTAATTTTTGCTACCAGCAATGACAGGCCCTTCGGCCAACAAAGGCCGGCTCGGGACCAACACCTCTGGTTGGCTCAACGCGCATCGGTCGTGGAGGTGGGGTGTTGCCTCACGGCGTATCGTCGTCGTCTCCGAAGAGCACGCCCACGGCGAGCTCCAGCGCAGCAAAAGGCTCCGGTCGAACACGCTCACCCCGCTGCGCCACGAGCACCTCGGTGTACCCCTCTTCGGTCCAGCGCAGCACGGTCAGGCTCTCGTCCCGCGGGTCGACGATCCAATAGTGCGGCACGTGGTGCTGGTAGCAAACGCGCTTCTTCCTCACCAGATCGTTGCCCGCGTTCGACGGCGAGATGATCTCCGCGATCCAATCGGGCGTGACCTGCACGACGGTGTCCTGGTCCTCCGGCGGCTCGGGCAGGCGCTCGCGCAGCCAACCAGCGATGTCCGGGCGAAGCGTCTGTCCGGCCGCGAAGCTCACCAACTGCTCTGTGAGGAACCACCAGCCACCGGGGCGGTCACCGCCTCCCGAGCGGCGATCGTAGGGCGTGAGGCGCTGCCCCAACCGCACCTGCGCCCGACCATGCCGAAACCCGGTCTGTTTCTCGACGATCTCCCCGTCGAGCAGCTCGTAGCCGCGCCCTTGTTCGGGCAAGGCGAGCAGATCAGCCTCCGTCGCGGCTTGTCGCGGCGCTCTCGCCGCCGGGATCATCATTCGCCCAGCGTATGCGCGCCCGGCCGCTCACGCCAGCTCGTGGCGCCGCGATGGGCCGCTCACGTGCCCGCGTCGTACGGATCGAGCTCCACGTGAACGGGGGAGATCCTCCAAATCTCTTTGGCGTACTCGCGCACCGTGCGGTCCGACGAGAAGCCGCCCATGCGCGCGATGTTGAAGCCCGCGCGCCGCGACCAGTCGTCTTGGTCGCGGTACGCGATCGCCGCGTCGCGCTGGCAGTCCGCGTACGCTTGGAAGTCCGCGAGCGAGAGGTACTCGTCGCGACCGAGCAGGCCGCGCACGAGCGGGTGGAAGAGATCGCGCTGCTCGGGCGAGAAGAAGCCGTCGGCGATGAGATCGATGACCTCGCGCAGCTCGTCGCTCCGCTCGTAATAATGGCGACCCTCGACGCCGATCGCGCGGCGCTCGGCGACCTCCTCGGCGGTGAGCCCGAACAAGAAGAAGTTCTCGGGCCCGACGGCGTCGCGGATCTCGATGTTCGCGCCGTCGAGCGTGCCGATGGTGAGCGCGCCGTTCATCGCGAGCTTCATGTTGCCGGTGCCCGACGCCTCCATGCCCGCGGTCGAGATCTGCTCCGACACGTCGGCGGCCGGGATGATCCGCTCGGCGAGCGAGACGCGGTAGTTCGGCATGAAGACCACCTTGAGCGGCAAATCGCGGCGATCGCCGTTGATGACGTACGCGATCGCGTGGATGAACCGGATGATGAGCTTGGCCGTCCGGTAGCCGGGCGCGGCCTTGGCGCCGAAGATGAACGTGCGCGGCGCGATCTGTTCGCCGCGCTTGTGGCGCAGGTAGAGCGCCACGATGTGCAGCGCGTTGAGGAGCTGCCGCTTGTACTCGTGGAGCCGCTTGATCTGCACGTCGTAGATCGACGACGGATCGATCGCGACGCCGACGAGGTGACGCACGAGGCCCGCGAGCGCGACCTTGTTCTCGTGCTTGACCGCGCGCAGCGCCGCGCGGAACGCAGGGTCCTCCACGTGCGGCTCGAGGTCGCGGAGCCGATCGAGATCCTTCACGAAGCCGTCGCCGATGCGCGATCGGATGAGCGCCGAGAGGGCGGGGTTGCAGGCGAAGAGCCAGCGCCGCGGCGTGACGCCGTTCGTCTTGTTGTTGAACCGCTCGGGGTACAAATCGTAAAAATCGTGCAGCAGATCGCGCTCGATGAGGTCGGTGTGGAGCTTCGCCACGCCGTTGATGGAGTGCGATCCGACGACCGCGAGGTGCGCCATCCGCACGCGCCGCTCGCGGCCCTCCTCGATGATCGACATCCGCGCGACGCGCCCCGGATCCTGCGGGTAGGCGTCCATCACGGTGCGGAGGAAATGGCGATTGATCTCGTAGATGATCTCCAAATGCCGGGGGAGCAGCTTCTCGAAGAGACCCACGGGCCAGCGCTCGAGCGCCTCGGGCAAGAGCGTGTGGTTCGTGTAGCCGAACGTGCCCACGGTCTGCTGCCAAGCCTCGGCCCAAGGCACGTCGTGGTCGTCGACGAGCACGCGCATCAGCTCCGCGATCGCGACCGCGGGGTGCGTGTCGTTGAGCTGGATCGCCACTTTGTCCGCGAAATTGGCGAACGTCGCGTGGGTCTTGCGGTAGCGGTAGACGATGTCGTGGATGGAGCAGGCGACGAAGAAATACTCCTGCCGCAGCCGCAGCTCCTTGCCGGCCTCGAAGTTGTCGTTGGGGTAGAGCACCTTCGAGATGATCTCGGACGCGTTCTTGGCCTCGACCGCGCGCACGTAGTCGCCCGCGTTGAAGAGCGCGAAGTCGAACTCCTCGCCCGCGCGCGCGGACCAGAGCCGCAGCGAGTTGACGGTGTTGTTGCCGTGCCCCGCGATCGGCGTGTCGTACGGCACGCCGACCACGGTCTCGGACGGCCGCCACACGACGCGGAAGCCGCCGCCGGGCTTCATCACGTGCTCGGTGTGGCCGCCGAAGCCTACGGTCACCGCGTATTCGGGCCGGGCGATCTCCCAGGGGTTGCCGAACCGGAGCCACTCGTCCGCGCGCTCGACCTGCCCGCCGTTGCGGATGACCTGCTCGAAGATCCCAAATTCGTAGCGGATCCCGTAGCCGTGCCCGGGCAGGCCCAACGTGGCCATCGACTCCAGGAGGCACGCGGCGAGCCTGCCGAGGCCGCCGTTGCCGAGCCCCGCGTCGGGCTCGCTCTCGATCAAGATGTCGAGGTCGATGCCCATCTTCGCGAGCGCCTCTTTGTAGATGTCGTACACGCCCAAGGCTTCGAGGTTCGCGAGGAGCGCGCGCCCGAGGAGGAACTCGGCCGAGAGGTAATACGCGCGCTTCGCGTCGGCTTGGTAATACGTGCGTTGCGTCTTGGCCCACCGCTGCACGAGCCTGTCGCGCGCCGCGAGCGCGAGCGCCATGTACCTGTCGAACGACGTCGCGCCCGACAGATCGCGCCCGCGGGAGAACTGCACGTGATCGGTGAACGCCCTCCGCAGCGCGGCGGGGTGCATGCTGGTGCGGTCGTCCTCGACGGCGACGGGTGGGCGCGACGGGCGGGGCGGGGGCAGAGACGAGGGCTTTTCGCTCATGGGAGCCGCGAGCGTACCCGATGTCTCGCCGGTTTCGTCGGACGCCGGGCGAGGGCGCGCGGCAAGCGTGCCTTCGCTGAATCAATGACGCGAAAGATCCGTCGGAGGCGCCGGTTGTGATATCCAGGCGAGGGACGAGAGAATCCAACGAGGAGCTATGAACGCAACGCTTCGAGTTCAAAAGGTCGGCGGTGGGGTGATGGCGGTCGTGATGGCCGCCTTGATGATGGCCAGTCTCGGGGGCTGCGGGCTCCTCAAAAAGAAGGAGTTCGGGGCGACGTGCTCGAACAACAGCCAGTGCGTCTCGCTGAGCTGCGCGCACCAGGGGAACATCTGCACGAAGAGCTGCACGTACGATCGTGACTGCGGCGTGGACTACGTCTGCCGGCGCAAAGACGACAACACGGGCAACGAGTGCGCGAAGCCCATGACGCTCACTGCGCCCGGCGGATCGTGCATGTTCACGAGCGACTGCCAGCACAACGAGTGCCTCAAGTACGTCGGCAAGGACGACCAACCCGGCATCTGCTCGAAGTACTGCGCCACGCCCGACGACTGCCCCGACGGCCTCAAGAAGTGCGTGCAGATCTCCGACAGCGGCCTCCTCAAGGTCTGCATCCCCGGCAAAGAGGACGCGTCGGGCAACGCGCCTTCGTTCGCGCCCGCCGCGGTCCCGAAGGGCCAAGCGCCGCGCCCCGCGTACAAGCCGCCCGCGCCCACGCCGCAGCCGGTCGCGCGTCCCGCGCCCGCGCCCGCCCCTGCGCCCGCGCCCGCTCCGGTGGCGCCGACCAACCGCGCGATCCGGCCGCGCCCGCGCCGTTAGTCAATAAACGATGGAGGGACCCGGAAGGGTCCCCCCCAAGCCCGGGCTGCTTCACGGATGCCGCGAATCGACGACAAACACGCCGAGGTGCTGGTCTTCACGTTTCGAGAAGGCCTGCTCTCGGCGATGGGTCACGACCTCGAGCTGAGGGCCGGGAGCTTCTCGATCGACCTCGCCGACGATCGCCGATCGATCGAGGCGCGCTTCGACGCGCGCGCGATCCGGGTCGTCTCGGCGATGCGCGGCGGCGCGCACCAAGCAGGCGTGCTGAGCGATCGCGACAAGCGCAGCATCGACGCGTCGATCGCCGACGAGGTCCTCGACACGAAGCGCCACGCCGAGATCCGGTTCTCGTCTACCAAGGTGACCGAAGAGGGCGGCGTCGTGAACGTCACGGGGACGCTCGTCCTCCATGGTCGATCCAAAGCGATCACCTTCACGGCGCGGCGCGTGGGTGAGCGCTTCGTCGCCGAGGTCACCCTCCATCAACCCGACTTCGGCATCAAACCCTTCAGCGCCATGATGGGCGCCCTCAAGATCAAGCCCGACGTACGGGTGCGGATCTCCGTGCCTCTGCCCGCCGCGGCCAATTAAGGATCGATTTAGCCTAAAATTTCTGCGCTGCCTGCCACAAAGGGCCATGCTGTCAAAGCATGTCGCGGGCGTGGGACCGAGTCCGTGCCGGGCAGCCCTTCGCGGCCCCGAGCGCGCTTGGACGCCCGCATGGAGGGAGGTCGCGATGGTTCGTGTGCTCGCAAGGATGTTGATCGCAGTCTTCGTGGCGCTGGTGGTCCCCGGCTGCGGGAGGGTCGACATGTCGGCCTACCCAGACTCGACCGACGGGCTCGTCAAGCTCATGACCGACATGGCGGCGGCCAAGGAGAACGACCGTAAATTCACGAGCTACACCAACGCGCTCATCCTGCCCGCGCACGACGCATGGTTCAAGAAGGCGTTCGGGGACTCGTATCATGCGGTCAACGCATCCGACGAGTACGCGCAGTCGCTGCTCGTGTGGACCACGCCGCTGAAAATGTTCTTCGAAGAGGTGGCCCAGAAGGGCAGGACGGAGATCCGCGCCGTTCGGATCGCCGACACGGCGGACGAGAACGCCAACACCTATCAGCGACTGACCCTCATGAGGATGTCGAGCAACAAGTTCGCGATCCCGCTCTATACGGCGGAGTTCGTGAAGCCAGGGAGCGAGTCCGGCTCGACCCTCTGGTCGTTCGCGTACGTCGACGGGCAATTCCGCTTCTTGGGGAAGATCCGTTCGATGGTGCCGGAGCGCGAGAGGACCCCCCTCAAAGAGCTGTCCCTCAAAGACAAGCTTGCGCTCCAGCGCGACATGGCCGCTCCGAGCGAAGAGGGGCTGGGGAAGAAGAGCGGTGAGCCCGCGGCGCTCGGGCCCGCGGCGCCCGAGAAGCCCGTATCACCTCCGGCGGCGAACCGCCGCGCCCCGAAGCCGGCGAGCCCGCCGCCCGCGCCCGCGCCGGCCCCGGCCCCGGCCAAACGTGGTAACTGCGGCTGCGCGTCCGGTGACCTCATGTGCAAGATGAAGTGCTCCAACGGCTCATGAGCCGCGATTGATTTTATGGCCCTTTCGAGGGTGGACGGTGATAGCGTGAGGAGGGGGCGCCGGCCATGCGATCGTTCCTGTTCAAACGTGGCTTCATCCTCCCGGTGACGGTGACAGGGGTGATCCCGCTCGCGATCACCCTCGCGACCGCCGGCTGGCGCTCGGCGACCACGGTCTCGCTGACCTTGGGGACAATCCTTTATGTTGTGGGGATTAGCCTGCTGCTCCTCACGACAGGGCTCTTCGCCGAGCACCACGGCTCGCTCGCGCCGTGGAACCCGCCGACGGAGCTCGTGCTGGTGGGGCCTTATCGCTATTGCCGCAACCCCATGATCACGGGCGTCCTCGGGATGGTCACAGGGGAGGCGATCGCGCTGCAATCCCCTTGGATTGCAGGGTGGCTCGCGCTCTTCGCCACCGGGATGACGATCCACATCCTCCGCGACGAGGAGCCCGCGCTCAAAGAGCGCTTCGGCGAGCCCTACGTTCGCTATTGCCAGAACGTGCCGCGCTGGATCCCGAGGCTCACGCCGTACGAGCCAACGAGGTCTTGACCCCCCGCCGGGCGAGCGCGTCGAGAGCTTCCTCACGTGTCTTGAGGACGTCGAACGGAGGGAGCCCATGCTCGCTCAAGATATATTTCGCGGCCGTGTTGATGAGAAAATTGCGTCCCGTAAAGACACCAATGGCGCGCATCGCCGGGAACGAGCCGAACATCTTCTTGAGCCTGGTCCGCACCTCGGCGCTCGGAAAGTCGGCCTCGGTGAGATCGACGAGCAAGCCGAACGAGCGCATGTTGCGCGTGATCTCGTAGAGGCGCTCCTCGAAGATCCCAACTTGAAATAGGCTCTGGACAGGCATCTCGCGGAGCAGCACCACCTCCGCCGAGTGAGGTTGAATCCGCTGCCGGATCAGCGCGATCTCCTCCGGCGTGCTTTTCGGCCCATAGGCACGTCGCTCAATCAAGCCCCACCTCCCTCAGTATGAACTGATATCAGCGCTCTCCGCGCCATGTCAATAGCGCAAAGCGAGGTGAAGTAAGAAGAGCGGTCGGGGCACGATTGAGGCCCTGCGCGCGAGCCGTCCGGCTAAGGTGTATTGCACGCACCGCGCGGACGTGGAGCGGCAGCTCTGTTTTGGATCGCACATTTGATCCATTTCGGATCGCCCCGCGCTCCTCGAAGGCGCTTTGCGCGCGAAGCGGGTGTTGGCTCGGTCCGTGCTGACTCCCTCCGTCGGTTCGAGGGCGCGAGGGGAGGGGAGGAGGCGGACAACCATGCTCGATGTCTCACAGAACAAGCGCGGCAACGGCACGAACGGCGGCGGGCAAACAAGCTATGTCCCGCAGGTGATTCAACCCATCGCAGCGCCGGCGCTGCTCCACGCCGACAGCCCGGACAGGCGTCGTGAGGTGGAGGGGTGGCGCACCGGCAAGCCCGTCGAGGACCCCGACAAACTCAAGCGATGGGGCCGTATCGTGGCCCGGCCGAGCGAATATCTCATCCACATGAGGCGCGGAAAGGTCCGCCCCGCGTCGAGCGGACAAGGCGCCTCGTGCTTCAAGTTCCCGGGCGACGCCGTCGCGATCGTCCCCACCACGGTGCAAAAGCTCCAGTTCTTCGCGCGGCAGGTCACGCGCGAGAAGGTGGGTATCGAGGTGACCGGGCTCGCGGTCTATCGCATCGCCGAGCCGCTCATCGCCTTTCGGATGTTGAACTTCTCGTTCCCCGAGCGCGCGCAGGAGAAGCTCGCGGAGCTGCTCGGCGAGATGTTCGTGGGCGCCTCGCGCCGCCTCGTCGCGAACCTCGGCGTCGACGACTGCCTCACGCGCCGCAAGGAAGGCCTCGCCGAAGAGCTGATGCGCGAGATCGCGCCCGTGGTCTCGGGCAACGGCCGCGTCGAGGACGACACCGATCGCGGCTGGGGCGTGGTGATCGACACCATCGAGATCCAGGACGTGCGCATCCTGTCCGACGCCGTCTTCTCGCGCATGCAGGCGGGCTTCCGGCAGGAGCAGGAGCGGCGGGCGCGCGAGGCGGAGCTCGCGACCGAGCGATCGGTCAAGCTCGGCGAGGCCGAGGCGGAGCGCGCGATCGAGCTGGAGCGGCTCTCCGCGCGCGCCGAGATCGACCGGCGCAGGCGCGAGACCGACGAGGAGAACAAGCTCAGCGCGATCGCGTCCGACGCGCGCACGTTCGACGCGCGGATCGAGCGCGAGCGCGTGCAGAAGAACGCCGAGGTCACGGCCGCGCACGAGGCCGCGATCGCCAAGCTGGAGGCGGACCTCACCATCGCGCAGCGGCGCAAGCAGGCCGAGGAGGCGACGCGCATCGAGGCGGTCGAGGCCGAGGCGCGCGTCGAGCAGAAGAGGCTCGCGCACGCGGCCGAGCTGGAGACGCGGCGCGCGGCGATGCAGATCGAGCAGGTGAAGCGCGAGGCCGCGGCCGAGATCGCGCGCCACGAGGCCGAGCTCACGATGGCGCAGCGCAGGCGCCTCGCCGAGGAGAGCGCGCGCACCGAGGCCGTCGAGATGGAGGCGAGGATCGAGGCGACGAGGCTCGCGCACTGGGCCGACCTCGAAGCGCGGCGCGCGGCGGCGGCGCTCGAGAACGTCAAGCACGAGGCCGAGACCGAGGCCGCGCGCCACGCGATCGAGCTCGCCAAGGCGGAGCAGGCCGTCGCGCTCGGCGTGGCGCGGCGCGCGCTCGCCGAGCACGAGCTCGCGCTCGCCGAGATCGAGATGAAGAAGATGCGGCTCGCGCAGGCGCTCGAGATCGAGAAGGCGCAGGCCACGCGCGCGATCGAGAACATGGTCTCGCGCGAGGTGATCGAGCTCGCGATCGCGCAGCGCCTGCCCGACCTCGCGGCCGCGTTCCAGCAGAAGATGGGCACCATGCACGTGACCGCGGTCGACGGCGCGAGCCCGTTCGGCCCGGTGACCGCGGCGATCGAGGGCGTGATGGGCCTCGCGCGGAGCGCCGGTCTCACGCTGCCGAAGCGCGCCGAGGGCAGCGCGTGAGGCTTGGGGGAGGTCCCCCCAACGTGAGGCTCAGCGACACGCGCGCACGCCGGCCGGCGTGGATTCGGCGCCGGCGGCGATGGCAAGCGCGCTGGCTCCCCTCCGCGAGCCGAACATCTTCAGCGCGGCCAATCAAGCTGTTTTCGGAGACCGGGCGCCTGTGACGGCGGACCGGCGGCCGCCGACGACGTGGGCGTGGCCGCGGCGATGATCGCGTTGAGCCGCGCCTGCGCGTCGCGCTGGAGCTCGCCGATCGCCGCGCGATCAGCCCCCGACGCGTTGATCGCGAGCAGCCTCCGATAGTAGTCGGACGCTTGATCGCGTCGGCCGAGCTCCTCGGCGATGGTGCCCGCGCCGTAGAGCGCCTGCGGCGCATAGGGCTCGTGCGAGAGCGCCTGCCCGAACATGTGGAGCGCGGCTTCGAGCTTCTTTTGCCGCGCGAGCGCGAGGCCGAGCGCGATCTCGGAGCCCGGGTCGGTGCGGAGCTGGAGCGTGGCGCGCAGCGCGCGTTCGGCCTCCTCGACCCGGCCCGCGGCGAGCAGCGCCTGGCCGAGCGTCGCGAGCACGTCGGCGTTCTTGGGGTCGAGCTGGGCCGCGCGCTGGAGGTGCTCGACGGCCTCGGCGGGCTTGTTTTGTTGGAGCCGCGCGCGTCCCAGCGCGGCGCGCACCGCGACGTCGTCCCCGGCGCGCAGGGCAACTTCGAGCTTGTCGACCGCGCCCGCGGGATCCCCCTCGGCGAGCTTGATTTGGCCGAGCGTGACGAGCGCCTTCAGGTGGTCGGGCTTGGTCTTGAGCGCGGCTTCGAGCTCGGCCTTGGCCTGCGCCGCGCCGTCTTTGCTGCCCATGAGCGCGAGCGCGAGCGCGGTGTGCGCGAGCGGCGAGCCCGGATCGCCCTTGAGCGCGTCCCCGTATTTGAGCTTGGCGCCCTCGACGTCGCCGCGCCGCAGAGCCACGTTGCCGAGCGCGGTCAGGTACACGTGGGCGCGGGGCTTGTCGATCTCGAGGAGCAGCTCCGCCTCGTAGCGCGCGTCCTCGAGCGCGTCCGGGCTGATGCGCGCGGCGTCCTCGGCGATGAGGTGGACGCGCGCCTGCATCATCGCGCGCTGCACCGCCGGGTCGTTGGGCGAGAGCTCGCGCGCGTGGCTGTACGCGGCGAGCGCCGCGGCGTAGCGCCCGTCGCGGAGCGAGGCGTCGCCGCGCTTGATGTGCTCGGAGGCGGCCTCCTGCCCGCACGCGGCGATCGCGAGCGAGAGGGCGACGGCGAAGCAGGCGAGAGGGCGGCGCATGCGTGTCGTGGTCATCAATCGATGTCCGCGAGCTCGATCCAAAACCGCTTTTGGCAAGACGTGCACTGTGCGAGCTCCGCGTCTTTGGGCACCTTCACGGGTTTGTCGCAGTGCGTGCAGCGCACCGTGACGGTCTCGACCGAACGCACTTTTTGTCGCTCGATCGCGCGCTCGTCGTCCTCCGAGATCGATCCCTCTGCGTCGTTCGGTGTCTCGCGCGGGGGATCGGGCTGCCCCGCCGGCGCGTCCGCGGGCTCGGAAAGCTCGTCCAGGAACGCTTTTTTGGCGTCTTTGGCGGCGTCGATCGCGCGCCCGCTCAACCTCCTGAGGTCGTCCTCGGCCTTGCCTGAGCGCACGTAGCTCACGATCTCGTTCCCGCCGCGGACCCCCGCCTCGGCGACGTCGTTCAAGATCTTCTTCAAGGCCATGGCGCGTTATCCTACTCTTGTTGCGCGCGCGTGGCACGTGTATCCAAGGCTCGTGTCGCTCTCGCGCGCCCTCGGCGCTCTCGTAGGGATGATCGGGCTCGGCTGCGCGGCTTCGTCGGGCCGGCCCGCCGTCCCCAAACCATCCATCGATGTGCGACCCGAGGCGCTCGCGGGCACGTGGTACGTGATCGAGTCCAACTTCCCCATGTGGGGAGATGGCAAAAAGCGCGACCCGCAGTTTCACTATCGGCTCCTCCTCGACCACGACGGCCTCAAAATCGATGACCGGGTGACCTACGTCGAGAAGGGAGCAGCGGAGTCGATCGAGGGCGTCGACACGCCGGATCCCAACGATGCCTCCCACTTCACGTGGCGCGGCAAAGGCATCTTGTCGCTCTTCACGAGCGAGTGGTACGTGGTGATGACGTCGCCCCAAGGCGCCTCCGCGGGGGACGCTTGGGCGGTCATCTACTTCTCGTCGACCCTGGCCACGCCCGAGGGCGTCGACATCATCGCGCGAACACCCTCGCTCTCCAAAGACACCCTCGGGATCGTGCGCAAAGCGATCTTCGACGATCCTTTGCTCGCGCCCAAGGCCAAAGGGCTCAAGCCCGTCCTGCGTTGATCTCCGTCTCTATCAACGCGGCAGCTCGAAGCAGAACGCCGCCCCTCTGGGCGCGTTGTCCTCGACCCATATCCTGCCTCCGTGGGCCTCGACGGCGAGGCGGCAAAACGAGAGGCCCATCCCGTGCCCGCCGCGCCGTTGGATGTGCGTGCCCCGATCGAGCCGCTCGTAATGCTCGAACACCAGCTCCCGCTGCTCCGCGGGCACGCCGGGCCCCGCGTCGCGGACGCGCACCGAGAGCGCGCGCTCGCTGATCTCGTACGACACGGCGATCGGCTCGCCCTTCACCACCCCGTATTTGAGCGCGTTGTCGAGCAGGTTCTCGATCACCCGGCGGATGAGATCGCGGTCCAGCTCGAACGCGGCGCCGGGGTCGCCGTCGAGCGCGATCGCGGCGCCGAGATCGCGCGCCCTGTGGGAGAAGCCCGCGACGACGGGCCCGAGCAGGTCGCGCACGCGCGTGAACGTTTTGTACGCGCCGAGCGGGCGGCTCTCGGCGCGCGCCAGATCCAGCGCGTCGGAGGCCATCCGCTGGATGCGCTCGGCCGCCGCGAGCGTGTCCTCGAGCGCCGCGCGATCGTCGTCCGACGGCGCGTGATCCGAGAGCAGGTAGTGGGTGTTCGCGATCACGACGCTCAGCGGATTCTTGAGGTCGTGGATGATCATCTGCGTGAGCGAGCGGCGGAGCTCGTTGAGCTCGCGCAGCCGCGCGTTCTGCTCCTCGAGCTCGGTCTTGAGACGCCGGCAGGTGAGGTGCACCGCGACGCGCGCCAAGACCTCCTCCACGTGGAAGGGCTTCGTGATGTAGTCGGCGCCTCCCACCGAGAACGCCTTGACCTTGTCGAAGGTCTCGCTCATCGCGCTGATGAAGAGCACGGGCAGGCTCGCGAGCGCCGGGTTCGCCTTGAGGCTCCGGCACACCTCGAAGCCGTTCATGTCCGGCATGTTGATGTCGAGCAGGACGAGGTCCGGCGGCTCCACCTCGACCGCGCGGAGCGCGAGCCGGCCGTTGGGCACGGGGCGCACGCGGTGGCCGCGATCCTTGAGGATCTTGCAGAGCAGATCGAGGTTCGCGGGCGTGTCGTCCACGACCAAGATGCTCGGCGGCTCGCCGCGCCTCTGCGCGTCGCTCATGGCTGGGCCTCCGAGGGCTTGAACAACAACGAGTCGAAGAGCACCTCCAGGGCATCGTATTCGTAGGCGCTCGCGAGGTCCCGCATGCCGGCCGCGAGATCGGGATCCATCACCTCGACGACGCCGATCAGCTCGTCGAGGCGGTCCATGTCGGCGCTCTTGGTCGCGTCGCGCATCTGCTCGACGAGCAGCGGCGGGAGGTTCTTGATGTGGCGGACCACGCGCAGCGTCCTGCCCGTGATCGGCCGCTCGGTGAAGTGATCCTCGTAGACGTACACCACGCCGAGGCAGGCCTGGATCGTGTCGAGCACCTCGCGCTCGCGGAACGGCTTGACGACCACGCCGTCGCAGCCCGCGGCGAGCGCGCGATCCCGATCGTCCTCGAAGGCGCCCGCGGTGACCGCGAGGATGGGGACGTCCTCGCCCGCGGGGGTCGCGCGAATTCGCCGCGTCGCCTCCTCGCCGTTCATGACGGGCATGTCGATGTCCATCAGCACGAGGTCGGGCGCGTCGCGCGCGAACGCCTCGATCGCCTCGGCGCCGTTGCGCGCCGAGGACGTCTCGAAGCCGACGGACACGAGGAGCTGGCAGAGCGCCGCGCGCCCGTCGTCGTGATCGTCGGCGACGAGGATGCGGCGGCGCGGCTGGCCGGGCGCGAGCGCGCGGACGCGCCGCTCGACCTTCGGCGCGGCGTCTTCCATCACGCTCTCCGCGCTCACCGGCACCTCGAACCGGAACGTGCTGCCCTCGCCCTCGCGGCTCTCGACGTTCAGGTCGCCGCCCATGAGCCGCACGTAGCCGCGGCTGATCGCGAGCCCGAGCCCCGTGCCGCCGCGCTCCGCGCCCTCGCGCGCCTGCTCGAACGGCGCGAACAGTTTGTCGATCTCGTCGAGCGCGATCCCGATCCCCGTGTCGCGCACCTCGATCGCGAAGAGCCGCCCTTCGCGCATGTCGGCGCGGATCTCGATCAAGCCTCGGCTCGTGAACTTGAGCGCGTTTCCGAGCAGGTTGATGAGCACCTGGCGGAGCTTGCCCTCGTCCGCGATCACGCGGGGCGCGACGCTGCCCTCGATGGTGACGCGGAGCTTGACCCCGGCCTCTTCGGCGCGTTGCCGGAACATCTCCGCGACCTCGCGGAGCATCGCGACGGGATCGAACGACGTCGGGGTGAGCGTGATCCTGCCGGCCTCGATCTTCGACACCGTCAAGATGTCGTTGATGAGGCCGAGCAGGTGCTCGCCGCTCCGAAGGATGGTCTCGAGGTGCCGGCGCTGATCCTTGGTGACGTCGGGATCGCGCAACAAAAGCTGCGAAAACCCCAAGATCGCGTTCATCGGCGTGCGGATCTCGTGCGACACGTGCGCGAGGAACTGGCTCTTCGAGCGGCTCGCCGCCTCGGCCGTCGCGCGCGCCGCTTCGAGCTCCGCGGTGCGCGCGCGGACGCGATCTTCCAGCTCCTCGTTGAGCCGCCTCAGCTCCTCGACGGGCGGATCCTGGCCGGGCCCGCCCGCGGGATCCGAGCCCCCAACGTGGACCGAGGCGGCTTCACCACCCATCGCTACTCCGCGAAGATCGCGCCTGCCATGCCCGGCTGGTGGTTCTCGCAGTAGTACGGGTACGTCCCCGCGGGCTGGATGGTGAACGTCGCGGTCATGCCCGTCGTGGTGTGCGCGATCGGGCTCGCGGGATCGGGGGTCGGCGGCGCGCCGGTCGTGCCGCCGCTCAGCGGGTGGAAGCCGAAGTCGCCGTTGAACGTGACCGGCGTGCCCGATTTGATGCGGATGCACGCGGGCGTGTACTTGAAGTTGCCGCCGAAGGTGATCGTCACGGCCGCGTCCGCCGTGTGATCTTCGGCCGTCGCAAGGTCGCAGCCGTTGATCAACACGGTGCCGCTCGACGACGAGCTGCTCGACGTCATGCCGCTCGACGTGCTGGTGCTGGTGCTGGTGCTCGTCGAGGTCGACGTGCTGGTGCTGGTGCTGGTCGAAGAGTGCCCGGCCCCGCCGCCGTGCCCGCCGCCGGTTCCGGTGGAGTCGCCGTCGCACGCCGTGAGGGCGATGACGGGGATAAAACAAGCCAATCCAATGAACGTTACGGTGCGCATGATGCTCCTTCGATCGCCGTGCTCGGCGACTGTGCGTCATCCTAGCGGCGTTATGGCCGAGCGGAAGTGCCCGGGGCCGTCCGGCGTTGCCCGGCCCCGCTGCCCACGGTGGGGGCTCGGGTCGCGCAGGGTTTTCGGCGAATCGATGGGCGCCTGATAAGATCGCGAGGGAGCATGATCGAGCGCGGGGCCAGGGTACGAAGCATCGTGTGGAACGTGGGGCTCTCGCTCGCGCTGGCGGCGTGCGCGGAGCCTCGCCCGGTGGGGCCCGCGCTCTCGGCGAGCACCGCGGCGGTCGCGTCTGCGAGCGCGCCGCCGCTCGGCCCTTCGGCGAGCGCGAGCGCCGCGAGCCCGCCCGCGAACGCGGCGCCGGGGTGGATCGAGGCCGTGTCGCTCGAACGGTGGACCGACGCGGCGAAGCTCATCGACGCGCTCTCCGAGGGCGAGCGCGCGCGGCCCGAGGTCCGTTATGCGCGCGGGCGCGCGGCGCTCGGCATGGGGGACGGCGCGGCGGCGATCGCGCTCTTCGACGGGCTCGAACGTTCGCTGCCGCTCCTCGCGGGCGATCTCGCGCGGAGGCGCGCCGAGGCGCAGCTCATCGCCGGGCCCTTCAAAGAGGCGGCCGCGTTCTTCGGCGCGTCCGCGGCGGCGCGCGATCAGGTGCGCGCGGCGATCGCGTTCGAGCGCGCCTCGGATCTCGCCTCCGCGCGGCGCGCGATCGATCGCGCGGTCACGGTCGCGGGCAAGGCCAAGAGCGTGCGCGACGAGGCCGCAGCGAGGCTCGTACGCCACAAGATCCGGGCCGCCGCGAAGGACCCGCGCGCCGACGACGATCTGCACTGGATCCTGAAGCGCGCGCCGGCCAGCGTCGAAGCCAAGCCCGCGCGCGAGCTGCTCACCAAGGCGAAGCCCGCGTCGTTCGGGCCTCCGAAGCCCGCGTCGCCCGAGCCCGCCACGCCGATCGGGCCGCCCAAGCCCGCGAAGGTCGAGCACCCGGGCGTGAGCGCGCACGATCACGCGATGGCGCTCTACAAGGCGCGATCGTGGGCCGCGGCGTCCAAGGCGTTCCTCGCGGCCGCGGCGGGCAAGGGCCCGCGCGAGGCTGAGGACCTTCACTACGCGGGCAAATCGCTGGAGCGCGAGGGCCGCGACGAGGACGCGATCGCGAGCTATCGCGCCGTCACCGACAAGCACAAGCGCAGCCCGTTCGCCGAGCGATCCGCGTACGCGCTCGCGGCGCTCCTGCTCCGCACCGGCCGCGCCGAGGCCGCGGTGGAGGCCCACGCGAGGTACCTCGCGGCCTTCCCGCGCGGCGAGCACCGCGAGGCGGTGAGGCTCGGCCACGCGCTCGCGCTCGTCTCCACCAAAGACGGCGCGGCGAAGGCGCGCGCGCTGTTCGGCGAGCTCGCGCGGCGCGAGGGCGGCGACACGGCCGCGAAGATGCGCGAGCTCGAGGGCGTCGCGGCGCTGCGCGCGGGCGACAAAGACGGCGCCGTCGTGATCTTCAGCGAGGTGGCGAGGCTCTCTCCGCTCACGTGGGCGTCGGCCGCGGCGCGCGCGCGGCTCGCGTCGCTCGGCGCGCCGCTCCCGCCGCTGATCTCTCCGTCCATCACGGGCCTCGATCGCGAGCCCCTCCGCATCACGCGCGCGGCGCTGCCGCCCGCGGCCTCGCTCCTCGCGTCGGTGGGCCTCGACGGCGACGCCGAGCGGCATTTGCTCGCGTCCGAGCAGCAGGCCGGCGCGGCCTATCCAGGCCGCGAAGGAGAGGCCTTGTGCGGGCTCTATGGGCTGCTCTCGCGCGGCAAGCGGCGGTATCGCGTGGGGATTCAAGCGGTCGAGTCGAACATGCTCTATCACGCGCCCGCGCCGTCCGAGGCGTGGGCGTGGGACTGCGTGTATCCAAGGCCCTTCGCGCCGGGCGTGAGGGCGCTCGAGTCCGAGCATGGTTTGCCGGCCGGCGTGCTCTGGGCGCTGATGCGCCAAGAGAGCGCGTTCGACCCCGAGATCGTCTCGCCCGCGGGCGCCGTGGGGCTCATGCAGCTCATGCCCACGACGGCCGAGAAGGCCGCGGCGGAGCTCGCGATGCCCTATGACGGCGCGGAGCTCGTCCACCCCGATACCAATCTTCGCCTCGGCGCCCACTACTTCGCCAAGCTCTATGCGATGTTCCAAAAGAGCGTCGTCTTGGCGGCGGCGGGCTACAACGCAGGTCCAAAGGCGGTTTCGCACTGGCTCGTCCCGGGCGCCGACAACGAGCTCGACGTTTGGGTGGCGCGCATCCCCTATGACGAGACGCGCGGCTACGTGGCCAAGGTGGTGCAGAATTTGACGCGGTATCAATACCAGCAGGGCGGCGAGGCCGTGGTCATGAGCTTCCCGCTCGCCTTGCCCGAGAGCCGCGCCCCCGAAGACGCCTATTGATCCAAATCGCGGCGATCGCCGCGAGCCCGGTGATGCCCAAACCACCTTCGCTGTCGCCGGAGACGCCGCAATCACACCCTCCAACGCCGCCGCCGCCGGTCCCGCCGCCGCCGGCGCCGCCTGATCCGCCCGCGCCGCCGGCGCCGGTCTCCTCACAAACAGCGTTGAGGGTGAGCGCGACGGCGCCCCATTGCGCGGGGCACTCCGACGTGACGCTCGTGCCCGAAGGGCAGGTGAGGGGACAGAGGTTTTGAAGGTGCATAATCGCGGTAAACGATGCTCCCTCGTCCTTGGAGACACCCGCGGTGAAGCCGTCGACGAACTCGTCGGCGCAGGCGTAGAGCCCATCGGCGGTCCACGTGAGGCACTTGACGCCGAGGTCGTTGACCTTGGTGAACGTGTACGTGTCGGTGGGGGCGATCCAAAGGCCGTCCACCGGGCCGCCCACGGCGAGCTTGGTCCCGTCGGGCGAGAGGGCGAAGCCGAGGAGCTGGTCTTGGCTCTGAAAGATGGAGGCAAAGCTCATCCCGCCGTTCTCGGTCACCACGACGGAGTCGCTCGGATCGGCGTCGAGCCGGACATACATCTTGTCACGGTCGAGGGGATCGACGGCGCCCACATACGGCAAGTGGGTGTCGTCCGCGCCCGGGATGGCCACTTGCATCCACGTTTGGCCGCCGTCGCTCGTCACCTCCAAGACGCCCGGATAGTCCGGCGCGCCGAGCCTCCCGCTCACGTAAATGCGGCTCGGATCGCTCGGCGCCGGGTCGAGCGTGAGGCCCAAAAAGTCGGCCGGCATGTCGACGCCGGACTGCGTGAACGACGTCGCGTTGTCCGCGCTGTGCCACACTTGGGTGAGGAAGGTTTGCGGGCCGGTGCTGTTCGAGATGAGCACGACGACGTCCGCGGGGCTCATTTTATCGATGGTCAAATCGATGGCATAACGCTTCTCGAGGCCGCCGCCCGCGAAGTCCCATTGGCATCCTTGATCGCGCGAGACGCTGAGCCCCTCGAAGATCCCGGCGAGCGCCGTGCCGTCGGCGGTGACCCCCATCATGGGATCTTCAAAGCCCCCGTAGCCGACGGCGCCCTCGCAGATCCAAAAGAAGCTCTTGCCGCCGTCGAGGCTCTGCAAGATGCCGTAGGTGGCCCGCACGATCATGCGATTGGGATTCGAGGGGTCGAAGACGATTTGGCCCGCGGCGGGGTAACGGCCGTTGGCGAGCGCCGCGCCGGGCATGGCGAGGGCAGCGGCGACGGCGAGCGAGGCGATCGAAGCGCGAAGGAGGCTCATGCGGCTCGAAGCATAGCGTGCGTCACGTTGACGCAGGGGCTTTCTTTGCGGCGATCTCCGAGGTAACGAGGACCCGTCGTATGACGCCGAGCGCCGCGGCGCGAGAGCCGGAGTTGAGCTTCATCCTGATGCGCTGGCTCGCCGGCCTGCGGTGGGCGGTGTTCGCGCTGCTCGCGGCCATGTTGCCGTTCGGCGATCGGGTGTTCGGCTTTCACGTGCGGTGGGCCGTGGCGCTGCCGATCTTGGCGCTCGTCGTGGCGGGCGGCCTCTTCGTCGGGCGCGCGCTCCGGCGCGGCGTGGCCTTCTCGACGCGCGCGCTGGCGCTCGGTGCGGCGCTCGACATCGCGGCGATCGGCGGGCTGCTCGCGGCGTCGGGCGGCGCGGCGAACCCGATGAGCGCGCTCTTCTTCGTGCACGTGGCGCTCGCGGCGTCGCGCTTCCCTGCGCGGACCACGTTTTCCCTCGCGGCGCTCGCGGCGTGCGTGTTCGCGTCGCTCTTCGCGCTGCCGTCGGGCGCGTGTTGCCCCAATCATCCGGGCCACGGCGCGTTCTCGACGCATCTCATCGGGATGTGGGTCGCGTTCGTGCTCGCGGCGGGGCTCGTCGCGTACTTCCTCACGCGCGTGCGGCTCGCGCTCGACGCGCGTGAGCGCGAGATCACGCTCCTCCGCAGGCGCGCCGACGAGGACGCGCGCTTCGTCGCGCTCGGCACGCTCGCGGCGGGCACCGCGCACGAGCTCGGCACGCCGCTCGGGACCATCGCGGTGCTCGCGGGCGAGATCGCGGATCAGGGCTCCGCCGAGGCGCGCGCCCACGCCGAGGTGATCAGCGCCGAGATCGCGCGTTGCCGCGGGATTTTGACCAAAATGTCGGCGGGCGCGCGGCGCGTGGAGAGCGGATCCTCGTCGCTCGTGCGCGCCGCGGAGCACGCGATCACGGCGTGGAGGCGCGCGCACCCCGGCGCGGAGGTGACGCTCGACGAGGCGATCGGCGCCGCGGAGGCCTCTGTCCCGCTCCCCTTCGAGGACGTCGAGGCGTCGGTCCTCACGCTGCTCGACAACGCGCTCCACGCGATGCGGGCGGCGGGCAGCGCCGATCCCATCCGCGTGACCATCGCGCGCGACGGCGAGGGGCGCATCGCGCTCGGCGTCGAGGACGCGGGCACGGGCGTCGCGCCCGCGCTCGAAGGCCGGCTCGGCGAGCCGTTCCTCACCACCAAAGAGCCTGGCGAGGGCATGGGGCTCGGGCTCTACCTCGTGCGCGCGATGCTCGGTCAAGCGGGCGGCAGGCTCGCGATCGAGCCGCGATCGCCGCGGGGGACGCGCGTCGTGTTGTCCTTCGAACAGGCGTCATGAGCGACGACTCCCCGACGCTCCTCATCGCCGACGACGACGCCACGTTCCGCGCGGCCATGGGCGCGGCGCTCGGGCGCAGGGGCTTCGCGGTCACGCTCGCGGCGAGCGCGGACGAGGCCGAGGCCGCGGCGCGCGCGCAGACCTTCGAATATGCGCTCGTCGACGTGCGCATGCCCGGCCGGAGCGGGATCGACCTCTGCCGCGCGCTCCGCGCCATCGACGACGGCACGCGCATCGTGGTGCTCACGGGGTACGGCACCATCACGAACGCGGTCGACGCCATGCGCGCGGGCGCCGCGGATTACCTGACCAAGCCCGCCGACGCGGTGTCGTGCGCGCGCGCCCTCTTGGGATCGCCGCCGCCGGGCGAGGGCGAGGGCGACGTGCCCTCGCTCGATCGGGTGGAGTACGAGTATTTGCAGCGCGTGCTCGCGGACGCGGGCGGCAACGTATCCGAGGCCGCGCGCAGGCTCGGTCTTCACCGGCGGTCGCTCCAGCGCAAGCTCAGCCGTACGCCGCCGAGGCGGTAGAGCCTCCCGCCGTCGAAGCGGCGCTCTTCGCGCGCTCGACCTCGGCCGCCATCGTTCCTCGGAGCGTGTGATACGCCATGCGGAAGTTGCCCAAGATGCCATAGACCGGAGCGCCGGTGTTCTCGGGCCAATTGCCTTCGAAGAGGGGATGGGCGAGCACCGCGAGGGCCGCGAACGCCGCGCCCCCCGCCAAGAAGGGCAGCGGTGAGCGGCGTTTGGCCGAGAGCGCGATTCCCGCGCAGAACGCGGCGACGCCCGCCGTGTGCATCCATTGTGTTCCCTTTTGGGTGTGCGAGAGGAGGAAGTGATCCCAAAAGGCATCGAAGTCTTGGTGTTGGCTCATGCGTTCCCGTGGAGGATGTGCTTCTTGGCCTTGAAGACCCACCCTCGATCGAGGCCGGATCGCGCGGGCAAGACGGCGCTCACCGGCGCTTGTGCGAGGGAGAAGGCGAGCGCCATCACGTTGAAGGGGTTCGGGTCGAACGAGGTCTTGAGCGGGAAGGCGTCGAGCACGCGATTCACCAGCTCGGGCCTCGCGCCCGGGCCGCTCTGCCGGTACCACAAAGGCCAGTTGGGATAGAGCCAATATTGAATGAGCCGCTCGGGCTCCGTGGGCTTGGGCGGCTCGGGCAAACACCCGACGAGACGAGCGACCGAGTCCATGAACGCGGGGTAATCGACCACGTTCACCTGCCCCTGCGCGTTCTTGTAATACGCGTGCTCGTCGGCCCCTTCGCGCGCCGCGCGCTCCTCGTAGTCGGCGGGGAGCGCGCGCGATCCGTCGAGGATCATGGCGATATAGCGCGCGAGCATCTCGGCGCAGGGCGGGATACCGCCTTGGTGCGGCCGCGCCCAGCCGAGGAACATCAGCTTGTCGCCGTAGCCTTTGGGGAAGCAGTGCTTGAACCAGGTGCGCGGGCTCCAATCGAGCCCCGGGACATCGATCCACGAGAGGTCGGTCTTGTACCCGGTGCACGCCACGATGACGTCGATGTCGTCCGCGACGGCCTCGCGCGGAGCGTCGTTGGTCGTGGGCTCGCTCCCTTCGAAGAGGACCTCGGAGAACGAGGCTCGTTTGCCCGAGAACGAGGCTTGGTGCGCGATGATCACGCGCGCCTTGCCCTGCGCCGCCACCCCGCAGAGGCGCGCGCTCTTCGTGGGGATGGTGTGTTGATCGCCGAGGAGCATATCCATGCTCGTGACCATCCGGTTCAACGCGCTCAGCACCTTGCTCTGCGGCGTCGCGAGGCGGAGCGAAGCGAAGATGAGATGCCGAATCGTGGTGTAGGCCCAAATGGGAGCCGCGTTGGCCGCCCGGCTCATCGTCATCGACTCGAGGAGATCCGAGATCTTGGCCTTGCTCCACAAGGCCTCGTCCTTCATGGTCGCGAGCTCGTCGTGGCGAGGGTCCCGCCAAATATCCATGATGAACCGGGGGCCCGCGCTGATGGGCGATCGCGACCAGACCGTGGTCTTTTGGGCGACGCCCGCGAGGTCCGCCGCGACGTCGAACGCGCTCTCGCCGCTGCCCACGACGAGCACGTGTTTGCCCGCGTAGTCCCGCGGATTCTTGTAGTCGGCCGAATGGACGACCTCGCCTGTGAACCCGCTCGCCTCGAAGGTGCGCGGCGTGTGGTTCGAGCCGGTCGCGACGATGAGCGCGTCGGCCTCCAACGTGCTCGCGGCGCTCGTGCGGCGATCCTCGACGTGGATTCGCCATCTGCCGCCTTCGAGCGCCGCGCGCTTCACCGTGGTCCCGAGGCGCACGTGGGGCCTCAGCGCGAAGTGATCGGCGTACGCTTCGAGGTAGCTGCCATACTCCTCTTTGGAGGAGTATTTGACGCGGAGGTCCTCCGGCGGAAAGTCGGAGAAGGCCATGAACATGTTCGAGATGGTGAGGTAAAGGTTCTCGTACGAGCCCCTCGCCTCGTGGGATTTGCAAAAGAGGCCGCCGATCCCCGCTGCCTTGTCGAGCGCGATGGCGTCGTGGCCCCGCTCGCGCATCTCTTTGAGCGCGACGAGGCCGCATGGGCCGGCGCCGATGATGACGACCTTCTTTTGCATGCGTGATCCCCTAGAACACGAACGAGAGGCCGCTCGGACCGGGCCTCACGCCAAAGCTCGCTGCCGCGGCCTTCGCCTTGGCGCGGGGCGCGCGCGGCACGCGCACGCGCTGAGAGCCTACGATGATGAGCGGGATCGCGACGGCCACCACGATGGCGCTCGTAAAGGTGATGATCATGCCCGTCGTCTGCGACGCTGACCCTTGGCACTGCGAGAAGACAGCTCCCTTTGCGTCGACGGGGATCTCTTCCAAGTTGCCGCACGGGTCGCTGGCCCAGAGCCCCGTGCCGACGCCCATCGCGATGGTGCCGCCGATGCCGCCGATGATCCCCGTGGCCATCATCCCTGCGCTGCGGAATTCGGTCTTGTAGACCGCCCACGACGGCAGGGGCGTGAACGCGGGCCGCGGAGCCTCCTCGACGCGGGGGGGCGCCACAATGGATGCTTTGGGAGGATCCGCGCCCGCGGATCGGGGCGCGGCTGCGAGCGCGAGAGCGGTGAAGAGCGCGGGGGCAAAGCGAAGATTCATGGCCCCCTTGTAGCACGGCCCGCCGCAAAAAGAGCCGGATGGACGGCCGAAGCGGCGGTATAAAGCTCCTCCAATGTCTCACCTCGCCCCGTTCATGAGCGCTGATGGCGCGTTGAGCTTGGTGACGCTCGCGCTGATGGAGATCGTGCTCGGGATCGACAACATCATTTTCCTGTCGATCCTCACCGACAAGGTCCCTGTCGAGCGGCGCAAGTTCACGCGCTCGGTGGGCCTCGCGCTCGCGCTCCTCACGCGCATCTGCCTCCTGGTCACCATCTCGTGGGTGATGGGCTTGACGAAGCCTGTCTTCTCCGCGTTCGGTCGCGACGTCTCCGCGCGCGATCTCATCTTGATCGGCGGCGGGCTCTTCCTCGTCGCGAAGTCGACGCACGAGATCTTCGAGAAGCTCGAGGTCGAGGCCGAAGAGGAGAAGGCGGGCGAGACGCCGCCGCGCGCGAGCATCACGCTCGTGCTGATCCAGATCGCGGTGCTCGACATCGTCTTCTCGCTCGACTCGGTCATCACCGCGGTGGGCATGGCCAAGCACGTGCCCATCATGATCGCGGCGATGGTCATCGCGATGCTCGTGATGTTGATCTTCGCGGGCGCGGTGGGCGACTTCGTCAACAACCACCCGAGCATGAAGATCTTGGCGCTCTCGTTCTTGATCTTGATCGGCGTGGTGCTCGTCGCCGAGGGGATGGGGCAGCACGTCGCGAAGGCGTACATCTACTTCGCGATGGCCTTCTCGCTCGGCGTCGAGCTCATCAACATGCGCCTCCGCAAGCGGCGTCGCGCGCCCGTCAAGCTCCACAACAAGTACGAGGGCCCCGCCTCGTCGCGCGTCTCGAGCGCGCCCACGCAGCGCTGAGCGCGATCGCGAAGAGCCCCCAAAGTCCTTCATTTTGGCTCGATCCGGGGCCCATTTCGCACGCGCACCCGGCGCGCTCCTCGGGCGGCTCGCTCGCGCCCGCGTCGGGCGCGCCGGCGTCTTGCTCCTCGCACGTGGCACCGCCGAGCTTCTGGCGCGTCGTCTCCCAGACAGCGGGGCACGCGCTCGCGGTGGAGGTTCCTCCTGGGCATTCGAGCGGACCGCAGAGCCCGTCGCGGTGAACGAGGGTGCTCCACGCGGCGCCGCTGTTGGTCGAGAGGCCGAGGAGGAAGCCGTCGTTGATCTCGTCGGCGCACGCATAGAGCCCGTCGCCGGTCCACGTGAGGCAGAGCGGGGCGACGATCGAACGCTTGGTGAACGCGAGCGTGTCGCGCGGCGCCGTGGAGAGGCCGGCGCCCTCTCCTCCCACGGCGATCGTGGCGCCGTCGGGCGAGAGCGCGAAGCCCGTGAGGCTCCCGATCACGCCGAAGACTTCGAGCCACGAGGCTCCGCTGTCGGTCGAGAGCGCGACGTGATCTTTGCTCGGGCCGTCGATGCGCACGTAGACGCGCGCGGGATCCATCGGATCGACGGCGGCGATGTACGGGAGGTTGTTCGTGTCGGCGCCGGGGATGACGAACGCTTCGTAGCTCATCCCGCGATCGAACGATCGCGCGATGATGCCCGCGAAATCAGGCGCTCCGCGGTAGCCGCTCACGTAGATGCGATCGGGGTCGCTCGGGGCCGCGTCGAGCGTGAGGCCCGTGATGCCGTCGGGGAGCGGCGAGCCTTCGGGCGCCCACGTCGCGCCGTCGTCCGCGGTGGCCCACACCTCCATGGGCCCGTTCACGGCGGCGGGCGCGACGAGCGCGAGGGCGCGGTGCGGGTCGGATCGATCGAGCGCGAGATCGACGACGTAGCGGCCGGAGAGCTCGGGCGCGAGCGCGAACGAGCAGCCGCCGTCGGTCGAGCGCGCGAGGCCCTCGAAGAGCCCGGCGAGGATCGCGCCCTCCGCGGTGACGGCGATCATCGGATCTTCGATGCCGCTATAGCCGATGGACTCTTCGCAGACCCACGCGAAGCGGGCGCCCCCATCGCTGCTCGTGACGAGCCCGAACGTCGCGCGCGCGGTGATGCGCGACGGGTCGCTCGGGTGAATCACGATCTGTCCCGCGGCGGGGAAGCGGCCATTGGCGCGCGCGGGCAGGACGATGAGCGCGCCGCAGAGGAGCGATGAGAGAGAGGCGAAGGCGCGGGGACTCACGAGATCGAGCGCTGGGCGCGCGCCCTCACGAAGTTCAAGCCGTGTCTCACGATTTCAGCTTCGACTTCGGGCGGCCTTTGCCAGGGTCGACCCTGGACCTCGTCGTAAGCAGCCTGATGATCGCGTTCTTCACTTCTTCGCTCACGCCCGGCGCTGGGGTGACGAGGTGAAAGTGTGTATAAGCGCCGTGATGATGGGAATCATGCGCCCCGATGTGCCGAGGGTCGTTATTTCCAGGTTCGAAGTACGTGAGCTTGTTTTGGTCGAGGATATTTTTGACCGCTGTCTTATACGTGAGGACATCGAACACGTTATACACGCTCAACGTGAAGACGGCGCGGGCGAGGAGGGTTGAGAAGAGGACCGTTCGGCCTTTGATGCGCTTGAGATCCTCCGCGTCCGTAATCCCCTCTCGGTTGTCGAGCAACGTCTCCACCGTGAGCCCCGTGGTGAGCTCCATTAGCGATTTGGGGGTGCGTTCGTCGAAATCGATGCGCTCGATCGTGTGGATGAGATCCATCGTAACGTGGGGGACCACCAACGGATCATACGTCACCACGTTGCCGCTGGACCCTTTCGTGACCGTCATCCCCCGCGGGTCATCTGGGGTGAAGACAAAGGAACCTTTGGGTAGCTCCACGCGCAGCGTGGTGTCGAGCGCTGCTCGCTGCACGAGCGGCGCTTGCGCGAGGGATCGCGCCATCGTCGCCGCGTGCGGCGCGAGGGA
>CAYTJL010000004.1:50302-104456 GCA_964437785.1 uncultured Polyangiaceae bacterium
GCCATCGTCGCCGCGTGCGGCGGGTTGAGGCACGCCATCGTGGCTGCGTGAGGCGGCGTGGTCCGCGCTTGTACGGTGGCTTGGTGAGGGGCTCTCGCCCAGCGCTCGTCTTTTAGAAACATTTCGTCCTCAGTCAGGCTTCGACCAAGCGACATCCAAAAGGAATGCGCAAACCCACGCTAACGCTTCGGCTCGCGCGTGGGCAACTTTCCTACGAGCGGAGCACCGAGGCTCAAAGACGCCGAACGCACGGGATCCAGCCCCGAAAGATGAGTTGCGCCGGGGTCGCTTCGCGAGGATTATCGCTCCCCTCGTGTCTTCTCCGCCCGAGTCGCCCAAGAGCCCAGCGCCGGGCAAATCAAGCGCGCTCCATCACGTCGGCCCGCTCGGCCCCTCCAAGCCTCGCGTCAAAGTCCGCAGGTCCGAGCGCTTCAAAGAGCTGCTCCCCGACATTTGGGCCATCGTCCGGCCTCACCTCTTCCTGCTCGGCTTCGGCATGGTGCTCATCGTCGTGAGCCGCGCTGCGGGCCTCATCCCCTCGTACACGACGCGCTTCTTGGTCGACGACGTGCTCGGCAAGCACCGTTACGGCGAGCTGCCAGGGCTCGCGCTCTTGGTCGGCGGTGCGACCATCGTCCAGTCGGTGACGGGCTGGATCCTGATGCAGATGTTCGGCCGCGCGACCCAAAGGCTCATGATGGAGCTGCGCTGCAAGCTCCACGCGCACGTGCTGCGGCTGCCGATGCTCTATCACGACGAGCACAAGAGCGGCAGCCTCGCCTCCCGCGTGATGAACGACGTCGCGGGCCTGCAGAACCTCATCGGCACGGGCCTGCTCCAGTTCGTCGGCAGCCTGCTCACGTCGATCATCGCGCTCGTCTTGATGGCGCGCGCGAGCTTCGTGATGACCGCGGTCGCGTTCGCGGGCGTGGTGGGCTTCGGCATGACGCTCGGCCGCATGACCGCCAAGCTCAAGGAGCTGTCGCGCGAGCGCACCGAGCTGTCGGCCGACGTGATGGGCCGGCTCACCGAGGCGCTCGGCGGCGTGCGCGTCATCAAGGGCTACCACGCCGAGGCGCGCGAGGAGCGCATCTTCTCGACGGGGATGGGCAAGCTCTACGACAACTTCCTCGCGAGCCTGCGCGTCACGAGCGGCCTCGGCCTCGTCACGAACGTCATCTGGGGCGCGGCCGGCGCGCTCGTGATGTACATGGGCGCGAAGCAGATCATCGCCGGCACCATGTCGCTCGGCACGTTCTTCACGTTCACGCTCCTGCTCGGCATCTTGGTGCAGCCGCTCCTCCAGCTCGTCACCGTCGGCAGCCAGCTCACCGAGGCCGTCGCGGGGCTCGAACGCACGCGCGAGATCCTGCGCGTCGCGCGCGAGGAGAGCGATCCGCGCCGCACCGTCGCGCTCGGCACGATCCGCGGTGAGGTCGTGGTCGAGGACGTCACGTTCGCGTACCAGCCGGGCAAACCCGTGCTCCAAAGCTTCGCGCTGCGCGCCGCGCCCGGCACCGTCACGGCGCTCGTCGGGCCTTCGGGATCCGGCAAATCCACCACCATCGGCCTCATCGGATCGTTCTACGCGCCGACCGAGGGCAGGGTGATGGTCGATGGAGTGGACCTCGCGACCGTCGAGCTCGAGAGCTATCGCCGCCAGATCGGCGTGGTGCTCCAAGAGACCTTTTTGTTCGACGGCAGCATCCTCGACAACATCCGCTTCGCGAAGCCCGACGCGACCGACGACGAGGTCCTCGCCGCGTGCCGCACCGCGCGCGTCGACGAGTTCGTCGAGGGCTTCGAGGAGGGCTATCACACGGTGGTCGGCGAGCGCGGGGTCAAGCTCTCGGGCGGCCAGCGCCAGCGCATCTCGATCGCGCGCGCCATCCTCGCCGACCCGCGCATCCTGATCCTCGACGAGGCCACGTCGAGCCTCGACACGCACTCCGAGGCGCTCATCCAAGAGGCGCTCGCCAAGCTCCTCGTCGGGCGCACGACGTTCGTCATCGCGCATCGCCTCTCGACCATCCGCAAGGCCGATCAGATCTTGGTGGTCGAGAAGGGCCGCATCATCGAGCGCGGCTCGCACGACGAGCTCGTCGCCAAGGGCGGGATGTACCGAGACATGTACATGAAGCAGCACGCGGTCGACGCCGACATGTTCCTCGCGCCGGGCGAGGGCG
The DNA here is from genome assembly GCA_964437785.1 of uncultured Polyangiaceae bacterium. Classification (GTDB taxonomy): domain Bacteria; phylum Myxococcota_A; class Polyangia; order Polyangiales; family Polyangiaceae; genus CAYTJL01. The sequence continues at coordinate 52,489 of CAYTJL010000004.1, forward strand.
ACCGCGTGGTGGAGAGCAAGAAGCAGGTGGGATCGATCGCCGGCGGCATCGACGAGGCCGGCGCGCTCCTGACCATCGGCGGCGGCTGAGCGCTTACGGCGAGGTCGGGAAGAAGTCGGTCGGGTTCGTGGTGCTGATCTGCTCCACGCCGTCGCCGATCGAGAGGAAGATCGAGGGGTCGTCGACGCCGTTGAGCAGCGCGTCGATCTCGATGGTCGCGCCCGGATCGGTCTCGAAGGTGATGCCGGGCACGTTGTCGGTCGTGAACGTGACGAGGTGGATCGTGCCGTCCGCGTCCTGCGTGAGCGAGTCCGTGTTGCCGTCGAATTCGTCGGTCGGCAGCGGCATCGTGATGGTCGTCGTGTCGAGCGCGGTGATGACAAGGTCGTAGTCGCACGCGCCCGCGCCTACGAAATTACAGACGTTGAACACGGTCCAGAAGCCGCCTGACTCGTACTGCACGACGACCAGGTCCTCGCCGCCCGCGGCCACCGAGACGAGCACGCCCGGGTCCACGGGGAGCTGGTCCGGCTGATCGGGGATGATGGTCTCGTCGACGATGATACAGCCCGTGGTGGCCACGCTGAGGCCAAGGCAAGCGACGAGCGCGAGGACCGAGGAACCAAGCCGAGAGAAGAGAGTCGTGTTGGGTCGCATGGGAGTTCTCCTTGTCGTGCGCCACGTACCGCGCGCTGCGCACCGAGCTTTTGGCAAGGCCCAGGCCACATCACCGGATCGCGGCGAACGCCGGCCGCTCGCCCACGACGCGCGCGATCGCGCGAAGAAATCCTGCGATCGTCACAGCGCGCCGTTACGCGCGAGGGTTACGCAAGCGCCGTCACGCGATCAACGTAGGTCGCGCCGCAGAGCCGCTACCTTCGACGATCGAGGCTGAGGTAGGATGCGCTCGCCTTCGCGATGGCCCGCGCCCTCCTCCTGCGATCGAGCTCCGCCGCGGATCGCGTCGAGCGCGCGATCCGTTGGCTCTCGTCGCTTCGGCGCGACGACGAGGTGCTCATCATCGGCGCGAGCTCCGAGGCCGCCGCCGAGCTCGCGCGCGACGCGACCCGCACGCTCGGCGCGTCGTTCGGCTTTCACCGCGCCTCGCTCGGCCGCACGGCCGCCACCATCGCGGCGCCCCTGCTCGCCGCGCGCGGGCTCTCGCCGGTCGGCGCGCTCGCGCTCGAGGCCGTCACGACGCGCGTGGTCCACGCGCTCGGCAAGCGCGGCGCGCTCGGCCGCTTTCAGCCCGTCGCGAAGTTCCCTGGGCTGCCCCGCGCGCTCGCGCGCACGCTCGCCGAGGTGCGGAGCTTCGGCGTCACGTCGGCCGATCTCGCGCGCGTGAGCCCTGATTTTGCGCGGATCCACGACGCGTACGAGGCCGAGCTCGCGCGCGCCAAGCTCTCGGATCGCGCGCTCGTCCTGCGCCTCGCGATCGACGCGGTCGCGAAGGGCGAGGGCGGCCCCGCGTCGCTCACGGGGCGGCCGTTGCTCCTGCTCGACGTGCCGATCCACGCCGCGCTGCACCGCGACCTGGTCGCGGCGCTCGCCGCGCGCTCGCCGGCGGTGCTCGCGACGGCGCCCGACGGGGACGAGCAGAGCCTCGCGTCGCTCCGCGTCGCGCTCGGCGACGAGGCCGAAGAGGAGCGCGGGGAGCTTCCGTTCGGCGGCGCGACCTCGCTCGAAAGGCTCCAAGCCTTCTTGTTCCACGAAGACGACGCGCTCGAACGAGGGTCGCTCGGCGAGGACGTGACCGTGCTCTCGGCGCCGGGCGAGAGCCGCGAGTGCATCGAGATCGCGCGCCGTGCCATGGAAGAGGCGCGCGCCGGCGTGCCCTTCGATCGCATGGCGATCTTGCTGCGCGCGCCCCAGCAGTACCGCGCGCACGTCGAAGAGGCGCTCCGAAGAGCGTCGATCCCGGCCTATTTCGCGCGTGGATCGGTCGAGCCCGATCCGGCCGGGCGCGCGTTCGCGGCGCTGCTCGCGTGCGCGGGCGAGGGGCTCAGCGCGCGGCGATTCGCCGAATATCTGTCGCTCGGCCAGGTGCCGGACGCGACGCTCGAAGGCGCGCCGCCCGCGGCGATCCCGGCCGCCGATCGATGGATGCCGCCGGACGAGGAGCTCGTCGGCGATCGCGTCCGCGAGATGACCACGGCGCGCCCGATCGAGCCCGACGCGCTTGAGCGACCCGCTCAAGCCTCGTCGCGACCCACGTCGAGCACGAGCGCGCCTTCGGACGCGGCCTCTGCGCACGGGACGCTGCGCGCGCCGCGACGATGGGAGAAGCTGCTCGTCGAGTCCGCGGTGATCGGTGGGCTGGATCGATGGGAGGCCCGCCTCGACGCGCTCACCGAGAAGCTCTCGCTCGATCTCGGCGCGGCCTTTGACGCGTCGGACATCGCCGCCGCGCGCATCCAAAAGAGCCTCGACGACCTCGGCGCGCTGCGCCGCTTCGCGATGCCGCTGCTCGTCGAGCTCGCGCATTTGCCCGCGAGCGCGCGCTGGGGCGAGTGGATCGACGCGCTCACCGCGCTCGCGTCGCGATCGCTGCGCAGGCCCGATCGCGTGCTCGCGGTGCTGGCCGAGCTCTACCCGATGGCCGACGTCGGCCCGGTCTCGCTCGCCGAGGTGCGGCTCGTCTTGCACCGGCGGCTCACCGAGCTCGTGGTCTTGCCGACCGAGCGCACCGCGGGGAAGATCTTCGTCGCGCCCGTCGAGGCCGCGCGCGGCCTGTGCTTCGAGACCGTGTTCGTGCCGGGCCTCGCCGAGAAGCTCTTCCCGCAGAAGGTCGGCGAGGAGCCCATCCTGCTCGATCGCGCGCGCGCGATCTTGGATCTGCCCACGAACCGCGATCGCATCGCGAACGAGCGCCTCGCGCTCCGCCTCGCGGTGGGCGCGGCGCAGCGCCGGCTCGTGCTCTCGTACCCGCGCGTGGACCTCGATCAGTCGAGGCCGCGCGTCCCTTCGTTCTACGGGCTCGAGGTGCTGCGCGCGGCCGAGGGCGCGCTGCCCGGCTTCGACGAGCTCGCGCGGCGCGCCGAAGAGGCCTCGGGCGCGCGCATCGGGTGGCCCGCGCCGGACGTGCCCGAGCGCGCGATCGACGAGGCCGAATACGATCTCGCGCGGCTCGAACGGCTCTTCGGGATGAGCGCGGCCGAGACCGCGGGCGCCGCGCGCTACCTCTTGAGCCAGAACCCGCACCTCGCGCGGGCGCTGCGATCGCGCGCGCGGCGCTGGACGATCAAGCGCTGGCTGCCCGCCGACGGCCTCGTCGATCCCTCGGGCGACGCGCGCGCGGCGCTCGATCGGCACGCGTTCTCGGCGAGGAGCTTCTCGCCGACCGCGCTCCAGACCTTCGCCTCGTGCCCGTATAAGTTCCTCTTATACGCGATCCACAAGCTCTCGCCGCGCCGTGTGCCCGAGGCCATCGAGGAGATGGACCCGCTCGAACGGGGCTCGCTCGTGCACGAGGCGCTGCACGAGCTTTCGGACGCGCTCCACCGCGAGGGCCTGTTGCCGGTGACGCTCGACGATCTCGACGCGTGCCGCGCCATCCTCGACGAGGTCCTGGACCGCGTCGCCGCGCGCTTCCGCGAGAAGCTCGCGCCCGCGATCGATCGCGTGTGGGACGATGGAATCGCCTCGGTGCGCGCCGATCTGCGCGAGTGGCTGCGGCGCGCCGCGCTCGACGATCGATGGACGCCGTTCCGCTTCGAGCTCTCGTTCGGCTTGGCCGAGCGCCGCGCGCGCGACCCCGCGAGCACCGACAAGCCCGTCTCGATCGCGCTCGGGCAAGCGACGACGCTGCATCTCCGCGGCTCGATCGACGCGGTCGAGCGCAGCGCCGCGGGCACGCTCCGCGCGACCGACTACAAAACCGGGCGGGTGCGCGCGTCCTCGGACGTGACCATGATCGGCGGCGGCGAGGTGCTCCAGCCCGTGCTCTACGCGCTCGCGCTCGAGCAGCTCTTTCCGGGCGAGATCGTCGAGGGAGGCAGGCTTTATTACTGCACCTCGGCCGGCGGCTTCGAAGAGGTCATCATCCCGCTCGACGACGAGGCGCGCACCTCGGCCGCGGCGGTGCTCGACGTGATCGGCCGCTCGCTCACCGAGGGCTTCTTCCCGGCCGCCCCCAAGGCAGGCGCGTGCGATCGCTGCGACTACCGCCCCGTGTGCGGCCCGTACGAAGAGATCCGCGCCGCGAAGAAGAGCCCCGAGCGCCTCGCGCCGCTCCGTCGCCTGCGCGCGCTGCGCTGACGGCGACCACGCGACCCGCGCCGATCACTCGGGCATGAGCAGCTCGATGTGGAGCGCGGGCGTGCCATCCATGTGAAAGCCGCCGAGCACCGCGAGCGATCCCACGGGCGTGGGCGTCACCGCGGCGCCGAAGCGCGGCTCGCGCAGCGGCGCTTCGGTGATCGTGCCGCCGAGCTCGATGACGAAGCTCCGCATCATGCGGCTCTCGGGCTCTTCGCCGACCGCGACGACGCGCCCGCCGCCGATCGCGAACGCGCGCGTGCCCACGGTCGCCACGGGGAACGACGCCGCGGCCACCTCGGTGATCACGCAGTTGCTGAGGCACGTGGGATCGAGCCTGCGCGTGGGCGCCGGCATGCCGTTGATCGAGCCGCCGATGAGCGCGAGGCCGCGCGGGACGTCGATGACCGCGCCCGCGCCGATCGTCGGATCGGCCGGAAATCCCCGCTCGATGAACGTGTCGGTGCCGTCGGCCAACAGCTCGACACCTTGCCCCTCCTCGCTGCCGCCCGCGACCGCGAGCCCGACGCCGTCGATCCACGCGGCCGCGGCGCCGAGCCTCGGGCGCACGAGATCGACCGCCGCGAGCGAGCCGTCGGAGGAGACCACGAGCACCGATCGCGTCGGGATTTGCCGCCTCGTCGCGCCGACCACGTACACGAGCCCGTCCGTCCCCGTGACGGGCACGCCGCCCGCCACGTCGGCGAAGCTCTCGAGCCCCTCGGGGAGCTGCGCGTCGAAGGTCGTCCCGTACGTGTAGTCGATGAACGTCGCGCTCTCGTCCCCGATGGCGAGGACGAGCTGGCCGAACGAGACCAGCGTGCGCGCGACGACGGGGAACGAGCCCGCGACCGCGCCGCCGAAGCTCGCCATGTCGTACGCGTCGACGTACGCGGCGTCGACGTCACCGTCCTTGGATTTGGCCGCGGTCCCGCCCGTCGTGATGAGGTATTGCTCGCCCAAGATGGCCGCGGGCGCGTCGAGGTGCGCCGCGTCGAGCCCGTTCGGCGGCCTCGCCCATTGGTTGATGCGTTGGGCGAAGAGCGGCAGCGCCCCTTCGATCCCCGAGAGCTGAAGGCCGTTCAACGTGGTGCCGCGCACCACGGTCGTGCCCTCGGCCGTGAGCCCTTTGACCGTGGCCGTGACGTATTGATCCTCCGGCAGCTCGCCCAGATCGAACGACCCGCCGGGCTTGGTGGACGCGCTCAAGGTCACGCTGCCGTCGAGCGTCGTCACGCGGATGTCGACGCGCGTGACCGCGGGATCCTGCGAGAACGCGTCGTCCTCGTAGCCGGTCACGACGTCGATGGGGACCTCGCGCGCGTCCTTCGAGCAGCCGACAACCGTCGCGGCGAGCGCGATCACCCAACGAGCCGTGCGCATGCCCGTGCTTTTGGTCGAGGCGCAGGGCGAGGGCAACGGGAAAGCACGTGGGAGGATGGGGGGTGGACGTAAAGTTGGCTCTTATGGCCCCGGCGAGGTACCTAGCTCGCACTGTATGGGTATCGAAGAGAGGGTCCGTAGTCTCGTCGAGCGGTCGCTCAGCGACCTCGTTCAAAGGGGCGTGCTCCCGTCCGAAGCGACGCGCGCCTCTTTCTCGATCGAGCGGCCCAAGCGCGCGGAGCACGGCGATCTCGCGACGAACGCCGCGCTCGTCCTGCAAAAGCTCGCGAAGAGACCGCCGCGCGAGATCGCCGGTCTGCTCGCCGAGCGCCTGAAAGAAGACGCGCACACGATCCGGGACGTCGAAATCGCCGGCCCGGGCTTCCTCAACCTGCGCCTCACCGAAGCGCCGTATCACGCGGTGCTCGGCGAGGTGCTCTCGGCGGGAGCGGGCTACGGCCGCGCGCCCGCGGCCACGGGCGAGCGTGTGCTGGTCGAGTTCGTGAGCGCGAACCCGACAGGCCCGCTGCTCGTCTCGCACGCGCGCGGCGCCGTCCTCGGCGACGCGGTGAGCTCTCTCCTCGAAGCGGCGGGCCACCGCGTGGTCCGCGAATATTACGTCAACGACTTTGGCAACCAGGTTCGCCTCCTCGGCGAGAGCGTGCGGGCCGCGCTCGAAGGCCGGGAGGGGCCGGAAGACGGTTACAAAGGCGCTTACGTGGCCGAGATCGCGGAGCACATCCGCGCTCGATCACCCAACGTGGTGAGCGATCCCGATCGCTACACGCTCGCGCGCGTCGCGGTGACGCTCGTGCTCGACGGCATCGCCGGGTCAAAGACCTTGCCTGGCATCAAGCGGACGCTCGGGGGGCTCGGGGTCCTTCACGACGTGTGGACCAGCGAGGAGGGGATTCACCGGTGGGGCCGCGTCGCGGTCGCGCTCGACCTCCTCCGGCAGCGGGGCTCGCTCGAAGAGCGCGACGGCGCGCTGTTTTTCAAGAGCGAGGCCGAGGGGGACGACAAAGACCGTGTCATCCAAAAGACGGATGGCATCTATACCTACTTCGCGAGCGACATCGCGTATCACGCCGACAAGCTCGCGCGCGGGTTCGACCGGCTCATCGACGTGTGGGGAGCGGACCACCATGGTTATGTGGCGCGCGTCCGCGGCGCGCTCTCGGCGCTCGGATTGCCGGCCGATCGCTTCGAGGTCCTGCTCTTTCAGCTCGTCACCATCCTCCGCGACGGCAAGCCCGTTCGAATGGGCAAGCGGCTCGGAAACGGCATCACCATCGAGGAGGTCGTCGAGGAGATCGACGAGGCCGCGCAGCGCCAAGGCGCGGGCGCGGACGCGATTCGTTATTTCTATTTGAGCCGGCGGTCGGACACGACGGTCGAGCTCGACCTGGAGATCGCGAAGAAATCGAGCCTGGATAACCCGGTCTTTTATCTCCAATACGGATATGCGCGGGCCTGCTCCATCCTGCGCCGGGCGGGCGAGGTCTTTGACGCGCGCCCCGATCCTTCGCTCGTCGGGAGGCTCACGCACCCGGACGAGATCGCGCTCTTGGGGCAGCTCGGGCGCTTCCCGGCCACGGTGGCGGAGGCGGCGGCGCTCCGCGAGCCTCATCGGGTGATCTTCTTTCTGCAAGAGCTCTCGCAGGGCTTTCAGAGCTACTTCACGAGGCTCAAGGATGATCCGGTGCTCCCTCAAAAGAAGCACACGGCCGAAGACGGCTGGAAGGATCGTTGGGATTGGGACAAGACGCGGGCGCGGCTCGCCTGGGTGGACGCGATCCGCGTGGTGTACGGCGCCGCGCTGCGTTTGACCGGCATCACCGCGCTCGAACGCATGGGCAAGCTCGAAGCGGCCAAAGACATCTCGGCGGAGACCGAGGAGGAGAGCGCATGAGGGGTGAGCGGGATACGGACGCCTCGGCGGTCAAGAACCTCGATGAGATTCAAGAGGACGACCCGTCACAGAGGCCTTCTCGCGCGCACGCGCTGGTGCTCGCGTCCGCGGGCGGCGCGTGCATCGTGCTCGCCGCGGCGCTGATGATGCGCGCTCCGCCCAAGGCCAAGGTCACGAGCGCAGATCCCTTGTCGGATCTCGTGGCCAAGGCGCAGCCCATGGGCCAGGCGTCGGCGCGGACGGACAAGGTCGCGGACGAGCTCGCGTTTCCGGGCATGCTCTCGGACAACAAGAGGCCTACGACCGCGCTCGAAGCGGTGCGCGACAAGCCCGACGCCAAAGCAGCGTCGAGCGCGCTGCCGTTCGCGTTGCCCCCGGGCGCGCCTACGGAGCCGCCGCCCGCGGCGGACAAGCTCCCTATCGTGCCTTTGCCCGCGCAACACGTGCTCGAAGGCGGGCCGACCGAGGCGCCCGCCAATGACACGCTCAAGACCATGGCCAAGAAGGTCTCGCGCGAAGAGGGGGCCGAGGTGGCGGCCGGCGCGCCGGGCGGATATCAGCTCCAAGTGAGCTCGTTCAAGACCGCGCCGGAGGCGGAGGCGTTCGCGTCCGCGCTCCGCCGGAGGGGCCATAAAGCGTACGTCGAGCCCGCGCAGGTGAAGGGCAGGGGGCTTTGGCACCGCGTGCGGATCGGGCCGTTCAAGCACCGTCGATCGGCGGTCGTGTATCGTCAAGAGTTCGAGGCCAAGGAGCGCCTCGTGACGTTCATCGTCGACCCGCCCAAGGTGAGCGTGAAGGTCGAGCCGAGCGGCGGCGACGAGTGAGCTGAAGCGTCAGCCCCGGTAGGGCGTCGCGGGGGGCTCGACGAAGAGCCGAGTTTGCGCGTTGTTCGAATCACCGTTGCTCGTCGTGACAACGATGCTGCCGGCGGCGACCCCCGCGATTGAGCGGGTCACCGTCCACGTCCAGCGCGTGAGCGCGGCGATGGGATCGGCGAGCGCGCGCGGATCGCGGCCGAGCGGCCCCGAGAGGGACTCATCGCAGTAGAGGACGCCGGCCGTGCGGTCGAGCACGAACGCCGCTTCGCGCGTGTCGTCGGGGGAGCGCTTCAGCCAAGCGACGAGGACATCGTGTGTCCGCGGGACGGCGGCGACGAAGGGGAGGTCGAGGGTCTGCGGTTGCATGGGAGGGCATCGTACGCCGCCCCCCAACCCCTATCAATTGGCAACGGGATCTCGCGATTGGCCATCTCGGGGGCGCTGCATCGCGCGCGGGCGTATCCCGTTGAGCACCGATGAGCCGCCCCGTAGGGTGGGATGGATGCTCGCCCCAAAGCCCCTCACGCCGGAGCGTAAACCCACCACCGCGACGAGCGATCGCGCGAGCGCCTCGCGCCCATCGTCCGGCTCCTTCGGTGATCTCCACGCGATGCAACGCGCGATCGGCAACCACGCCATGGGGGAGCTCCTTCGCGCGCCGCCCGTCCCGCCTTTTGCGCAAGCCAAGCTCACCGTCGGCGCGCCGAACGACGCGCACGAGCGCGAAGCGGACAGCGTGGCCCAAGCGATCACCTCCGCGCCGCCGAGCGCGCCCCTCAAAGCGCCGTGCAAGTGCGGCGGGCGCTGCTCCGCGTGCAAGAAGCCCGACGCCGCCATCCAGCGCGCGACGGTACAAGGCACCTCGCCCAAAGCCACGCTCGACACGTCGAGCGTCCTCGCGGGGCTCGGCGCGGGCGAGCCGCTCGACACGGCGGCGCGCGCGTTCTTCGAGCCTCGGTTCGGCGTCGATTTCAGCCACGTTCGCGTGCACACCGGCGATCGCGCGGCGAGGTCCGCGGACAGCATCCACGCCCACGCGTACACCGCGGGGCGAGATATCGTCTTTGGCGAAGGCCGTTATGCGCCTCACTCCCATGAGGGCCAACGGCTCCTCGCGCACGAGCTCACCCACGTGGTGCAGCAGGGCGAGGGGAGGGCGCGCGGCGTCGTGCAGCGCCGATCGTGGACCGATGGCGTCTTCGAGTACCTCTCCAAAGGCTGCATCAGCGAGTCGAACCGCGCGACGGAGGAGTTCGCCAAAGCGTACGCGAAGAGGAAGGGCAAGCCCCTCCCCGGCTCGTATTACGATGCCTTCGGGCACTGCTTCACCGCGTGTTGCGTCACCCGCCGGCGCTCGCGGCCGAGCGCGTACATCCTCGGGCGAGGGCGCGAGCAGGCGCGTGAGTGGGGGTACCGCGATGACGAGGACGGCGACCACGACAGCCTCACGCAGGACGTCAAAAACCAGGAGATCGGCCGCCAAATCGGGGCCCATTGCGCGGTCCCGTGCGAATATGCGTGCGGAGCGGCGGTGGAGCAGCGCGAGCATGGATTGGATCTGAGCGCGCCTGTGACACGCCACATCGACGAGACCGGCGCCATCACGTTCCTGCGCCAAAAGGTCGTCGCCGTGCGCATCAACGCGGGCGGGCAGCGCGTCGAGCAGACGACCGGGGGAGAGATGTCCGCGGTCACCTTCTCCGCTGATCGCGGCGGCACGCACATCGTCATCGCGGTCGACGTGGCGGGCTCGCCCTCACCCCTCCTCGCCGAGAGCGTCACGTCCTCGTCCGTGCAGCTCGTGCGCAAGGGCGAATCGAACTTCATCCCGGGCACGGTCTCGCTCGCCCCCGCGCAGCAGAAGGCCGGTGAAGGCGTCACGCAAACGATCCAATGGATCTCTACGCTCCCCGTGCCCCAAGGCAGCTACCAGCTCGTGATCAAGGGCAAGGGGGACGCAGGGGTCAAGTCCGAGGCCAGGATCGCCTTCGACGGCGCCGACACGGGCGCTGGGAGCGACTTCGTCCTCCCCATCGAGGTGACCAAGCGTTGAGCGCGCGGCGCGTCGCCGTGTCACTTGAAGAGGCCGAGTTGGTACGATTTGCACGGCTCCTCGGGCGAGGGGGCGTGCCCGGCGAACTGCGCTTTGACCGGGTACAAATAGCCGAACAAGATGCACATCTCGTTGTCGCCGATGCCATACGAGATGGTCTTGTCGTAAGGGTTTTCGAACCTGCACGAGAAGGCGATCTCGCTCACTCCGTCGATGGACACCGGCGTGTCGTAGACCCGAATCTCGCTCTTGCTGTCGAACGCCCCCCACGATTCGAAGGGCGTTGCCTGGCCCTCGGTATCGACGAAGTCGACGGTGAAGCTCTTTCGGAGCTTGTGCGTGTGGGGCATCATCTCGACCACGTTGCCGCCGAAGACCGCGCACGACGTGCCCACGTCGCCCGTGGAATGCGGCGGGACGGCGAAGTCGTCGACGGAGAGCGTGAACGGCGCGACCTCGTCGGTGAGCAGCTCCTCCGGCATCGTGAAGAAGTCATACGCCACCTCGGCGCGGATAGGCTCGCTCGACGTGTTGAGGAGATGATAATCGGTCACCATCTCGCGCGAGGGGTCCACGCGAAAGCCGAGCCCCGGCGGGAACGCGAGCGTCTCTTCGCCGGTGATTTGCGTGGAGTTGGCGAAGAGCACGTCGGGGATGCCGAGCCCCACGTCGGCGAACGGATCGGACGAGCCCGGGTGGCACGTGGGATAGGGGTTCGGCCCGGTGTCCGGGCTCACGGGCTTGGCGATGAGGTTACTGTGGTGGAGCCCAGGCGTCGTGTAGAGGCGCGCCGCGTAGATGATGTGGTTCTTGAACGTGGGATAAGGCCACGACAAACACGTGCTGATCTCCTCGCCCGGCGCGAGCTCCCGCGGAGGCGCGATGATGCGGAAACCGCTCTTGGGCGGGTCGGGCAGCGTGAGCTGCGTGAGCGGCTCGCCGAACGCCACCACGTTGTCCGTGTCGACGCGCTCGGCAGGCTCGTAGCGCTTCGCCCGATCGACGCAGACCCCATTCGTGAGCTCCTCGCCCTCGCCGCAGGTGACGGGCGGGACCAGGTCCGCACAGCCGAACATGCACGGGACGAGCGCGACGAGCGCGACGACGAAGTGACGCATGGGGGCATCGTAACGCAACACCGTTCGCCGTAACAGCGCCGCCTCACGTGTCCCGCCCCTGTCCCGTCCCCGTCCCTAAAACACCTTCCAACGAGGGAGAATGCGGAGCGGGCACGGCGCCCGAGGGAGCGGGCATGGTGGTTGCCAGGGGAGACCTGCGCCGTAACGATAAGGAGCCCATCATGAAGAACACGGTCGTCCTCGCGCTGCTCTCCGTCCTCGCCATCTCGACGCTCTCGGGCTGTGTGGTGCGCGCGCGCACGGCGCCCGTGGTGGTCCGGCAGCAGCGCACCGTGGTTGTGGTGCGCTGATCCCTTCCTTTCGGCCTCTCTCTTCGTAGAACAAGCTTGCGTCTTTTTGGGCGGCCGGCCACGATGCCCGCCGTGCTCCGCAAGCGTGCCCCCGCCGCGCTCCTCGCGATCGTCGTCATGCTCGCGGCGTGCACGGATCTCGAACACTTCTCCACCTCGCAGGACGAGTCGTATTGCGGCTCGATCGCGGGAGAAAAGAGCTTTCGAACGGGCCTCTCCGGGACCCTCCGAATGCGCCTCGTGCTCGACGCGTCGCTGCTCGACGGCCCCGGCTCGCCCGGGACGCTCTGGACCTTCGACGCCGCCGACGACGGCGGCGAACCGCTCCTCTCCGGCGCTCCGCTGCGGCGGATCGCGAGCATGGATAATGACGCGCTCTCACGTCCCGAGTTCGGCGAGGGCCGCCTTCAAAACCGCATCTACGCGGTCGCGCCGAAGCGCGCGGGCGAAGAGCCGCTCTTCGCGGTGCTCTCGCTCGTGAACGACGGTCGCGTCGAGATCCGGCTCATGCGCCCGGGCCGCGCGGGCAGCCCCGAGAGCCCGGCGCCGCCCGGAGAAGGGCCCTTGTTCGGCGCGTTCTCCCTCTCGAAGAAGGCCGGGACATGTGGGTTTTAGGCATCGAGTCGTCGTGCGACGAGACCGCCGCCGCGGTCGTGAGCGACGAGGGCTTGGTGCGCTCCGACGTGATTCGAAGCCAAATCGAGAGCCACGCGCCGTACGGCGGCGTCGTGCCCGAGATCGCCTCGCGCGATCACACGCGCGCCATCGTGCCTGTCGTCGATCAAGCCCTCTCCGAAGCGGGGGTGTCGTGGAGCGATCTCGGCGGCATCGCGGTGACGGCGCGGCCCGGGCTCTCGGGCGCGCTGCTCGTGGGGATGCAGGTCGCCAAAGGCATCTCGTGGGCGACGGGGCTCCCGCTGGTCGGCGTCGATCATTTGGTGGGCCACCTGCTCGCGGTGTTCCTCCGGCGCGCCGAAGGTGACGCCGCGCCCGTGCCCCGTTATCCCTTCGTCGCGCTCTTGGCCTCGGGCGGCCACACCGCGCTTTATCGCGTGGATGGGCCGAGCGTCGAGGCGATCCGTGAGCTCGGCGCGACGCGCGACGACGCGGCGGGCGAGGCGTTCGACAAGGTGGGTAAGCTCCTCGGGCTCGGCTATCCGGGCGGCCCGATCATCGACAAGCTCGCGGCGCTCGGGGACGCCGCGCGGGGCGCCGCGGCGCTGCCCAAGCAGAAGAGGCTCGAAGGCTCGTTGGAGCTGAGCTTCTCGGGGATCAAAGCCTCGGTCGCGCGTTATGTGACCTCGCAAAAGGCCCCTCTCGGCGAGGGCGACGTGCGCGACATCGCCGCTGCGTTCCAAGCCGCGGTGGTCGACACGCTGGTTCGAAAGACCGTGCGCGCGGCCAAGATCGAGGGGCTTCGTGAGGTGGTGATCGCGGGCGGCGTCGCGGCCAATCGGGGGCTCCGGGCGTCCATGACCAAGGTGTGTGAGGCGAGCGGGCTCCGCCTCTCGATCCCGCCGTTCTCGAGCTGCACCGACAACGCCGCGATGATCGCCTATGCGGGCGCGCAGCGGCTCGCGCGCGGGGAGCGCGACGATCTCTCGCTCTCTCCGAGCACGGTCACCTCGCTCCCGCGCGTGACGCGCAAGGGAGGCGGCGCGCGGTGAGAGGGGCAGGGGGGATGACGGCTCGGCTCGTCTTCGTGTGGTTTGCGTTCGTCGGGATCGTCCTCGGCGCGCTCTGTTTTTCGGGGCGCGCGCGCGCTCAAGAGCCTTTGGGGAGCGCGCTCGACGTGGTGCTCGCCAAAAAGGAGCTGCGGTGGGGCGGGGACTCGCAGGGCGGCGCGCCGTACGTGTTTCAAGATCCGATGGATCCCAGTCACCTCATCGGCTTCGAGGTCGAGATCGCCGAGGCGATCGCCAAGAGGATCGGCGCGGGCTTCCGCGCGCGGCCGGTGCAAGGGCAATGGGACAAGCTCTTGGAGCTGGTCAATCGGGGGGACTTCGACATCGTCCTCAACGGCATCGAGGTGGCCGACGAGAAGCGCCGCGTGGTGGAGCTGTCGAAGCCTTATTACGTAGCGCCCGAGCGGCTCACCGTCCGCAGGGGCGACAAGAACGCGCCGCGCACGCTCGACGCGCTCAAAGGCCGCAAGGTCGGCACGCTGACAGGCACCCTCGCCGAGCGCATCTTGAAGCGCGTAGGGGCCGAGATCAAGACGTACGAGGGAGGCCAAAACGACATCTACGACGACCTCCGTTTGGGCCGCACGGACGCGGCGCTCCTCGACGAGCCGGTGTCACGGTATTACGGCGAGATCGATCCCGCGCTCGAAGCGGTGCCCGGCGACTTTGGCAAGGTCGACTATGCCGTCGCGCTCCGCAAAGACGATCACGCGATGACCAAGGCGGTCAATCAGGCGCTCGACGCGCTCGCGGCGGACGGGACGCTCGCGGCCATCTACGCGCGGTGGGGCCTTTGGAACGAGGCGACGCACACGCTCATCGGCGGTCCCGAGCCCCCGTCGTCGGCGGCGCCGCAGGCGTTCGACGCGTGGCGCGCGGCGGTGGGCAAGCCCCTGCCGCTGTCGGCGCGGGTCAAGGAGCGTTATCCCGCGGCGCTCGTGGTCTTCCTCAAAGGCGCGTCGATGACGCTCGTGGTCTCGGTCGTGTCCATGGCGCTCGCGATGCTCCTCGGCGTGACCCTCGCGCTCGTCCGCGTCTATGGGCCCATGCCGCTCCGCGCGGCGGCGATTACGTACGTCGAGGTGTTTCGGGGGACTCCGCTCCTGATTCAGCTCACCATGATTTACTTCGGCCTGCCCGAGCTCGGGATCACGCTCCATCCCTTCGTCGCGGGGGTCTTGGCGCTCGGGCTCAACTACGCCGCGGCCGAGGCCGAGAACTACCGCGCGGGGCTCGGGAGCGTGCCCCAAGGCCAGCTCGACGCGGCGCGGACGCTTGGGCTCACGCGGATGCAGGCGCTCCGGTTCGTGGTGGGGCCGCAGGCGTTTCGGGTGGCTCTGCCGCCCATGACCAACGACTTCATCGCGCTGCTCAAGGACTCTTCGCTCATCTCGGTGGTCACGTTGACCGAGCTCACCAAGAGCTACACGAGCCTCGCCGCGGCGACGCGCGATCACCTGGGGCTCGGGCTCCTCGTGGCGCTCGTCTATCTGGCGCTCAGCTTGCCTTTTGCGCGCCTCGCCCGCGCGGTCGAGGCGCGGCTCGGCAAGCACCTCGAGCGGGCGTGAGGGAGGGAGATGCGATGAGCGTCGTCGTTCGTGATCTCAAGAAATCCCACGCCGGAAAGCCCGCGCTCGCGGGCGTCTCGTTCGAGGTCGGCAAAGGGGTCGTCGCGGGCGTCGTGGGCAAGAGCGGCGCGGGCAAGACAACGCTGCTCCGTTGCCTGGTCGGGCTCGACGCGTTCGACGAAGGGGAGCTCGGCGCAGGGGCGGTGTCGGTCACGGCCGAGCAATCGAGGCGCGACAAGAACCCGCTCGCGGGCCGGGTGTGCCTCGTGTTCCAGAGCTTCGAGCTGTTTCCGCACCTGCGCGTGATTGAGAATCTGACCCTCGGGCCCATCCACGTTCGGCGCGAGCCGCGCGCCGAGGCCGAGGATCGGGCGCGCGCGCTGCTCGACGAGCTCGGGCTCGCGGACAAGGCCCTCGTCTATCCCGACGCGCTCTCCGGCGGGCAAAAGCAGCGCGTGGCCATCGCGCGCGCGCTCGCGATGGACCCCGAGGTGATCTGTTATGACGAGCCGACGAGCGCGCTCGATCCCTCGCTCAAACAAGAGGTCGGCCGCTTGATTCGAAGGGTCGCCGAGCGCGGCCTCACGCAGATCGTGGTGACCCACGATTGGTCCGTCTTGCACGACGTGGCGGGCAAGGTGATCGCGCTCGACGGCGGCAAGGTGGCGGCCGAGGGCACGCCCGCCGAGGTGCTGAAGGACGAAGGGTAAAGGTCCTGTTACGCCTGCGACTCCTCGATGGGCGGAGGAGGGGAGTCGGGCACGGCGCCGCCGATCTCGCGGAAGAGCTGGATCACCGCGGCGTGCGTGCGCTCGCGCAGATCGTGGACGCGCGCGGCCTCGCGGCCCTCTTGCCTGGGCATGATGGGATCACCCACCTTGACCCGCACGATTCGCATGGTCTTGCCGTCGCCCGTGTCGAGCGCGCCCTTCTTCATCAGCTTGTGAGCGCCGTCCGCCGCGACCGGGACGACTGGCACGTTGGCGCGCACCGCCGCGTAAAACCCGCCGTTCTTGAACGACCTTACGATACCGTCCTCGGACCGGGTGCCCTCGGGGAACACGAGGAGAGGCTTCTTGTTCTTGAGCACCTCCTCGAACCGCCCGATCACCTCGGCCGCCGTCCGCGCGCCGCCGCCGCGCTCCACCGGCACGTGGCCCGCCGCCGAGAGGTGCCAGCCCAAAAACGGGATCTTCATCAGCTCTCGCTTGGCCGCCCACTTGAAGTCTCCGGGCAGCGCCGCGCCGAGCACGAGCACGTCGAGCAGGCTCTGATGGTTGCTGCAATAGACGAAGGGGGGATTGGGCACCCGCGCGAGCCCCTCGGGGATCACGTCGATGTGAAGGGCGCGCGCGCTCGTACGACACCAGTTGCGCATGGCCCAATGGCTCGCCGCGCGATCCTTCGTGAGCGGGCCCAGCGCCAGCGAGACGGTCCCAAAGAGGGCCGTCCTCGTAGCGAATGGGACCCACTGGCGGGCGGCTCGGTAGGCGCTCGGGAGATCCATGGAGGAGATGCCCTATCATCGCGGAAGCCCGAAGAAAACGCGAAGAAAATTACGCGCGTCCGAGGGGGCTTACGAGCGTGCCTATCGATGCTATTGATTCTGCATCTTCAAAATGGAGCCCCAACCCACCTTGGCCGGCCGGCCCGCGCGCTCCAGCTTGACGGTGTAGATACCGGGCTCGTCCACCGCTTGCACCTCGCCGCGGCGCATCGTCCCAGCCCAATGGGCATAGACGATCTCGCCTCTCTTGGCCTTATAGCGGAGCGGGATGGGGGTGAGCTCCTCTTCCTTGACGATCATCGCAGCTCCGGCGAAGCCGAGCGCAAACCACCTCCGCGCCGGAGATGGGGTGTCGGACGAGGGCGAGACCAGGAGCACGCGCTCCATCGCGCGAGCGCCGTTGTCCTCGCCGGTGAGCGCCGTATAGGCGGCGTAGTTGCCGGGCCGGAGGCCCTCCTCCTGGCGGACGATGCGCGCGGACTTGGCGGCGTTGGGCCCTTTGGCGCCGTAAATCACCTGCACCTCGGGCGCGCGATCGTCGAGGTCGAGCAGGCGAATCGCCACCTTGTCGGCCACGAATTTGACCACCACGCCGTGCCTCATCACGCCGTTGTGCTCGATCAACACCGACTCTCCCTGCTTGAGCTTGGGATCGTCGGGCACCGCGATGACGTACGCGCCGTTGACCTTATAAGGCCCCGCCTTGCCCTCGACGTTGATGTCGTCCCCTTCGAGGCTGAGCGCCGTCGCCGCATAGAGCACCAGCGTGGAGCCGAGCTTGGCGCCGAGGAGCATCTGATCGGAGAACGTGAAGACGCGTTTGGCGGTGTCGAGCGTGGCTTTGCGCGACGGCAGGCCAAAGGGGTTGTCGGGAGCGGCTTTGGCCAAAGGGGCGCTCTGCGAAGGCGCGACGGCGGTCGGCGTGAGCACGGGCGCGAGCTCGCTCGGCGCCGCGGCGGAGCCCCCGGGGCGCGGCTTGGGAGCGGGATCGCCGCACGCGCCGAGCGCGCCGAACGCGCCGAACGCGAAGGCGGAGAGGGCGATCAAGAGGGGCGCACGGCTCGGCACACGCCTTGTTTCGCACAGGCTGCGCCCGCGCTCAACGCTGACCGTGATCGGAGGGCGCGTCGATCGCGCGACCAACGTCGATCGGCGTGAGCGCGCCCGCGAAGCGCTCCGTCGCGCCCGCGCGCACGAGCTTGCCCGCCGGGCTCGACGGCAGCGCGTCCACGCACGCGAGCGCGCGCGGCCTTTTGTGCGGCGCGAGATGCTCGGCGAAATAGCGCGCGATCGCCGCGCGATCGATCGCGGGATCGGCCTCGATCACCGCGCAGACGCGCGCCCCCCAAACGTCGTCGGGCACGCCGATCACGAGCGCGCGGCGCACGCCCGGGAACGCCTCGATCACCTGCTCCACCTCGACCGGATACACGTTCTCGCCGCCCGTCACGATGAGGTCCGTGCGCCGCGCGAGCACGTGCAAATGGCCTTGATCGTCGAAGCTCCCGAGGTCCCCCGTGTCGAAGAAACCCTCGCTGTCCACGCTCGGATCGGGCGCCCGGCCCGGGCCGCGATCGTAGCCCGTCATCAACGTGGGGCCGCGCACGAGGACGTGACCGTCGCCGCGAATTCGAACCGTGGTTCCCGGGAGCGGGAGGCCCGCGCCCGCGCGCGTCGTGCGCGGATCCGAGAGCGGCTGCGTCGTCACCTGCGAGCACGCCTCGGTGAGACCATACGTGGTGATCGCGCGCACGCCGCGATCGCGCGCCTCGTCCATCAGCGCGACGGGCGCCGCCGCGCCGCCCACCAGGACCACGCGGAGGCGCGCGAGCGCGTTCGATCGATCGGCGTCGAGGAGCGCGCGCAACATGGTCGGCACCACCGAGATCAGGGTCGCGCGGTGCCTCGTGACGGCGTCGATCACCTCGCCCGCGTCGAAGCGCGGCACGAGCACCATCGCGCGCTCCGCGACGAGGCTCCGCGTGAGGACGGAGAGCCCGCCCACGTGGCAGAGCGGCATGCAGAGCAGCCACCGATCGTCGCGCTGAACGCCGAGGTTTTGCGCGCTCGCGCGCGCGCTCGCGAGGAACGCGCGGCGCGAGAGGACAGCGCCCTTGGGCGTGCCCGAGGTGCCCGACGTGAAGATGATCGCGAGCGGATCTTCGGGATCGATCGGCGCGGAGGGGAGCGCGGCGCCCCTCGCCTCGTGCGCCGCGATCATCGCGAGATCGCCTTCGCGGAGCGTCAGATCCGGCGCCGCGCGATCGATGAGCCGCGCCGCCTCGGCCGGCGTGAGGCGCGGGTGGATCGGCACGATGGTCGCGCCGATCGCGATGAGCGCGAGCGCCGTCACCGCGAGATCGGCGCTGTTCGTCGCGACGATCGCGACCCGCGCGCGCGGCCTCGCTCCGCGCAGGGTGAGCGCCGCGCAGGCGCGCGCGACGCGATCCGCGAGCGCCTCGAAGGAGAGCGCCTCGCCGTTCGTCACGAGCGCGGGCATGGCCGCGACGCCCGGCTCACGCAGCGCGGAGAGGAGGCTCAGCCGATCCACGCGCCCTCCTCCTCGTGCGAAAATCCGAGGCCGATCCGCCGCGGCGCGCGCAGCACGAAAGGCCCGCCGAGGTGAGGCGGCGCGATCGGCGGGTACTCCGCGAGGCGCGCGTGCGGCGCGAGCCCGCACGGCGCGGTCCCGAGCGCGAGGGCGAGCGCGCTCGCGGCGGCGTGTCCGACCGGCCCGTCGAACAGGTGCGTGATCACCACCGCGATCCCGCGCTCACGCGCCCTCCTCGCGAGGTCGCGTGCGCTTAACATGCCTGTGATTTGGGGCTTGATCACGAACGCGGCGCAGCCCGCGGGCGCGTCGAGGATCGCGCGCGCGACGCCGGGGAGCGCGAGCGACTCGTCGGCGGCCCACGGCACGGCGGCCTTGCCGAGCGAAGGCAGATCGCGCGCGCGCACAGGCTGCTCCACGTATTCGGGCCTCACCGCGGCGAGCGCGTCGAGCCGCGCGCGCGCCTCGTCGAGCGACCACGCCGCGTTGGGATCGAGCCGCAGCGCGACGGGCATGGAGGCGATCGCGCGGAGCGCGTCGAGCTCGCGGAGGAAGCCTCGATCGTCCTTGGAACGGAGCTTGATTTTCACGCTCGTCGCGCCCGCTTGCACGAGCGCGCGGACGCGATCGACCAGCGTCTCGACGGGATCGGCGACGGCGAGCGCGTTGAGCGCGACCTCGGCGTTCGGCGCGCCGTCCGCGAGGAGGACGTGGAGCGGCACGCCGCGGCGCTTGGCGATGAGGTCCGCGAGCGCGGTCTCGACCGCGAAGCGCGCCGAGCCCGCGAGCGACGACGCGCCCGCCTCGAACGCGGCCGCGATCGCGCGATCGATCGGCGCTTCTTCGTCGAAGGCGCCGAGCCTTCGCGCGATCCCTTCGAGCGATCGCGCGGCGCCGTCGATCGTCTCGATCGAGAACGGCGCGAGCGGAGAGGCCTCGCCGATCCCCGTCTCGTCGCGATCGCTCGCGAGCGCGAGCGCGAGCCCGTGCCCGACCGCTCGAACCTTGGCGTCTGTGATCCGCACGGTGGCCTCCCGATCTCAGCGGGGCAGCGAGAGCCCCGCCGCGAAGAGCGCGCTGTAGCCGAGGAGCAGGCGCGCGGTGCCCGCGAGCACCGCGTTGAGCGATTTCCCTTCGAGCGTGATGAGCGCGCGGAGCAGCGTCACGCCGAGCGGGATCGTCGCGAGCGGCAGGAGCGCCCACGGAGAGCGCCCGAACGTGACGACGGCGACGATGGGCGACGCGTACGCGATCGCGAGGAGCGCGCCGTATTCGAAGACGCACGCGCGCTTGCCGAAGCGCACGGCGAGCGTTCGTTTGCCAGCGTTCACGTCTGTCTTACGATCGCGGACGTTGTTGACGACGAGCACCGCCGTCGCGATCGCGCCGACGGGCGCGGACGCGAGCCAGGCGAGCGGCGGCACGTGACCCGACGCGACGAAGGCGGTGCCGCACACGGCCACGAACCCGAAGAAGATCATCACGAAGAGGTCGCCGAGCCCGTGGTAGCCGAGCGGGTAGGGGCCTCCGGTGTACGCGACGCCCGCGAGGAGCGACGCGAGGCCGATGATCACGATCGGCGTGCCGCACGCGTAGGTGAGGTAGCCGCCGACCGCGAGGGCGAGCGCGATCGTCACGAGGAGCCCGGTCTTCATGCCGCGCGCCGAGATGAGCCCGGCCTGCACCGCGCGCGTGGGCCCGAGCCGCTCGTGCGTGTCGGCGCCCTTCTCCGCGTCGAAGACGTCGTTCGCGAAGTTGGTCGCGATCTGGATCAAGATCGCGCCGATGAGCGCGGCGATCGCCGGCGCGGGCCGCAGCTCGCCCGACGCCTTGGCGACCGCGGCGCCCACGAGCACCGGGGCGATCGCCGCGGTGAGCGTCGCGGGCCTCGTCGCGAGCACCCACGCGCGGATGGATCCGGGCCGAACGCTCGCTTGTGACATCGACGTGACCGCGGTCATGGTCTCACCTCAAGGCAGACGCTTGAACTTTTTGTAGTCGGGCTTGCGCTTCTCCAAGAAGGCGCGCTTGCCCTCTTTGCCCTCTTCCGTGAGGTAAAAGAGCAAGGTCGCGTTGCCCGCGAGCTCCTGCAACCCCGCTTGACCGTCGCAGTCCGCGTTCATCGCCGACTTGAGCAGGCGGATCGCCGTCGGGCTGTGCTTCAGGATCTCGCGGCACCACGCGACGGTCTCGTCCTCGAGCTCGGCGAGCGGCACGACCTTGTTCACGAGGCCCATGTCGAGCGCCTCTTGGGCGTTGTATTGGCGGCACAGAAACCAGATCTCGCGCGCCTTCTTCTGGCCCACGATGCGCGCCAAGTAGCTCGATCCGAAGCCCCCGTCGAAGCTCCCGACCTTGGGCCCGGTCTGGCCGAAGCGCGCGTTGTCCGCGGCGATCGTCAGATCGCACACGACGTGCAGCACGTGCCCGCCGCCGATGGCGTAGCCCGCGACCATCGCGATCACCGGCTTCGGCAGCGTGCGGATCTGGCGCTGCAAATCGAGCACGTTGAGGCGCGGGATGCCGTCGTCGCCGACGTAGCCGCCCTCGCCGCGCACGCGCTGATCGCCGCCCGAGCAGAAGGCGTCGGGGCCCTCGCCCGTGAGGATCACGACGCCGATCGACGCGTCGTCGCGCGCGTCGGCGAACGCGGCGATCATCTCCTTGACGGTCCTCGGGCGGAACGCGTTGCGCACCTCGGGCCGGTTGATCGTGATCTTGGCGATGCCCTCTTCGCTCTTCTCGTACTTGATGTCCTCGAAGCCCTTCATCGGAACGAACGTCGGTCGGCTCATGGAAGCTCCTGCCGTGTGCGGGTGGTGTCTGGTCCCAAGTCATGGAGGCGAGCGCGCAGATCATCGCGAATTCGCCTGCGGATCGAGGCTCCTTGGCGCGCGGGCGAGACGGCCTCGATGAGCGTCGCGCCGGGCCTCGCCCACGCAGCGGCGAGCGCGGCGGCGAGCGCGCTCCTCGTCTCGACGCGCGCGGAGGCCGCGCCGAGCGCGGAGGCGGCGCGGCAGAGATCGACGCGCGGCGGCGTCGCGAAGCACCGCTCGAACATCGCGGCGCTCTCCGCGCTGTCCGCGATGGGCAACAGATCGAAGATGCGGCCGCCGCCGTTGTTCACGACCACGATGGGCAGCGGCCTCTCGGCGCGTGCCGCGATCGCGAGCGAGGTCAAATCGTGCGTGAGGCTCACGTCGCCGAGGAGCAGCCCGACGGGCCGATCCGTCACGCTCGCCGCGCCCGCGGCGCCCGCCACGAGCCCGTCGATCCCGCTCGCACCGCGCTGGTGGAGCACGCCCACCGCGCGATCCGAGGGCGGGCAATAGAGGTCGAGATCGCGCACGGGCGTCGAGTTGCCGACCCCGAGGATCGCGTCCCCGGACGGGGCACTGTCGACGATCGCGCGCGCGATCGCGCCTTCGGTGAGCATCTCACCGGACGACGCCTCGTCCGCGATCGCGCGCGCGACGTGATCGGTGAGCCCGAGCGCGCGCGCGATCGGAGAAGGAGCGCGCGGCTCGCCGAGCCGATCGGCCACGCTCGCCGCGACCTCGGCCGGATCCGCCAGGATCAAGCGCGCGGCGCGGCTCGTGGGATCGTTCCATCCGAACGGCGCGATCACCACGCGCGCGGCGCTGGTCCTCGCGGCGAACGACGCGTACGCCGACGACGTCGGCGGCGCGCCGATCTCGATCACCAGATCGAGGTCGAGGCTCGGGTGCGCGTCGAGGACAGGATCGATCGCGCTGATCCTGAGCGCGCCGCGACCGTCGCCGCCGAAGCGGAGCTGGCTCGTGGCCTCGGCCACGATGGGGTAGCCCGCGGCGCGTGCGAGCGCGAAGATCGCCGCGCGATCGCGCTCCGCGGCGAGCTTCGCGGGGCCCGCGACGACGAGGCCGCGCCTCGACACCGCGATGAGCTCGGCGAGCTCGGTGATCGCGGCGGGATCGGCCTTCATGATCGGCGCGTGGACGCGGTGGAGCGGCGCGCTCTCGACGGCGCGCATCGCGGGCTCCCACGCCTCGGGCGCGGCGGTCGTCACCGGCTCGAGCGGCTTGCGGAACGGCGCGTTCACGTGGACGGGCCCGGGCACGGGGCCGAGCGCAGCGCACACCGCCTGCGCGGCGAGCCGCGGCACCGAAGCGATCGCGCCGGGCGACGGATCGGGCACGCCCAGATCGAGGTGCGCGCGCGCGAAGTCGCCGAAGAGCTTGCGTTGATCGATGGTCTGCGGCGCGGCCACGCCCTGGTTTTCCCACGGGCGATCCGCGGTGATCGCGATCACGGGGAGGTAGCTCGCCGAGGCCTCGATCAACGCGGGCAGGTAGTGCGCGCCCGCGGTGCCCGACGTGCAGACGAGCGCGCTCGGCCGGCCCGTGACGCGCGCTTGACCGAGCGCGAAGAAGGCCGCGGCGCGCTCATCGATGATCACGTGCAGGCGGATCCGCGGCTCGCTCGCCGCCGCGATCGCGAGCGGCGTCGAGCGCGATCCCGGGCTCAAGACGACGTCGGTGACGCCCGCGCCCGCGAGCGATCGCAGGAAGAGCTTGGCCCACGCCGTGTGGAGGTTCGAGGCGCTCATGCGCGCGCCTCCTCGCGTCGCCTCCGGCTCGGCGCCGGTTCGCGCGCGCCGAGCGCGCTCATGAGCGGGAGGCGCTTGATCCTCGCCTCCGCGTGCTCGGCGCGGGGCTCCGATCCTTCGACCACGCCGCCGCCCGCGTAGAGCAGCGCGCGGCCGCCTTCGACGAGCGCCGAGCGGATCGCGACCGCGAACGCGCCGTCGCCGCGCGCGTCGAACGCGCCGACCGCGCCCGCGTACCAGCCGCGCGGGAGCAGCTCGTTCTCGGCGATCCACGCGAGCGCGGGGCCGCGCGGCATGCCCGCGACCGCGGGGGTCGGGTGCAGCGCGCGGACCACGTCGAGCACGTGCGTCTCCGGGCGTACAACGGCGGTGATCGGCGTCCACAGGTGGTGCACATTGCGCAACGTGCGGACACGCTGTTCACCGCTGTTGACCGCGGCGCCGATCGACGCGAGCGCGCTCGTGATCGCGCCCTCGACGACGCTGTGCTCGCGGCGATCTTTGTCGCTCGCGAGGAGCGCCGCGATCGCGCGGGCGTCGTCCTCGGCCGTCTCGCCGCGCCGCGCGGAGCCCGCGAGCGCGTCGGTCTCGACGAGGGTGCCGCGCTGCTTCACGAGCCGCTCGGGCGACGCGCCGAGGAACGTGGCGTCGCCGCGCTGGAACGCGAAGCGCGCGCACGCCGGGTACGAGCGGCGCAGCGACGCCAGCGCCCGCGGGAGATCCCAGCGGCCCTCGGTGGTGAGCTCGGCCGCGCCCGCGGGCACGACCTTGACGAGCGCGCCGCTTCGGATGGCGGCGAGCGCGCGATCGACGACGCGGCTCCACACGTCGAGGCTGGGCTCGCTCATGAACGCGTCGCACGCCGCGGGCTCGTGATCGAAGAGATCCGAGGACGCCGCGCGCGCCTTCGCCAAGAGGCCGATCGCCGCGTCGATCGACGCGCGGATGTTCGCCGCGTCCTCGGGCGCGGCGGCGACCTGGAGGTAGGCGCGATCGCCGCGCCGGACGTAGAGCCACCGCGGCAGCGCGAAGCTCGCGTCGCGGAACGCGCGCCACGCGCCCGTGCGCGCGGGCTCGGGGCGGAACGCGATCCCGCCGAAGAGGCAAGGCGCGGGCGCGTCCTCGGCGCCCGGCGCGCGCCGGTGATCGATCGCGGCGAAGAGCGCGCGCGATCGCTCGCGCACGGCGGCGATCGCGCCTTCGCCGCTCTCGTCGATGCGGACGGCGTCGCCCAGGCCCACGTACGAGGCGTCCCCGAGCGCCGGCGCGTCCCACAAAAGCAGCGGATCGTTCGGCGTCGCGACGTGCGCGATCGCGAGCGGATCGATCGAGCGACCCGCGAACGCGGCGTCGCGACCCACGTCGAGCACGTCGGCGGGCGCGGTGATCACGAGCGTCGCGCTGGGAGAGCGCGCGCGCTCGTGCAGGGCTCGTTCGAAGAGCGCGTGCATCACGGCTACGCTCCTCTGCGCTCGCCCACGAAGAGCACGACCGAGCCGAACGTCATCGGCAGGGCTGCGCGCATCGTGAAGCCGGCCTCTTCCATCATGGCGGCGAAGGCCTCGGGCGGCGGGAACGCGGCGATCGACCGCTGGAGGTAGCCGTATTCGCGCGCGCCCGACAAAAGCCCGCCGATGCGCGGCACGATCGTGTGGATGTGCAGGCGCGCGAGGGACGCGAGCGCGCCCGAGCGCGGCTCGCCGAGCTCCAAGATCGCCGCGCGTCCGCCGGGCTTGAGCACGCGCGCCATCTCGCGGAGCGCGCGCGGCCGATCCGGCACGTTGCGGATGCCGAAGGCCATCGTGATCGCGTCGATGCTCGCGTCCTCGCGATCGATCGCCTGCGCGTCGCCCATCGCGAAGCTCACCTTCGCGCCGCGCGCGCGCGCTTTGTCCACCGCGAGGTCCAGCATCCCGCGCGACGGATCGGTGCCGATCACGTGCGCGTCCGGGTGCTCGCGCGCGATCATGAGCGCGAGATCGCCGGTCCCCGTCGCGAGATCGAGCACGACCGCGCCCGGCGACAGATCGAGCGAGCGCACCGCAGCCTTGCGCCACGCTTGATCGCGGCCGAGCGAGATGAGCCGGTTCACGAGGTCGTACCGCGGTGCGATGGCGTCGAACATCTGCCCGCTGCCGGGCGTGGCGTTGGCGTCGCCGTTCATGACAAGCCTCCTACGCGCGCGCCGAGCCCGCGCACGAGCGCGGGGAGATCGTCGAGCGGCACGGCCTGCGGCCCGTCGGAGAGCGCGCGGCTCGGCTCCTCGTGCGTCTCGATCATGAGGCCCGCCGCGCCCGCCGCGACGGCCGCGCGCGCGAGCGGCGCGATGAGATCGCGGCGGCCCGCGCCGTGCGACGGATCCACGACGACCGGGAGCTTGTGCACGTGCGCGAGCAGCGCGACCGCGCCGAGGTCGAGCAGGTTGCGCGTGGACTCGTCGAAGCTGCGGATGCCGCGCTCGCAGAAGATCACCGCGCGCGATCCGTTCGCGAGGAGGTACTCGCCCGCGAGCAGCCACTCGTCGAGCGTCGCGGCCATGCCGCGCTTGAGGAGCGCGGGCCTGCCCGTCCTGCCGATCGCCTTGAGCAGCGCGTAGTTGTGCATGTTGCGCGAGCCCACCTGCACGAGGTCCGCGTGCTCGGCGACGAGCGGCACGTCGGCCTCGGAGAGCGCCTCGGTGACGACCTTCATCCCCGCGCGATCGGCCGCGCGCCGCAGCCACTTGAGCGCGGGCGCGCCGTGGCCTTGGAACGCGTACGGCGACGTGCGCGGCTTGAACGCGCCGCCTCGCAGGAACGTCACGCCGAGCGGCGCGATCTTGTCGGCGACGCGCATCACGTGGTCCTCGGACTCGACGCTGCACGGGCCGCACATGAGCGCGACCGCGCCGCCGCCGACCTTCGCGCCCGCGACGTCGACCGCGGGGCCTTGCCGCTCGACGAGCGGGAACGAAGGCTTGTCCGTGCTCACCGACGAGACGCCCTCGATCGAGGACAGCTCGCTCGGGCTCGCGCCCGCCGAGCAAGGCGCGATCACGTAGTGCGCGGGCTTGCCCGCGCTGTGCTCGACCCGGGCGACCCAGAGCCCCCGCTGCGTGAGCGCGCGCAGCACCGCCGCGGCGTCCGCGTTCTCTTTGAGCGAGACGATCATGGCTTACCTCCTCCTCCGCGCCGTCGCCGCGGCGACGTCCTCGAGCGCGGCCCTCGGCCGGCCGTGGGGGAGCGTCGTGAGGCTCCGCACGGCCTCGTCGCACAGCCGCACGGCGAGCGCGCGGCAGTCCTCGATCACGCGCCCCGTCTCCATCGCGCGCGCGACGTGCGCGGCGATCTCCGGGCCCGGGTCCTGCGTGTCGCCCGCGCACGCGGCTTCGAGCGCGGGCGCGAGCGTCGCGTCGCGCTCCATCGCGAGGATGAGCGGGTACGTCATCTTCCCCTCGCGCAGATCGGTGAGCAGGCTCTTGCCCGTGTCCCCGGGATCGCCCGCGAAATCGAGCACGTCGTCGACGAGCTGGAACGCGACGCCGAGCTTGCGGCCGTACATCTCGAGCGCCTCGGCGGCCTCGTGCGAGACGCCGCCCGCGCGCGCGCCCGCGAACATCGCCCAGCGGAAGAGCGAGGCCGTCTTGCCGTCGAC
The DNA here is from genome assembly GCA_964437785.1 of uncultured Polyangiaceae bacterium. GTDB lineage: Bacteria > Myxococcota_A > Polyangia > Polyangiales > Polyangiaceae > CAYTJL01. Next base: position 79,873 of record CAYTJL010000004.1, read on the forward strand.
CACGCGGAAGTAGTCCGACGCGGTCGATCGCACCTTGCCCCGCCGCGCGAGCTGGAGGCTCTCGGCGAGCACCATCTCCTTGACGACCGCGAGCATGCGCGCGAGCACGTCGTCGTGGCCCGCCGCCTGGATGCGGCAGAGCGCGTCCGCGAGCAGGAAGTCCCCGCCGAAGATCGACGCCGCGTTGCCGTAGATCACGCGCGCGGCCGGCGCGCCGCGCCGGAGATCGCCCACGTCGACAACGTCGTCGTGGAGCAGCGTCGCGTTGTGGACCAGCTCGACCGCGACCGCGTACGCGCGCGCCGCCTCGTTGAAGCCCTTGCCCGTGCGCGCGGCGAGCGCGACACAGATCGGGCGGATGCGCTTGCCGTCTTGATCGAGGAGGTGCCGCGCGGATCGCTCCGCGGGCGAGTCGCCCCCGCCTGCCTTGTGCAGCGCGCGCTCGACGTCGTCGAGGTCGCTCGCGAGGAACGCGCGCAGCTCGACGAGCTTGCCCGCGAGCGCGTCTAGGCCGCGCCCCTCGCAGGTGTCGCTGAGGCTCACGAACACATCGTGCGGCGCCCCTGCATCTGCCATCGAGACCTCGTAGTGCGTGCTCATCATGGATCGCTCCCTCGGGGCGGATCTCGCCCGCCCCGGCTCTCCTCACGAAGACCGGACAAAAGCCACCGCCCGGCGCACGGCGCCGCGCGAAGATCGTCAGCGCTCGTCCGCGTTCAGCTCTTGCGTCGCGCGAGCGATCGCAGCGGGAACCGCACGAGATCGCCGAAGCGCGAGAAATCGACCTTCCTCGACTTGATGAAGCCGTCGAGCGTGGCCTCCGCGACGAGCACGAAGGACAGGAGCCGCTCGACCCGATCGATCCGCACGCGCGTGGCGTCGGAGGACGGCGCCTTGCGGAGCAGCTCCGTCGCGCGCTCGAGGCGCCCCCGCACCGAGGTGGCGAGCAGGCGCTCCCGCTCGTCGAAGACCTTGGAGATCATCTTCCAGAAGTCCGTCTCGGCCGCGAAGAACTCGCGCCGCTCGCCCGGCCGCCACACGCGGTGGACCACGCCCCAGCGCTGCAGCTCGGTGAGCGCCATGCTCACCGCGCCCGCGGACATCTGGAGCCGCTCGCCGATGGCCTGCGCCGGGAGCGGCTCGGCCTCGACGAACAGGATGGTCCACACGCGCCCGAGGCCCTTGCGGAAGCCCCAGTGCTCGATCACGTCCCCGATCGCGTCGGCCGCGAGGAGCTCCGCCTCGTGGATAGTGCTCTCCGCGCTCATTGCCTTGGCGCGAGGATAGCCGACTTGGGTGACGTTCACGGTGCTCCTTGAAGTTTCAAAACTATCTGAAAGAATTGATGGGGCCAGGCGCCGAGAGAGTCAAGAGAAAAAGTTCGAGCCCTACAGCGCGAGAGCCGCGCGCGCGATGATGCGATGCGCGATAGAGACGAAGGCGCGTCGTGAGGTTTGAGGCCGGGTGAGAAAGTTGACGCCCGGGCGGAGGCGCGAGAGGAAGCCTCTTCCCTTCTTCGCGGAGGAAGTAGGATGGCGACCATGCGCGTGCTCGAGAACTACATCAATGGAGAGTGGGTGAGCTCCACCGGCTCCACGCTCCTCGACGTGAAGAACCCCGCCACGGGCGAGGTGCTCGCCAAGGTCCCGCTCTCCCCCGCGGCCGACGTGGACGCGGCGGTCAGCGCGGCGCGCGCGGCGTTCCCCGCGTGGAGCGCGACGCCGCCCGTCGTGCGCGCGCGCTACCTCTTCAAGCTCAAGGCGCTCTTGGACGATCACCGCGACGAGATCGCGGCCATCTGCACGTCGGAGCACGGCAAGACGCTCGCGGAGTCCAAGAACGACTTCGGCCGCGGCATCGAGAACGTGGAGCACGCGGCGGGCATCCCCACGCTGATGATGGGCCAGAGCCTCTCGGACGTGGCGTCGGGCATCGACACCAACGTGATCCGCCAGCCGCTCGGCGTGTTCGCGGCCATCACGCCGTTCAACTTCCCTCCGATGGTGCCGCTCTGGTTTTTGCCGTACGCGATCGCGACGGGCAACACGTTCGTGCTCAAGCCCTCGGAGCAGGTGCCGCTCTCGCAGCGCCGCATCTTCGAGCTGATCCACCAGATTGGCCTCCCGCCCGGCGTCGTCAATTTCGTGAACGGCGGGCGCGACGTGGTGAACGCGTTTTGCTCGCACCCCCATATCGCGGGCGTGTCGTTCGTCGGCTCCACGGCCGTGGCCAAGCACGTTTATAAGAGCTGCGCGGAGCACGGCAAACGCGTGCAGTCGCTCGGCGGCGCCAAGAACTATCTCCTCGTGATGCCCGACGCCGAGATGGATCGTTCGGTGCAAAACGTGGCCGACTCCATCTATGGTTGCTCCGGCCAACGGTGCCTCGCGGGCAGCATCGTGGTGGGCATCGGCGACGCGTACGACAAGGTCAAAGAGGCGCTCGTCGCGGCGGCCAAGGCGGTTGTCTTGGGCGACGGCGCGAAGCCCGGTGTCACCATGGGCCCTGTCATCTCGGCGGCCCACAAGGACCGTGTCCTCTCGTACGTGCAAAAGGGGTTGGAGGAGGGCGCCAAGCTCATCTTGGACGGCCGCGGCAAGACGGTGGAGGGGTATCCCAACGGCAATTGGGTCGGCCCGTGCGTCTTCGAGGACGTCAAACCTGGCATGGTGATCGCCACCGAAGAGATCTTCGGGCCGGTCGCGTGCCTGATGCGCGCCAAGGACCTGGACGAGGCGATCGAGCTCGCGAACACGAGCCAATACGGCAACGCCTCTTCTATCTACACGACGAGCGGCAAAGCGGCGCGCACCTTCTCGCAGCGGATTCAAGCGGGCATGGTGGGCGTCAACGTCGGCGTCGCGGCGCCCATGGCGTTCTTCCCGTTCGGCGGGCAAAAGCAGAGCTTGTTCGGCGACACCAAGGCTCACGGCTCCGCGGGCGTCGACTTTTACACCGAGCGCAAGATCGTCATCTCGCGCTGGTTCTGAGACAAGACAAGAAGAAGGGATAACAGATCCATGGCGCGCAAGGTCATCGGCGGTCTCATCCAGTGCAGTAACCCGCTCAACGATCCCAACGCTTCGGTCCCGGCGATCCGGGACGCGATGTTCGAAAAGCACCTCCCGTTCATCGAAGAGGCGGGCAAGAAGGGCGTTCAGATCCTCTGCCTTCAAGAGGTCTTCAACGGGCCTTATTTCTGCCCCTCGCAGGACGCCAAATGGTGTGACATCGCCGAGCCCACGCCCGGCCCGACGGTCGAGCGGCTGAGCGAATACGCCAAGAAGTATCAGATGGCGATGGTCATCCCCATCTACGAGCGCGAGATGGCGGGCGTCTATTACAACACGGCCGCCGTCGTCGACGCGGACGGCACCTACCTCGGCAAATACCGCAAGAACCACATCCCGCAGACCACCGGCTTCTGGGAGAAGTACTTCTTCAAGCCCGGCAACCTCGGGTATCCCACGTTCCAAACGCGCTACGCCAAGATCGGTGTGTATATCTGCTACGACCGCCACTTCCCCGAGGGCGCGCGCCTCTTGGGCCTGCACGGCGCTCTCGCAGTACCTGTGGAAGCTGGAGCAGCCGGCGCACGCGGTCGCGAACGGGTACTACATCGCGGCGAGCAACCGCGTGGGCACCGAGGCGCCGTGGAACATCGGTAAATTCTATGGAACGAGCTACTTCTGCGATCCGCGCGGCAACTTCCTCGCGGTGGGCAGCGAGGACAACGATGAGCTGGTGGTCGCCGAGATGAACCTCGACATGATCGAGGAGGTCCGGCGAACGTGGCAGTTCTACCGCGATCGCAGGCCGGACACCTACGAGGACATGGTAAAGCAGCTCCCCTGAAGCGGCCTTCGCGCTCGCCCCGAGCGTCCCTCCACAAGCTCCTTTGACGCCAAGGAAGTGACGATGAGCACCACCGATCCGCAGCCCTCTTTGCAGCTCCCGGCGGGGAGGCTCGAAGAGCGCTTCGAGGACAAGAAGCCTCTTTACAACCTCTCCGAGGCCGTGGCCGAGGCGAACCGCTGTATCTATTGCGTGGACGCGCCGTGCATCAAGGCGTGCCCCACCTCGATCGACATCCCCACCTTCATCCGCAAGATCGCGACCGGGAACGTCAAAGGGGCGGCCCGCACCATCCTCCAGCAAAACCTGCTCGGCGAGTCGTGCGGGCAGGTCTGCCCGGTCGAGGTGCTCTGCGCCGGAGACTGCGTCTACAACACGTGGGGCCGGGAGCCGATCCAGATTGGCAGGCTCCAGCACTACGCGGTCACGACCACGCTCCAGAAGGACCCCAAGCTCTTCTCGCGCAAAGCCCCCACCGGCAAGAAGATCGCGTGTGTGGGCGGGGGGCCGGCCTCCATCGCGCTCGCGGGCTGGCTCGCGCTCGAGGGGCACGAGGCGACCATCTTCGAGCGAAAGGCCATCCCCGGCGGCCTCAACACCCTCGGTATCGCGCCTTATAAGATGAAGGGCGACAAGGCCCTTCGCGAGATCGCGTGGGTGCTGTCGTTCGGCGGGGTGACCATCAAGACAGGCATCGAGATCGTCGAGGGCGCGGCGGCAGGAGAGGGCCAAATCTCCGCGTCGGACCTGCTCCGCGACTACGATGCTGTGTTCTTGGGGCTCGGGCTCGGGCCCGACTCCGCGCTCTCCATCCCGGGCGAGGACGGCCCGGGCGTGGTGGGCGCGACCGCGTTCATCGAGCGGCTCAAGGCCGATCCCAAGCTCACCCTCGATGGTGTCAAGCGCGCTGTCGTGGTGGGCGGCGGCAACACCGCGCTCGACGCCGTTCACGAGCTGACGCTGCTCGGCGTCGACGCGTCGATGGTGTATCGCAGGAGCCGAGCGGCCATGTCGGGGTACGCGCACGAGCTCGAGTGGGCGAGGAGCGACGGGGCCAAGCTCGTCGAGGACAGGGTCCCTGCCCTCGTCGTCCGCGAGGGCTCCACGCTCAAGGCCCTTCGGGTCGCGCCGGCCAAAGACGGTAAGCCCATCGCGGGCGCGCAGGCCGAGGACCTCTCGTGTGATCTCATCGTGGTCGCGATCGGCCAGAGCCGCGCGACGGGCGTCGCGCTCGCGTTCCCGGGCGTCAAGCTCGACAACAAGGGTCGTGTGGTCGTGGACCCGGCGACGCACAGGACCGGCAATGAGAAGGTGTACAGCGGGGGTGACTGCGTGAACGGCGGCAAAGAGGTCGTCAACGCGGTCGCCGAGGCAAGGGTGGCTGCGCGCGCCATTCACGCAGCGCTTACCGGAGGTTAGTCGTGGCCGATCTGTCCATCAATTTCGCTGGGATTCGGTCGCCGAACCCGTTTTGGCTCGCCTCGGCGCCGCCCGCCAACACGGGGGATCAGGTCAAACGGGCCTTCGACGTGGGGTGGGGAGGGGCCGTGTGGAAGACGCTCGGCAACCCCATCGTCAACGTGTCGAGCCGCTTCGGCGGCATCGACTACGGCAACACGCGGATGATGGGGCTCAACAACATCGAGCTCATCACCGATCGGCCATTGGAGGTGAACCTGCGCGAGATGAAGGAGGTCAAGAAGGCCTTCCCCAAACACGCGCTCATCGCCTCCTTGATGGTCGAGACCAAGGAGGAGTGGCGCGAGATCATCCAGAAGGTCGAGGACGTCGGCGTGGATGGTTTGGAGCTGAACTTCGGCTGTCCTCATGGCATGTGCGAGCGCGGCATGGGCTCGGCGGTCGGCAACGAGCCCAAGGTGCTCGAGGAGATCGCGCGGTGGGCCGTGTCGTTCGCCAAGACGCCCGTCATCGTCAAGCTCACCCCGAACATCGGCGACATCGTCGAGCCGGGCGAGGCGGCGCTCCGGTCGGGCGCTCATGGCATCTCGCTCATCAACACCATCAAATCGCTCATGGGCGTGGACCTCGACAAGATGGTGCCTATGCCGCGCGTCGGCGGCGCGTCCACGAACGGCGGGTATTGCGGGCCCGCGGTCAAGCCCATCGCGCTCCACCTGCTCGGGCAGCTCTCGCGGCACCCCTACGTCGGCAAGATGCCTATCTCGGGCATCGGCGGCATCAGCAACTGGCGTGACGCGGCGGAGTTCATCGCGCTCGGCTCGACCAGCGTGCAGGTGTGCACCGCGGTCATGCACTATGGATATCGCATCGTCGAGGACATGATCGAGGGGCTCAGCGACTTCCTCGACGAGAAGGGCTATAAATCCGTCACCGAGCTCATCGGCAAGGCGGTGCCCGCGTACCAGGAGTGGGGGGATCTCGACCTCTCGTATCGCGTGATCGCCGACATCGATCCTGCCAAGTGCATCGGCTGCCAGCTCTGTTACGTGGCGTGCATGGATGGGGCGCATCAATGCATCCACATCCCCGGTCGCAGCGAGGCCGAGGCGCGGGCCGCCGGTCACACACACATCCCCAAGGTCATCCCGAATCGCCCCGTCACCGCGCCGAGCGGCGCTTTGGGCGCGCGCGTGCCCTTCATCGACGACGAGGAGTGCATCGGTTGCAACCTCTGCGCGCTGGTGTGCCCGGTCGCCGGCTGCATCAGCATGAAAGAGTCGCCGAGCGGCAAGCCCGCCGAGACGTGGAACGATCGCGTCCAGAAGGGCACCGACTTCGTCCCCGGCGGGCTCGACGCCACGCAGAAGGCCCGCGCCGCGCGCGGGTGATGGAGAACGAGGTATGGCGTCGGGCGATCTTCGAAAGCTGAAGAGGGAGCTCTTTCAGGCGTATCGCGATCGTCCTCTCGACTTGATGGAAGAGAGCGACCGCAAGCTCTACGTCAATCTGCACGACGCTGAGCACGATCCGGTCAAACGTTTGTTCGATACGGTCGAGTTCAGCGTCGATGAGAGCGTGCAGCTCATCCCCGGCTTTCGCGGCACAGGCAAGACCACCGAATTCTCTCGCCTCGAAGGCATGTTGTGGGAGGCTGGGTATCGGGTCGTCCGCATCAACCTGGACGAATACGTCAACATGCACTCGGCGATCGACGTCCGAGATTTCTTGCTCATCGTCTCGTATGCGATCAGCGACAAGCTCACGGACGAGCGATTGCTCGGCAAGCTCGACGGCGCCAAGTGGGGGTTCTTCGACTGGATCGCCTCCAAGATCCCTTCGGTTCGGGAGGCGAGCCTCAAGACCCCTGTCGCCGACATGAAGCTCGCGTTTCAAGGGGACATGACGGTTCGGAGCCGCATCCGCGCGGCGCTCGACGGGCGACTCGCCGAGCTGGTCGAGCGGGTCAGGGAACGACACAAGGAGGTGCTCAAGGCGATCCGTGATCGACACGGGCCAATGGCTCGGCTCGTGATCATCTTGGACTCGCTCGAGCACCTGCGCGGCAGCAGCTTGGAGACCTACACCGGCGTTCGAAAGAGCATCGAGGAGCTGTTCTTTACGCACGCGGACAAGATCCGGCTGCCCGATGCGCACATGATCATCAGCGTGCCCTCTTTCTTGGTGATGCAAGCGGACAACCTCGCGGCACAATATGTCAACGGGCAGGTGCCCACGTGGCCTGCCTATCGCGTCCGCGATCGGGAGGGGAGGCCCACGAGCGTCGTGGAGCGCTTGGTCGAGCTCGTGAGCAAACGAGGCGATTGGCGGAGGCTGCTGCCCGATCAAAAGGCGTTGGAGGAGCTTATTTTGGCCTCGGGCGGCCATCTCCGAAACCTGCTCAACATGCTCATCGAGGCGCTCCATTTGGCCGGTGAGGCGCCTCGGCCGGACGTCGTTGAGCGCGTGACGCAGGTCGCGCGGAGGGCGTATGAACCTCTCTACAAAGATGAGATCGACGTCCTCCGGCGGCTCTCGTTCACGCGTAATTTGCAGGAGATCAAGGTGGAGGAGCAGGGCCACGTGCTCCGCTTCCTCGACTCGGGTCTCGTGCTTTGTTACATGAACGACGATTTTTGGTACGACGTTCACCCGCTCATCCGCCCGCTCGTCGAGAGCAAATCGATCGTGCCGTGAGCGAGCCCGAGGCAGAGGCGTGGGAGCGCCTCCTCTTTCACCTGGAGAATCAAACAGGGTTTTGGTTCGCCATGGTCGTCGGCGACGATCCTGTCGCGCGTGGGCGCCTTTACACCAAGGCCAAAGGTTATTGTGAGGAGCAAGGTATCGCCTTTGAGCGGATCACGCCCCCTCCTCAAGAGAGCCGCAGTATCGCGATCACCCTCGCGCAGGCGGAGTTGAAGGGAGTACGTTGGATTGTCCTCGACGGTCCAAAGACCATTCGAGAGCAGTGGGACGTCGCGGCGATCCGGCTCGCGAGCGCGATGAACGAGCGACGCGACGCGTACCGCAAGCGCTTTGATGGAGGGATCATCCTGGAGGGCAGAGGTGTGCTCAAGCGCATCGTTCGCGAGAGCGCGCCTGATCTCTTCTCGATCCGAGCGTTTATTGCGGAGCCGGAGCCAGAGGACAGCGCCAAGGATCCAAAGGGGGGTGCCGCGTCGAACACCTCCGCATCGGAGTGGCGGGCGCCAAATTTTTTTCTTCGAGTAAGAAGGCACACCTCTAAAGAGCAGACAACAGGGCCGTATGAGCCGGAGGGGTATGATTCGGCCAATGGGGTAGCGCTCTCCTTGAGCGTGGCGCTCGATGTCCAAAACAAAGGATCCGCCGAGCTGTTAGCCCTTGGCATCGAGGCGTTTAGGAACCTGAATAGAGCCCGTTCCCAGCTCGTATCAGGCGATCTCGTCAACGCTGAAGCGGCGTACAAGGAGCAAATCAGCCGCATCGCCCCCGCCGTCGGTGAACAGCCGGGCTGGTCCGAAGGGCAGCTTCTTTTATTGGATCACCGATGGGGGCTCGTCCATGTTTATGAGCGAACGGGGAACATGGAGGAGCGCGAGCGAGCGCTCTTGGCGGTTGTTGAGCAAGCGGGGGCGCTCGCGAGCGCGCACCCTCTGGAGCAGCGATGGCCATTTGACCAAGCGTACGCGCTGTTGCTCCTCGGGCTGATGTCTCGAGATGCTCGACGCAGAGCGGAGGCGCTCTCAACGGCGCTTCGAGTAATGAGCCCTTATTTGAGATCACCCGACGAAGATTGGTACGTCCTGACGCGCAGGTTTCTTATCGCCGTTGCGAGCGCGTTGGTGCACACAAACAAACCACGCGATGTGGTGATCAACTGGCTGGATAAAGCCGTCGCGTCTCTGGATGATCCGCCGAGCCCTATGTTCGATGAGGATCGTGCTAAGGTCCTCGCTTATCGCGGAGCTATCTTGGATCAGGCCGGCGATGGGTATGAGGCGCGTAAGGACATGGAGCGGGCTTCGGGGCTCATGCGTCACGCCGCTCCAAGAGGCATCCTCCGCGCGTGGCTCCCTCGGTTTCGGAAGAGGCCCGCGCTGTTCTTGCTCTGGGATCGAGCGGCTCTCCGGCGCAGCATCGGGCCGCTCCATCGTCGCTGGCAACGCTTCCTCGATGCCACTGGGACTGGTAGAGCGACCCGACACGGGAGGCGACGGGGGTGATGCTCCCGTTCACACCTCCATGACAGCCCTGTCTTGAGGGGCCGCCGCCCTCCCGCTCAGGCACCTTGTGCAAACCTCTGCACAATTCGTCCCCAGCCCCTCGCGAAAGCGCGTAAAAGAGAGGGCTTTGGCGGCCGCGAAAGCGGCTCACACGGGCCTGGCCCGCCGATTGCCAAAGGGACTGGCATGATCAACACAACATCCCTTCGCCGCTGGCTCTCCGTGATCGGTCTCACCGCCGCCGCCGCAGGCTCCATCGCCACATCCCCTATCGAAGCGTTCGACATGCGCGTGGAGACGGTGCACCTCACCGACGCCGCCAAGAGCCAATCGTTTCATTTCGTCGCGACCTCCGAGGCCGCGTTCAAGGTCTCGGTCGACGCGACGACCGATTGGACCGGCATCTCCCAAGGCTCCGCGGCGCGCCTCCGCGTGACGCTCGCCACCGAGGGCATGCCGGGCGGCACGATCGGCGAGGAGATCGCCTCCGCCACGTTCGAGGGCGAGGGCGGCGGGTTCAACCAAGGCGAGGTTCACCTCAAGCTGCCGAGCCCCCCAGCGTGCTTCAAAGGCTCCTGTGAGGTTGGCTATCAAGTGATCGTGACGCTCGAAGGCGCGGATCCGGCGGAGTCGCTCGACGCCGATTTCAACTTTACGATCGCGCTCCTCGACCCCGAGGACACCGATCATGAGATCTTCATCACCGACCAATGATCCGCGCGAGCGCGGGCGGGCCCTCCGCCCCCACGCCCCCGGCGACGGCGTCATTCACCCGCTCTCGCTCCTCGCCATCGCCCTGCTCGTCGCCAACGATCATTGGTGGAAGCACGCTTATCCGGGGGTCCTCACCGGCAAAATCTCGGATTTTGCGGGGCTCGCCTTCTTTCCGCTGCTCCTCACCGGCGCGTGGGAGGTGATCCTCGCCGCGCTCAAACGGCCTTGGGGCCCGTCCCACCGCGCGATCGTGATCGCGGCCCTCGCGACGGGGCTCGTGTTCACCGCGGTCAAGGCGTGGGAGCCCGCCGCGCCCCTCTACAAAACAGGGCTCGCCGCGCTCCAATGGCCCTTCCGCGCCGCGCAAAAGGGCAGGGCGGTCAAGGTGCGCGAGGTCGCGCTCGTGCAAGACAAGACCGACTTGATCGCGCTGCCTGCGCTCATCGTGGCGTATTGGGTGGGCCGCCGCCGGGTGAGCCACCAACCTCGACCGTGACCTTTTGGGGCTTGGCGGCGAGCACGAAAAGTTTCGCGCCCTCGTTAACATCCTCCGGGCGTCCTCGTCTTGCGGCGGCACAGGAGAAGACAAGGATGAAACGCCGGATCCCCACGACCATCACCCTGCTCGCCGTCGCGATCACCGCATCCACGGGCTGCTCCCGCGCGAGCGCTCCTTCGCCCAACACCCAAGTCACCGCCGAAGCCCCGCCGCCCGCGCCGACCGCGACCGCGCTTGAGCCGCCCGCGCCTTCGGCGCAAGCGCTTGTCGCGCCGAGCCGGCCGGAGGTCGACAACCGCGAGCTTCACCCGCTGCGCGACGAGCTGCTCGGCGCCAAGCCATCGCAGGTGATCGCGGGCGCCGCGCATTTCCGGCCGCTCTGCGACAACGATGGATATCCGCTCGTCGGCAACGTCGCGCCCGGCAAGAGCATGCACCAGGTGACCCAGCCGAGCGCGTTCTGCGCGACCGTGCGCAAAGAGGCCATGCGATGAGCCTCTTCGGCCTCGAAGCGATGGGCGGTCCGTGGCAGAGGCGCCTCAAGGCGAGGCGCGCCCGGTTCGACGAGATGCCGTGGAGCGACGCGCGCGAGGCCGTGAACAACGTCTCTCCCATGGCGATCGAGGCCGCGAAGCTCGTTTGGACGAGGAGCGCCTTCAGCGAATACGCGAGCGCCGCCGCGTTCGCGCAGATCGCGTCACACCTCTGCGCGTGCGGCGCGCCCATCGATTTAATCGCCGCGGCGGGCGACTTCATCGCCGACGAGATCCTCCACGCGGAGCTGTCGGGCCGCGTGGCCATGAGCCTTGGAGGGGCAGCGCCCTTGGAGGTCGATCTCCAAAAGCTGGCGCGCCCGCCCGGAGCGCCTCTGGACAATCCGCTCCTCCGCGCGGCCGAGCTCGTCGTGAGGACATGTTGTGTGGGCGAGGCGCTCACCGTGCCTATCCTCAAAGCCACGCGCGCCGAGGCGCGATCCCCGCTCCTTCGTGAGGTGGTGGGCCGCATCGTGCGCGACGAGAGCAACCACGCCGAGATGGGGAGTTGGTTCCTCGATTGGGCCGACGCGCGTTTGAGCGACGGCGATCGCGCGTATCTTGGCCGCGTGGCGGGCGAGGCGATCGCCTCGTTCGCGCCCATCTTCGGCGGCGACCCTTCGTGTGATGGAGATCAAAGCGCCGCGGAGTGGGGCGTCGCGCGCTGCGCGACGCACGATCACGTGTTCGAAGAGGCGGTCGACAAACGCGTCAAAGCAAAGCTCCGCGCGCGGGGGATCGACGTGGCCCCGGCGGCCTGAAAAGAAAAAGTGACGTTGGGGGCTTGCGGGGCTTCTTCGAGAATGTTAGAAGTAGCGCGTGACCTCGCGGATCGAAAAGCACGCTGAGCAGTTGAGCGCGCTCGGGCACCCGGTCCGGCTCCAAATCCTGCGCTACGTGGTGCAGGCCGGGCCGGAGGGCGCCGCCGCGGGGGACATCCAACGGCATGTGGACATGCCCGCGTCGACGCTCAGCCATCACCTGAAGCGCCTCGTCGACGGGGGGCTCCTCACGACGCGGACCGAGGCCACGTATCATTACTACGCGGCCAACTACGCGACGCTCAAAGCGCTCACGGAGTACCTCTGGGAGGACTGCTGCGCGCGGGGAGGCAAGACAGGCTGCTGCTGAGCTCAAACCTCCATCACTCGAATACGCCTTTACGCGGCGTCCCGCGGAGGCGTTTTTTTGACGGTTATTGTTCGACTTTTTTAGAAGGAGATGATCGCATGAACATCCTGAAGCCCCATGTCTCGCTCAACGTCTCGAACATCGACGCCTCCGTGGCCTTTTACGAGAAGGCGTTCGGGGTCAAGGCCACGAAGCGCAGGCCCGGCTACGCGAAGTTCGACCTCGCGGCGCCGCTCCTGAACCTCACGATGCAAGAGGCGCCCAGGACCGGCGTGAACGCGAGTCACTTCGGCGTCCAGGTGGCGACGAGCGAAGACGTGGCGGCGGCGTGGGCGCGGTTCAAGTCCGCCGGTCTCCCGACCAAGACCGAAGAGAACACCGAGTGTTGTTATGCGCTCCAAGACAAGGTTTGGGTCGAGGACCCGGACGGCAACGCGTGGGAGGTGTTCGTGGTGAAGGGCGAGGCCGACGTGATGGAGCGCAAGGCGAGCGCCGAAGGCTGCTGCGTTCCGAAGGTCGACGCGGGAGAGGCGCCGGGCGCCAAGGCGAAGAGTGCCTGCTGCGGCTGATCTCACCCGGAGGTCCGCGGCGGAGGCGCTCGGGACAGCGCTCCTCCTCGCGATGGTCGTAGGCTCAGGCATCATGGGCGACAAGCTCTCTCAAGGCAACGTCGCCCTCGCCCTGCTCGCCAACACCCTCGCGACCGGGACAGGCCTCGTCGTGCTCATCGCGACCTTGGGTCCGTTGAGCGGCGCGCACCTGAACCCCGCGGTGACCCTCGTCGCGGCCGCGCGCGGACAGCTCTCTGCGCGCGACGCGATCGCGTACGTCTCCGCGCAGGTGGGAGGTGCGTTTGCCGGCGTCGCCGCGGCACATGCGATGTTCGGTGAGGCGCTGTTCTCGATCTCGACCCACGCGCGCTCCGGCACACCCCAGCACGTGAGCGAGGTCATCGCCACGTTTGGGCTGTTGCTCGTCGTCTCGATCGTCGGCGGCCGGGGCTCCTCGATGACGCCGTTCGTGGTCGGGGCTTACATCGCATCTGCCTATTGGTTCACCGCATCGACGTCGTTCGCGAACCCCGCGGTCACGCTGGCCCGCGCGGCGACGAACAGCTTCGCAGGCATCCGGCCCGCGGACGTTCCCGGCTTCATCGTCGCGCAGGCGATCGGCGCCGCGGCGGCGGCGATGGTGTCTCGTTGGCTGCTCCAAGGCTCCGGCGCTCCACGCAAGGAAGACAAGACCTCATGACGATCGTGCTCTTTGCCTGTGTCCACAACGCAGGTCGATCCCAAATGGCCGCCGCGCTCTTCAACCGCTCTACCGACCCTTCCAAGGCCAACGCCATCTCGGCGGGGACCGCGCCCGCGGGTCACGTCCACCCGGAGGTGGTCCATGCGATGAAGGAGCTCGGCGTGGACCTCTCGAACGCGCGCCCCACGTTTTTGTCCGACGATCTGGCGCAGCGAGCGACCTTGTTGATCACCATGGGATGCGGGGAGGTCTGTCCGAGCGTCCCCGGCGTGCGCCGCGAAGATTGGCCTCTCCCCGATCCCAAAGGCAAAACGATCGACGAGGTGCGATCGATCCGCGGAGAGATCGATCGGCGCGTGATGGAGCTGCTCGAACGCGAGGGGTGGTTGCCGTAACCAACCAGCTATTCTTTTAAGGCTTGATGACCTTGGTGCCGGCGGGCGGGGTGAAGTCGAACTCGCCCTTGGGCACGGGCTGATTGACCACCGGGGTCTCGAAGTCGAACCGGTTGCGGTTGCCCTGCGCGTCCAAGATGAGCGCGCGGCGGACCTGGTTGGTCTGCGCGTCGACGTAGAGGAGCAGCTTTTGGTACGCGGGCGTGGCCTCTTTGGGCGTGCCTTCGAGCACGAACCCGCCCTCGAACTTCATCTGCGCAGGGTCGAGGAGCCGCAGCGAGAAGTCTTTGACGAGCTGGCCTTTGCCCATCAAAAACGCGAGCGCCGCCGGGTATTGCGATTTGCCGACGGGCACCTCGTACATCTGCTGATTCTCTTTTTCGTACACCTTGATGACGTTGCCGTCGGAGACGACGCGGTTGCCGTTCGGCGCGTCGTACGTGAAGCTCATCTTTCCGGGCTTCTCGAACGTGACCTTGCCGCTCGAGGTCTTCTGCACGTTTTGAATCTTGATGGTGTACGTCTGCTTGAACGAGGCTTTGAAGGTCTTGGTCGAGTCGTAAAACTTCTGCACGCGCCCGGCGACCTCTTCCGCCGTCGGGCCCGCGGCCTCGGCGTGGCCCGGAATCAGGCTCACGGGCAGCGCGGCGGCGAAGGGAGCGGCGGAGAGGATCAGGGCAAAGACGGCCTTTCGCATGGTTCTCTCGGGTCGAAGAAGGAGACAACGGGGACGGCCCGGGCTTGGGCCGAGCTCGCTCGAATGGACGGACGACGGGCCCCGGACTTTACACCGGTTTCTTTCGGAGGCTACGCTTTTGCCGAGCGGAGGGCGCTATCCCCCCACCCTGGTCTCTGTGGGGGGCTCGCAACGGCCGGCCTCGATCGCTCCGCCGAAAGCTCATGCGCTACTCCCATCGACCGACCCACTCCGCGACACCCGCCAAGACCTCCCGCCCTTATCCGGCGCTCATCTTGCTCGATCAGCAGCGCGGTCTAGGCGCGCCGCTCGGCGTCCTCACGAGGCTCCTGGCGCAGACGCTCGCCGAGGACTTCGGCGACGCCGTCGTCGTGCTCCACGTGCTCGACTCGCTGCCGGTCGGCGAGATCGTGTCGGACGAGATCGAGCCCGACGAGCACCGCGCCGATCACATCTCGCTGAAGGTCCCGCCCGACGCGGTCGAGGCGTTCGAGATGGTGCGCATGCGCTCGCGGTATTTGAGCGAGAGCTACGCGTACATCTTCCTCGATTTGTCGCGGTGCAAGCCCCACCTCTCGTCGGTGCTGCTCACCCGGCTCGCGGTGAGCGACCTCGGCCTGCTCGCGCGGCGGCTCGTGTTCCTGACGCGCGATCGCGCGGCGCCCCGGCCCCCTTCGGGCTGGGCGGTGCTGCGCACCGACGTCCTCGATCCGCGTCCCGACGGCGATCAGAGGCCCGCGCCCGAGGGGCTCCGCGGGAGCCTCACGCGCGCGCGGCACATGGCGGGCGAGATCAAGAAGCGCCTCGGCGGCGACGCGATCGAGCCGCAGGGCGAGCCTTACCCCGAGTCCCGCATCTCGCCCGAGTGGTGCCGCGTGCGGATGGATCTCGTCGCCCTGCGCGCGCAGAGCGACGTGACGCTCGGCGATCTCGCGCCCTCCCAGCGTGAGAGCATCTCGCGGTGGGGGCGCGCGGTCACCTACCGCCGCGTGGGCGTCGCGCTCGGAGGCGGCGGATCGTGGGGCTACGCGCACGTCGCGCTGATGCTCGCGCTCATCGAGCGGGGCATCCCCATCGATCTCGTCGGCGGATCGAGCTCCGGCACGCTGATGGGCGCGTACTTCTGCGCGCTCGGCAAGGACGGGCTCGAGCTCACGATGGATCGCGCCGAGCGCTTCGCGAAGATGGCGAGCTGGTCGTTCGTGACGTCGACCATCCTCGACATCACCGTCGAGGAGGACCTCGGCACGCGCCTGCTCGAAGACCTCGAGATCGCGCTGCTCCCCGTCGCGACCAACCTGACCAAGGCGCGCGCCGAGGTGATCACGCGATCGACCATCGGATCGGCCGTGCGCGCGAGCGGATCGGCGCCCGGGCTCTTCGCGGCGACCATCACCAAGAGCGGGCTCTACGTCGACGGCGCGGTCACCGACAACGTGCCCGTGGTGCTCGTCGAGCGCATGGGCGCGGACCTCTGCATCGCGTGCAACCCCCTGCCTCCGCCGCTCAGCGTGAACCTGCGCGAGCCGACGACGCCGCTCCAAGACTTCTTGGCCGAGTTCAACTTGCTGAACCGGCTGCGCGACATCTACGTCTCGTTCACGCTGATGCTCCACGACTTCGGCGACTGCGAGCCCTCGGAGACGCGCGTCGTCTACGACCCGGGCGGGCACGCGTCGTCGCTCTCGCTCACGTCGGCGTTCGAGCGCGGGCGCGCGGTCGTGCACGCGGTCGAGCGCGATCCGCTCTTCCAAGAGACCATCCGGCGCGCGGTCGAGGCGTGGCAGAGGCTCGCGCGGGCGCGCGCCCCGCAGGTGCTCAGCGACAGCATGTCGATCCTCGCGGCGCGCAGGATCCCCGGCTTTCGGGACGGGCTTTGAGCATGATCTGCCAGCGGTGCTTCCGGCGCTTCGACGACGATCAACGCTTCTGCCCGCACGACGGCGAGGCGCTCGTCCAGACGCTCGACGTCAAGCGCGTGCGATCCAAGCCCACGCCGCTCTACGGGACGTTGATCGGCGATCGCTATCAAATCCGCGGCCAGCTCGGCGAAGGCGGCATCGCGAAGGTGTACGTCGCGCGCGACGAGGAGACGAGAGGGGTCGTCGCGGTGAAGATCCTGGAGCCTCGCTTCGTGCGGGACGCGCGCATCAAAGCGCGCTTTTTGCTCGAGGCGAAGGCGGTCGGCAAGATCGCGCACCCCGCCGTGGTCGAGGTGCTCGACGTGGGGCTCACGAAGAGCGGCGTGCCCTTCCTGGTGCTCGAATTCCTGGGCGGCGAGTCGCTCGCCGAGCTGCTCCGCAGGGAAGGCGCGCCGCCGCTCGAGCGCGCGCTCGCCATCTTGATCCAGATCGCCGAGGGCCTCGAAGCCGCGCACGGCGTGTCGATCATCCACCGCGATCTCAAGCCGAGCAACATCCTGCTCGTGGGCGAGAAGGGCTCGGGCCACACCGCGAAGATCCTCGATTTCGGCTTCGCGAAGCTCGAAGAGCACTCGCTCACGCTCGCGGGCATGACCGTCGGGACGGCGGAGTACATGGCGCCCGAGCAGACCGTGAGCGATCCGGTCGACGCGCGCACCGACGTGTATGGGCTCGGCGCGCTCGCGCACCGCGTGCTCTCGGACAAGCTCTTGTTCAAGGGCGCGGAGGCCGCGGACGTGCTCGCGCAGCACCTCGTCTCCAAGGCTCCGGCGCTCGACGTGCGCGGGGGCGTCGACGAGCGCGCGAAGATGAGCCGGATCCTCGCGCGCGCGCTCGCCAAGGTGCCCGCGAACCGCTACCCGACGATGAGCGCGATGCTCGCGGATCTGCGCGCTGCGCGTGCGGGCTCGGCGATCGCGGATCCTCCTTCGAGCGCCGACGCGGACGTGTACGCGCCGCAGACGCCCTTCGCGCGGCAGGTCGCGGCCATGCTCTACAAGCGGCTCGGCCTCACGCCGCCCGCGTGGGCATGACAGATCGCGGGTGACCTCGGCGTCGTGTTTCGGTAAGCGGAGGCGTGGACAAAAAGAAGACGACCCCGGTGATGCAGCAGTTCGCCGAAGCGAAGGCGGCGCACCCCGACGCGGTCTTGTTCTTCCGCATGGGCGACTTCTACGAGATGTTCTACGACGACGCGATCTACGTCTCGAAGGCGCTCTCGCTCACGCTCACGAGCCGCAGCAAAGAGGAGAACGTGCCGATGGCGGGCGTGCCCTTCCACGCGGCGCACGGCTACATCGCGAAGCTCCTCGCGCTCGGCCAGAAGGTGGCCATCTGCGAGCAGATCGGCGACCCGTCGAAGATCAAAGGCATCGTCCCGCGCAAGGTCGTGCGCGTGGTGACGCCCGGCCTCGTCACCGAGGTCGATCAGCTCGACGCGAAGAATAACTGCTTCCTCGCGGTGGCCGACGGCGAAGGGCAGGGGCCGTTCGGGCTCGCGCTCTTGGATCTCTCGACGGGCGAGCTCGCCGCGACCATCGTCCCCGACACGGCCGCGCTCATAGCCGAGATCGGCCGCGCGGACGCGCGTGAGATCCTGCTGCCGAGCGCGCTCGCGGAGCTGCGCGCCGCGGCCGAGAGCGTGGCGCCGCGCGCGGCGGTGCGCGCCGACGATCCGATCGAGGACGATGACGTCGGTCGCGCCATCGACGACGCGGTCGAGGTCCCTTTTTCGGCCGATGCGCTGCGCGATCACCCGCTCGCGTGTGTGCGCGCCGCGGCGCGCGCGATCCGCTTCGCCAAGCGCTGCACGCCCGAAGCCGCGCTGCCCGTGCGGCGCATCGCTCCGTACGATCCGTCGGCCGCGCTCTGCATCGACGAGACCGCGCAGCTCCACTTGGAGCTCGTGCGCGCGTCCGACGGCGGCGCGAAGGGATCGTTGCTCGGCACGATCGACGCGACGATCACGCCCGCGGGCGCGCGCCTCTTGCGGAGGAGGCTCCTCGCGCCGCTCAAGGATCTCCACGCGATCCGCGAGCGGCTCGATCAGGTGGAGCTGTTCGTGCGGCACGCGCGCGTGCGCGCCGAGCTGCGCGACGCGCTCGCGGGGATCGGCGATCTCGAGCGGCTCAGCGTGCGCACGTCGCTCGGCGAGGCGACGCCGCGTGACCTCGGCGGGATCCGCGACGGCCTCGCCGCCGCGCCGTTCGCGGTCGCGGCGATCCGCACGATCCCCGAGCCCTCGGCCGCGGCGCAGCTCGGCGCGGAGGTGGACCTCTGCCCGGACCTCGGATCGCGCCTCGCGGCGATGCTCGTCGACAAGCCGCCGCCGCACGCGCGCGAGGGCGGCGTGATCCGCGACGGCGCCGACGCGGCGCTCGACGAGCAGCGGCGCATCAAGCAGAGCGGCACCGAGCTCATCGCCGCGCTCGAGCAGAAGCTCCGCGAGCAGACGGGCGCGACCTCGCTGCGCATCCGCTACACGAGCGTGTTCGGCTACTACATCGAGGTCACGAAGACGCACCTCGCGAAGGTGCCGGCGACGTGGCGGCGCAAGCAGACGGTCGCGGGCGGCGAGCGCTACACCAACGCCGAGCTCGACGATCTGGCCGATCGCGTGACGCACGCTGACGAACGAGCGCTCGCGCGCGAGACCGAGCTTTTCCGGGCGCTCGTGAGCGAGGCCGGCGCGAGCGCGGAGCGCGTGCGCACGCTCGCGTCGGCGCTCGCGTCGTGGGACGTGGCGTCGGCGCTCGCCGACGTCGCGCACCGCTTCGACTACGCGCGGCCCGAGGTCGACGCGGGCGACGCGATCGTCATCGAGGATGGGCGGCATCCGGTGGTCGAGCGCTACGCGGCGGAGGGGAGGTTCGTGCCCAACGACACGCGGCTCGACCTCGGCGGCGAGCGCCTCTGGCTCATCACGGGCCCCAACATGGCCGGCAAATCCACGCTCATGCGGCAGGTCGCGCTCATCGTGATCCTCGCGCAGATGGGGGCTTACGTGCCGGCGCGCGCGGCGCGGATCGGCATCGTCGATCGCGTGCTCTCGCGCGTCGGCGCGAGCGACAACCTCGCGCGGGGCGAGAGCACGTTCATGGTCGAGATGCGCGAGACGGCCGCGATCCTGCGCGACGCGACGCGCCGGTCGCTCGTCATCCTCGACGAGATCGGCCGCGGCACGAGCACGTACGACGGGCTCGCGATCGCGTGGGCCGTGGCCGAGCACCTGCACGACGTGGTCGGCTGCCGCGCGCTCTTCGCGACGCACTACCACGAGCTCACCGATCTCGCGAAGGAGGCGCGCGGGATCGCGAACCACTCGGTCGCGGCGCGCGAGCACGGCGACGACGTGGTCTTCTTGCACAAGCTCGTCGCGGGGCCGGCGAGCCGGAGCTACGGGATCGCGGTCGCCAAGCTCGCGGGCATCGGCGAGGGCGTGCTCGCGCGCGCCAAGGCGATCCTCTCCACGCTCGAAGCGGGCGCGGCGCTGCCCTCGGGCCGGCACGCCTCGCTCCGCGGGCGCAACAGGGCGGGCCAGGCTCAGCTCGATTTGTTCGCGCCCGCCGCGCCCAAAAACGAGGCTCCGCCCGCCGTGGTCGAGACCCTCCGCGCGGTCGACACCAATCGCATCACGCCCATGGAGGCTTTGCAGCTCTTGTCCAAGCTGAAGAGCATGGCGGGTTAGCAGCTCGATAGATGGAGGCGCCCGCCTCCACCCTGAAGGCGACAGCCTCCATGGCGCCCCCATCGCGCCTCTGCTCAACATCGTATTTCTCGCCATTTCGAGCCTCTCTCGCCGCTGCCCGCGCGTGGCACCGAGCGTGCTTTGGCGCAGAGAGCGGCGCGACTCCCCGCCGCGGCGAGAGGTGGTTTCGGATGCGATGGATCCTTGGATGTGCGGTTACCTTCTCAGCGCTCGCGACGGTCGCGGCGTGCGGCGGCGGCAGTGATACGTTATTTACCGGCGGCAGCGGCGGATCCGGCTCGGGCGCGGGCGGCGCGGGCTCGACCTCGACGTCCGGCACATCGTCGTCGGGGACGGCGGGCTCGCCGTTCGACAAATTCTACAACATCGAGTCGCTCACCTACGACGGTGACTACGTGGTGATCACCACCAAGGACCTGCCCGATCACAAGAGCCCGTTTTACCCGATGGGGAGCGCCATGTACGAGGCGTACAACGGCTCGAACCCCAACTTCAGCACCTCCATCAACCTGATGGGGATGATCTCGGACCCCGACATCAAAGAGCAGAACATCACCTTCCGCATCCCTAAAAACCCTGCTCCCTCCGCCGGGCACCCGGCGACGGGGCTCGGCCCCATCGGCATCGCCATCAACGGCGTCGTGATCTTCAATCAATACAACGGCGCGCACGCGCTGCTCGACACGCTCGAATTCAACAACTTCGACCAATACAACGGCCATCCCACGCCGGCGCCCGGCCAGACGTATCACTATCACATCGAGCCCGTGTGGCTCACGGCCAAGAACGGCGGCGACTCGCTCGTGGGCTTCCTGCTCGACGGCTATCCCGTGTATGGGCCGATCGAAAATGGCAAGACGCTCACCTCGGCCGACCTCGACGCTTATCACGGCCACGAGCACCCGACGGCCGATTATCCGCAGGGTGTCTATCATTACCACTGCACCGCCGACGCGCCGTGGATCAACGGTGATGGATATTGGGGCACGCCGGGCATGGTCTCCAACTGAGGAGATGCGTTCTTTATGATGCGCCCACTCGCCCTCCTCGCGGTCGCGCTCTCTCCACTCGTGAACGCGGAGCCCGCGCACGAAGCGGAGGTCCCCGGCGTGACCGTGACGCTCGACGCAAAGGACGTCACGCGCCACAACGGGGTCGTCCTCGTCGGCGGCAAACCCTTCTCGGGCTGGCTCGTCGAGCTCCGCGAAGGATCGACCGCGGCGCGCACGCCGCTCCTCCAGGGCAGGCCGCACGGGGTCGCGGAGATGTGGTATCCGAGCGGCGCGCTCCGGTCTTCTCGGTCGTTCCGCTTCGGCCTGCGCGAAGGCGCCCACCGCGGGTATTGGGAGGATGGCAGCGCGCAGCTCGACCATCGGTATCACGCCGATCTGTTCGAAGGAGAGCAGGTGGGCTATCACCCGAACGGGCGCGTGGCCGAGCTGCGGCACTACAAGGCAGGGCGCGAGGAGGGGCTCCAGCGCCGCTACAACGTAGAGGGCGACGTCATCGCCAATTACACGTTCAAGGATGGGAGGAGATATGGTGTCGTGGGTCGCTTCGATTGCATCTCGACGGCTGGCGAGTAGCGCGCTCCTCGCGCTCGCGCTCCTGCCGCTCGGGTGCGCCTCGTCGCACGAGGGCTCGGGCGAGCTGCCGTTCTACAACACGGCCGACTTCACCGCGGAGTGGATCGACAAAGACGCGCGCGCCGGCCGCGCGCTCCACACCATCGCTCCGTTCTCGTTCGTGGATCAAGACGGCAAAGCCGTCACCAACGCTTCGCTCGAGGGCAAGGTCTACGTCGCGGACTTCTTCTTTACGTCATGCCCGGTGATGTGCCCCAAGATGACGGCCACGTTCAAGACGATCCAAGCGGCGTTCGCCGGGGACCCGGGCGTCGCGCTCGTGTCGCACACCGTGGATCCGTCGAGCGACACGCCCGAGCATCTCGGCGAATTCGCGCGCAAAGAGGGCATCAAGGGCGACCAATGGCATCTCGTCACCGGCGACGCGGAGGCCATTTATGGGCTCGCGCGCACCTCGTATTTCGCCGAGAAGAGGATCGGGCTCAGCAAAGGCAAGAACGAGTTCTTGCACACCGAGAACATGATCCTCGTCGACCGCAACGGCCACATCCGCGGCATTTACAACGCCACGTTGCCCGCCGAGGCCAAGAGGGTGATCGAGGACATCCGCGCCCTCAAGAACGAGGGGTGAGCGGTCAGCGCGCCACCTCGGAGAGCCACGCCTCCACGTCTTGAGACAGCTCGTGCGCGGCGGTCATCGAGACCATGTGACCGGACTCGTAGGGTGGGAATCGGATCTCCACGTCTTCGCCGGTCTCGAAGGCGATGGTGATCCACCCGGGGCGCGCCACGCCGGGCCTCGGCGCGTCGTCGAGCGCGACGTCCGCGCCCGACAAATCGAGGAACGACGGCAACGCGGGCGAATAGACGGCTCCATCGTAGTGGGCCCGCGTCACGAACGTGCGTGTGCGCACGAGGCCGCCCAAAAAGGCGCTCGCCGTCTTCACGTCACCGAGCCAATACCCACACGCGTTCACCAGATCACCCCAATAATAGTCCCCGGGCCCGAGCGCGCCGAGCGCAGCTTCGAACGGGGCTTGCGCGCCTTCGGGCGCTGGGATGTTGGGTTGATCGCGGAACGCTGCGCCGCGATCGCCCGGCGCGAGCCCGCTCACGTCCTCCGGCGCCTCGCCCGCGAGCGCGGCGAAGCCCGAAGGGGTCAAGAGCGCCGTCGCCGCGGCGTCGAGCCGCCGGCCGATCTCAGCGCCGGTGACGCGGATGTCGTAGATGCTCTGGTCGCCGCCGGACGTGCCTTGAAAGAGCGGGTCGTCGTCGCGCAAAGGCTGCTCGAAGTCGAACTGGAATTGGCCCCCGACGTTGGGCTGAATCAACACCTGAAAGCCGAACTGCTGGGCGACCTCGTCCGGCGTGAGCGAGCCGCCGGCCCGCGTTGGAGAGGCCTTGTCGAAGTGAGCCTTTGCCCGATCGCGGAGCCAAGGCAAGGCCGCGGGATCGGGCATGCCCGGGATGGGCGCCTCGTCGGCGTGGTGTTGGAGCAGGTGGAGCATCACCGCCGATCGCGTCCCGCCGTAGCTCTCCCCCACGAGCACGACACGCGCCTTGGTGAGCGCCGGCCGAGCGTCCATGAAATCGAGGAGCGCCGCGATGAAGTCCCCCGCGTCCGACACGGCATCTTGGTCCGCGACGCAGCCGCCGCCCTCGGCCAAGAGGCCATATGAGAACCCGGTTTGACGCGCGTCGAGGAAGAGCAGGTGGGCGAAGCGACTCCAGCGATCGGGGTTTTGGACGGGCCCATCGCCGATGGCCATCTCCGCCGTCATGGTGGTGGGCCCGACGCCAAAGGCCATGAGCCCGCCCGAGGTGGCCGCGCCCGGACCGCCGTTGAAGAACACGAGGAGCGGCGCCTCTTCGGGCGCGACCTCGGCGGGGTGATACGAATAAAAGAGGCGAGCAGGGTAGTTGGCCGCGCCCGCCTGCGCAGGGACGTCGAGGAAGCCGGCCTCGCTCACGGGGGGATCCGGGGGAGGCGCGGTCTCGGCCGGGCCGCACGCGGAGAGGGAGACGAAGGCAAGGAAGGACGTAAGGTGGATGAGCCGGCGCATCGGATCGTTCAGTGACACCTGCCCCGTCCTGCCATTCGAAAAAGAGCGCTCGCCTATCTCGGCCGCGTGGGCGCGGGGATCAAAGCTCTCTCAAGAACCGATCCACCTCACCGGGCGTTCGAAGGCGAACATGAGGGAAGGGCGCGAGCGAGGTCGGCCACTCGGCCCTGCGTGTGCGGTACTGGAGGAGCGCGAACGCAAAGAGGGAGTCGCGGCCCCACACGGCGTTGCGGAGAGACTCCCTGTTTCCGTTCCACAGCTCCTCACGAAAGATGGCGCGTTTGAGGGTGCGCTTGACCAAGCGGGGGAACCACACGCGGATCGAGAGGTCGAGCCAAATCACCAGCTCAGCCCGCGCGAGCACGAGGTCCCCGAGCTTCTTGCGATAGTTTCCGTCGATCACCCACTTGTCCGAAGCGACGATGGGAGCGAGCTTTGCGCGGAGGACGTCGTCCGGCGTCTCGACCCACTTGGGGCCGTGCACCAGCGCGTCGAGCTCGACGAACGGCGCGTCGAGCTTCGCGGCGAGGGCCCGGCCGAGCGTGGTCTTTCCCGAGCCGCTCGCGGTCGAGAGGACGGCGATCCGTTGAGGGGGCATGGGG
>CAYTJL010000005.1:0-40087 GCA_964437785.1 uncultured Polyangiaceae bacterium
GCGGACGCGGGCAAGCGCGCGCGGGACGAGGCGGCGAAGGCCGAGCGCGCGCGGGCGCTGCTCGAAGAGACGCAGGCCCGTCGCGCGCGGGCCGAGGCCGAGATCGCGAGGCTCGAAGCCGAGGCCAAGGAGGCCGCGAAGGCCGCCGCGTCGGCCGAGGATCAGCGCCTCAAGGGCAAGGGCGCGCCGCCGCCCAAGGCCGCCACTTCGCCCAAAAAGCCGGCAAAGAAGGGTGGAAAATGATCTCGCGCGCTTTGTCTGTGATCGCGGTCGCGTGCGCGCTCGCCGCGTGCGCGCCGGTGCCCAAGCCCTGGATCCTCGGAGACCTCGACAAAGTCCGGGCGGGCGCGACCGCCGACGAGGCGCGCAAGTACGCGCCCCAGGCGTTCGAGCGCGCCGAGAAGCTCCGCAAGGACGCGGAGGCCGCGTTCGACTCCGGCGACACCGCGGGCGCGGAGCTCCTCGGCGAGCAGGCGCTCGCGGCCTTCGCCGAGGCGCACGCGCTCGCGCGCATCGCGCGCGCGAACGCCGATCGCGGCGAGGCCGAGGCGCTGCTCCAAGCGGCGCAGAAGGATCTCTCCGCGCTCGAAGGCGAGCAGGCGCGCATCGCCGCGGACGCCGAGGCGCTCGAGCTGCGCGTGCGCGTCGCGCGCGACGCGCAGCCGATCAAGCCCTCGGGGAGGGCCGATCCCGATCGCGAGAAGGCGCGCCTCTTCGCCGCGCGATCGCTCGCGCTCGAGGCGCGCCTCCTCTGCACGGCCGCGCGCATGCTCTTGGGCAAGGCGGGCGACGCGAAGCTCGCCGAGCGCACGGCCGAGGCCGAGGCCGATCTCGCGAAGGTGGACGCGGCGCTCGGTCAAGGCGCGACGCTCGCGCCGATCGACGGCGCGACGCGCGCGCGCGCCGCTTGCCTCGCCGCGCTCACCTCGATCCGGCGCGCGGCCACGCCGGCGAGCAAGGCGCCCGGCGCGGGCGACGCCCTGCTCGCCGAGCTGTCGGCCATGGGATCGCTCGCGCCATCGCGCGACGATCGCGGCGTGTTCGTCACGCTCCGCGATCTGTTCAAGGGCAACGACATCTCGCCCGCGGGCAGCGCCAAGCTCGCCTCGCTCGGTCGCGTCGCCGCGGCGCACCCGGCGTTCCCCGTCGCCGTGGTGCTGCACCTCGACAAGCCCGTCGCGCCGCGCGACGAGGCCGCGCACAAAGCGCGCGCCGACGTGATCGCCAAGGCCCTCGCCAAGGACGCCGCGAGCGTGCCTGTCGTCGCGATCCTCGCCGGCGACGCGGCGCCCGTCGCCGACCCGCGCGGGCCCGACAAAGCGCGGAACGCGCGCGTCGAGATCGTCTTCGTCACGCCCGAGACTTTGTGAGCTGGTAGCATGCGCCCGTGATCATGCTCAGGGCCTCTTCTCCGTTCGTCTCCGCCGCTCTCGTCTCGATCGCGCTCGCCGGGTGCGAGGACAAAAACAAGATGTCCGAGCAGGCCGCGGTCGACCTCGTCGCGCCGCTCTCCGCGGTCGTAAAAGACGACGTCGAGCAGGTGCGGCGCGGCGTGCCCGAGGTCGCGGCCAAGCTCACCAAGGTCCTCGACGACGACACGCTCAAGAACCCGCAGATGATCCAGCGCGCGCTCGCGGGCGCCCGCGCCGACAACAAAGACTTCTCGGTCTCGAAGATCACGTTCTTCGCGTTCGCGGAGCCGAGCGGCGTCGTGCTGCGCAGCGAGGGCGATCCAGACTTTCTCGCGAGCCGATCGATGATCGAGCCGAAGGCGTTCCCGGCCCTCAAAAAAGCGCTCGATCCGGCGGGATCCATGGTCGAGCTGTACGGCGAGATGAAGGAGCTGCGCGGCGTCAAGAACGGGGCCGACCTCGCGTGGGTCGTGGGTCATCCCGTCAAGGACGACAAGGGCGGCCTCAAGGGGTTGATGGTCACGGGGTGGAGCTTCCGCGTGTACGCCAATCGCCTCGATATCGTGGTCAAACGCAACGCGGACGACGCCGCCAAGAAGGCCGGCCGCACCAAGGTGCCGCTCAGCTACGTGTTCGTCGTCAAGGGCGCGGCCGCGTACGGCACGCCGGTCTCGCCGGACGTCAACGCCGAGGCCGTGCAGAAGCTCGACCTCGCGACCAAGACCAAAGCGGGGCTCTTCCGCGGGCAGGTCGAGATCACCGGGCGCACGTTCGGCATCGCCGCGCTCAAGGCGCCCGAGCTCGGTGACGACGCCGCCGTCGCGGTCCTCGCGAGCGAATATTGATGGACGTCTCCCACCTCATCGATCGCGTCCCGGAGGACGTGCTCGGCATCTGCCGCCGCCTCCGCGAGAAGGGCAAGAAGGGCTACATCGTCGGCGGCTGCGTGCGCGATTTGCTCCGCGGCGGCGCGGCCAAAGATTGGGACATCACCACGGACGCGCGGCCCGCCGAGGTCCAGCGCATGTTCAGGAAGGTGATCCCGACCGGCATCCAGCACGGCACCGTCACCGTGGTGATGCTCGGCGAGCACTACGAGGTCACCACCTTCCGCGGCGAAGGCGCGTACTCCGACGGCCGCAGGCCCGACACGGTGGAGTTCGTCGACGACATCACCGCGGACCTCGCGCGCCGCGATTTTACGATGAACGCGATGGCGATCGATCCGGTGGACGGCCACCTCATCGATCCGTTCGGGGGCCGCAAAGACCTCGAAGACAAGGTGATCCGCGCGGTCGGCGACGCCGACGAGCGCTTCGCCGAGGACGGCCTGCGCGTGCTGCGCGCCGCGCGCTTCTCGGCCACGCTCGATCACACGATCCACCCCGACACCGAGCGCGCGATGGGGACCGCGCGGTCGCTCGACACGTTCAAGAAGGTGAGCGCGGAGCGCGTGCGCGACGAGTGGCTCAAGGCCATGCGCGCGGGGCGGCCGAGCATCGCGTTCGAAGCGATGCGGCGCACGAGCATCCTCGGCGTGACGTGCCCCGAGATGATCGAGTCGGTCGGCTGCACGCAGAACAAGTGGCACCGCTTCGACGTGTGGGGCCACGCGATGGCGTGCCTCGACGCGTGCAAGCCCGATCCGATCCTGCGCGTGGCCGCGTTGCTCCACGACGTCGGCAAGCCGCGATCGCGCGCGTTCTCCGACAAAACGAGCGACTACACGTTCTACGAGCATGAGCGCATCGGCGCCGAGATGGCCGAGCCCATCTTGGCGCGCCTGCGCTTCTCGAACGAGGAGCGCGCGAAGATCGTCGCGCTCGTGCGCCATCACCTCATCTGCTACGAGCCCTCGTGGAGCGACGCCGCCGTGCGCCGCTGGCTCCGCCGCGTGACGCCCGAGATCGCGCCCGACCTCTACGAGATCGGCTTCGCGGACGCGGCCGGCAAGGGCCGCGACGCGAGCGAGGACATCCAGGTGATCCGCGAGCTGCGCGCGCGCGTCGAGGCGATGCTCGCGTCGGGCTCCGCGATCGCCGTCAAAGATCTCGCGGTGAACGGCCGCGATTTGATGCGTGACCTGCAGCTCGCGCCGGGCCGGATCATCGGCGAGACGCTGGAGAGGCTGCTCGAGATCGTCCTCGACGATCCCTCCGCGAACGAGCGCGAACGCCTGCTCGCCGAGGCCCGCGCCTTCCTCGCCGCGCGCGCGAAGCCTACGTGAGGGAGATGCGATGAGGATCCCGCGCCCGCTCACCTTCATGATGATGGTGAGCGCGGCGTTGATCGTCTCTCCGTCGCTCTCCCGGGCAGAGCCGCCTCCCACGCCGCAGGCGCCCAAAGGCATCACGCCGCCCGTGCCGCTCACCCCTATCGAGGCGAGCTATCCGCCGGGCGCGCAGGGACGCGCCGCGGTCGTCCTCGCGATTGACATCGATGTCGCGGGCTCCGTGACGAACGCCGCTGTGCTCGAAGGACGAGACCCGTTTGCGGCGGCGGCCGTGGCGGCCGCCAAGACATGGCAGTTTGCTCCGGCGACGCGCGACGGAGCCCCCAAAGCCTCCAAGATCAAGGTCGAGGTCCGCTTCGAGCCACCGTTGAACAACGAGCCTCCGCCGGCCCCGCCTCCCCCCAAAACACCTCCGCCAACACCATCGGGACAACCGCCAAACACACCTCCTCCTGCGCCACCTCCTCCGCAGCAGCCCATCGAGGTCGACGTGCGCGGGGATCTGCCGCCTTCACCCGGCGCGGTGAGCATGGGCCGGGCCGAGGTGCGTTTGCTCCCCGGCGCGTTTGGAGATCCCTTTCGCGCGGTCGAGGCCATGCCCGGCGTCGCGCCGCTCGCCTCGGGCTTGCCGTTTTACTTCGTGCGCGGCGCGCCGCCGGGCAACGTCGGTTATTACCTCGACGACATCCGCGTCCCGCTGCTCTATCACATCGGGCTCGGGCCGAGCGTCATCCACCCTGCGATCATGGATCGCGTGGACCTTTATCCAGGTGGGTATCCCGCGCGCTTCGGCCGTTATTCGGGCGGCATCGTCACGGGCACGACGAGCGGCCCTCCCGAGGTGAACGGCATCCGCGCCGAGGGCAACCTTCGCGTCGTGGACGCGGGCGCGCTCGTCGAAGGCACGCTCCTCGACGGTAAGCTCTCGATGATGGCCGCCGGCCGCTATTCGTACACGGGCGCGCTGCTCTCGCTCATCTCGTCGGCCATCTCGATGAACTATTGGGATTACCAAGCGCGAATTACGTATCGGCCGACGCCCAAGGACACACTTCAGATCTTCGCGTTCGGCGCGTACGACTTCTTGGGCCAAAAAGACGAAGACACCAAGAAGGTCGAGACGCTCTTCGACACCACCTTTCACCGGATCGACCTGCGCTACGAGCATCGCTTCGGGCCCGAGGACATGGTTCGCCAATCGGTCACCTTCGGCTTCGATCAGACCCACTTGGACCAAGACCGGGTCGTGCGTGACAGGTTGGTGAACGCGAGGACGCGGTTCGAGACGCGCGTGAGCCCCGAGGTGCTCTTTCGCGGGGGGGTCGACGTGACGGTCGACGTCTATGACGCGGACCTCAACCGCAGCGGGCAAGACCAGGGGTTCTACGACTTTGCGGCGCTCTTCTCCAACCGTCTCTCCATCGTCGCGGGGTATTGGATCGACGCTGAGCTCACCTTGGGATCGCGGCTGACCCTCACGCCGGGGCTGAGGGTCGATTTCTTCTCCGAGCACAGCGAAAGCCGCCTCGC
The DNA here is from genome assembly GCA_964437785.1 of uncultured Polyangiaceae bacterium. Lineage (GTDB taxonomy): Bacteria > Myxococcota_A > Polyangia > Polyangiales > Polyangiaceae > CAYTJL01. The sequence continues at coordinate 5,176 of CAYTJL010000005.1, forward strand.
GATCGATCCCCGGATCACCGCCAAGCTCGCGCTGACTCCATGGCTCCGCTTCGTGCAGGCGCACGGGCTCGCGTCCCAACCGCCGAGCTTTATCCTGCCCGGTCCGGGCTTTACGCGCGAGCTCAAGGGCCCGCTCCAAAGGAGCCTCCAATCGAGCGCGGGGTTCGAGATCGATCTGCCCGAGGCGACGAGCGCGACCGTCATGGCCTTTCGTCACGCGTTCTTTGAGCTGACAGACCCGCTCAGCGCCAAATACATTACGGACTTCCAAGCCCCGGACAAGCTCGACCAACGCTCGGTGGGCTCGACCGTCGGGCTCGAAATCGCGCTTAGAAGAAGGCTCACCAAACGCTTTGGAGGGCTCTTGAGCTACACGCTCTCGCGATCGTTCCGAAAGGCGCCCATCGAGAGCAAACAACACCCCTCGGCGTACGATCGCTCCCATGTGCTCAACGTGGCGGGGAGCGTCGACATCTGGCGCGGGATCCGCGCGGGCGCGCGCCTCCTCTTGTATACGGGTTATCCGCAGGGCAATGGCACGCTGCTGCTCACGCCCGCTCAGCCGGGGAGCGGGTTGCCGCCGGAGTACAAGCCCGTGATCGACCCAGAGTTGGCCCGCCTCAAGCCTTTTTATCGGCTCGACGTGCGCATCGAGAAGCGCTGGGACATCCGTTCGAGGGGGTGGATCACGCTGTCGGCCGAGGTGGCCAACGCGACCGCCAACAAAGAGACCATCGGCCTCAAGTGCACGTCGCAGTTCAAATGCAGCCCGACCATCATCGGCCCGGTGATCATCCCGAGCCTCGGGCTCGAAGGCGGGATTTGAGCGGAGATATCAAATCTCCTCGACGATCGCCTTGCTCACCTGCTCCATCGACTCGCCGGCGTGCTCCGTCTTGCGGAGCGCCCCGTCGTCGAGGCTGAGCTCGGCGGCGTGCGCCGCGTCCGCCGCCGTGTAGGCGCGCCCGAGCGCGGCCACGTGCTCGGCGATCCGCTCGTCGACCTTGGCGCGCACCGCGGCGGCGTGCGTCGACGCCGCGCCCGCCTTGCGCTGCTCCATGCGGACGCGCGCCTCGGCGAGCTTGAGCAGCGAGCGCCAGGTCTCGCTCACGTGGCGCGCGGTCGTCCGATCGAGCAGCTCGGCGTCCGCGTGGCGGCGGAGCTCGGCGCCCTCGCGCAGCTTGTCCGACGACGCGCCCTTGATCGACGAAGCCGCAAAATCCAGGGCGTGCGCGACGGGATCGTCCGCGTCGACGAGGAGCGGCAGCGCCGCGAGCACGGCCGCGACCACCACCGAGACGCCGCGCACCGCGGGGGACGCCGAGGCGAACGCCGCGCTCATCGTGCCCGCGAGCGCGCCGCCGACGAGCGCGATCCCCGCGTGAATGACGCGCGCGTTGCCCTTCACGCGCGACGTCCGCTCGGCGAAGGCGAGGCCCACGAGCGCGGCGCCCGCGACCGCGGGGGAGACCTTGGCGAGCACGCCGAACGTGAAGGCCCCCGCCGCGCCGAACGCGATCGCGTACGACGTGAGCGAGGCGCTCGCGGTGAGCGCGAGCGCGACGCCGAGCGCCACGAGGAGCAGGGCCGATCCGACGGGCCCGAGGCGGCCCGCGAAGGGGATCGCGGCGAAGACCGAGACCGCAGCGACGAGGAACGTGAGCTTGCGCATGGCTCTCTCCGTGGATCAAAACGCGGTGTTGCGGCCGAAATTCGAGAGGTTTTTGTGCGCCTGGGCCTTGGCCGCCGCGCGCCCCGCGGTGCTCGCGGGGGGCGCCGCCGCGAAGCTCTTCTTGGCGCCGTCGTAGCTCTGCACCTGCGCTTCGAGCGCGGTCGCGGCGGCGCTCGGCGCGGCCGTGGCCGCGGCGCGGAGCTGCACGATGTTGTCGTCGATGATCGCCTGCGCGCGCCCGACCTCGCCGCGGTTGTACGCCTCGACGGCCTCCATCTGTCGCACCGACGCGAGCACGCTCGCCGCGTTCGCGATCACCTCGCCGTCGCGCGACTCTTCGACCGCGTTCGCGTCGTTCGTCGCCACGAACGAGAGCGCAGGGACGCGCGCCTCGGTGGCGTCGCCGCCGACCTTGGCCCAGTCGACGCGCGCCTCGATCGCGCGCAGCTCGCCCTCGTTGAGCGACGTCGCGAGCTCCAAGATCACGCGGCGTTTGTCGCCCGCGAAGAGCGATCCCATCGCGAGCTCGATCTCTTGATCGCCGTTGTTCGTGACCTGCGCGCCGACCGCGTGGACGAGGCGCACGCCCGCGGGGAGCTTGACCCGGGCGCGCGCGCGCTCGATCGTCGTGGTCGCGGTCTCTTCGAGCTCGCGCTTCAAGAAGCTCGCGAGGCTCGACCCGTCGTTCACGAACACGAAGTTGCCGCGCCCGACGCGCGCGAGCGATCCCATGTAGCTCTCGTCGAAGTCGAGCCCGATGCCGAGCGACGAGACCGTGATGCCCTGCCCGGCGCAGCCCTCCGCGATGCGCTCGGACTGCGCGCGGCTCGAATCGAGGCCGTCGCTCGCGAGCAGCACGCGCTTGACGCGGCCCTTGGTGGCCTCCGCGAGCGCGTTGCGCCCGGTCTCGAGCCCGAGCGCGATGTTGGTCCCGCCGCCGGCTTGGAGCGCCTGCACCTGCGCGATGAGCCCTTGCCGCACGTCGCCGACGCGCGCGAGCGGCTGCACGATCGAGACGGAGTCGGAGTACCGGACGACCGCGACTTGATCGTCGTCGCGCATGTCGCTGATGAGGCGGACCACGCTGCGCTTCGCGTCCTCGATCTTGCTGCCGGACATCGACCCGGACGTGTCGAGCACGACCGCGATCGCGAGCGGCGCGCGGACCTTGGCGGTCTCTTCGGCGGTCGCCGCCAGATCGATCTCGGCGTAGACGCGGCGCTCGCCGCCCGCGAGGATCCTGCCGTGGCTCAGCGCGATCTTGCCCGTGGCGCCCGGGCCCGAGAACGCGGCGCTGTTGTTCCCCTTCGCGATCACGTTGGCCTTCGCCTCTTGCACGATCGTTTGCCCGCTCCCCGAGGGGGCCGCGTGCAAGAGGACGAGCCCTCCGGCGGCGAGCGTGACGGACGAGAGCGCGATACCGCGGCGAATGTTGGATTTGGCGAGCCACTCACGAAGCGACATGTCGAGACCTCCTCCGCGCGTGCGGATCTCTCCCCCCGCCGCCGAGCCCCTCGGCTCGGCGCGCTTGGTTGATCACAAGGCGACGCCGTCACCCCAAAAGAGGCGCGCGCGGCCGTACGGGGCCCCGGTTTTCACGCGGGAAGCCCCGAGCCCCGCCACTGACGCGCGAGACCGCGCGGGGATCTCCGCGCCGTGATTTTTATTCAAAAGCTCTCTGGGAGCGCGCCTGTCCCCGGAATACGTGGACGACCTACGCCCTCCGCGCTAAAGCGCCGGCCCCCTGCCGTAGACCGCCTCCATGCCCGTTGACACCTCGCTCATCCGCAACTTCTCGATCATCGCCCACATCGACCACGGCAAATCCACGCTGGCCGATCGCATCCTGGAGGTGACGGGAGCGCTCAGCGACCGTGAAAGACAGGATCAGTTCCTCGACAAGATGGATCTCGAGCGCGAGCGCGGCATCACCATCAAAGCGCAGACGGTCCGCCTCTCGTACAAGGCGTCGGACGGGCAGACCTACCAGCTCAACCTCATCGACACGCCAGGGCACGTCGACTTCAACTACGAGGTGTCCCGCAGCCTCAAGGCGTGCGAGGGCGCGCTCCTCGTGGTCGACGCGTCGCAGGGGGTCGAGGCGCAGACGCTCGCCAACGTGTTCCTCGCCATCGACAACAACCTCGAGATCATCCCCGTCCTCAACAAGGTCGATCTCCCCTCGGCCGACGTCGATCGCACCAAGCGCGAGATCGAGGACGTGATCGGGCTCGACTGCTCGAACGCGATGCCGGCGAGCGCCAAGACCGGCGTCGGGGTCAAAGAGATCCTCGAGACGGTGGTGAAGCGCGTCCCCCCGCCCAAGGGCGATCCGACCGCGACGCTCCGCGCGCTGATCTTCGACTCTTGGTACGACAGCTACCGCGGCGCGGTGGTGATGGTGCGCGTCGTCGACGGCACCATCCGCAAAGGCCAAAAGTTCAAGTTCATGGCCACGGGGCGCGATCACGAGCTCACCGAGCTCGGGGTGTTCAGCCCGCACGCGACCGCCGTGACCGAGCTCGGTCCGGGGGAGGTCGGCTTCCTCGCCGCCAACATCAAGAGCACGAGCGACACCAAGATCGGCGACACCGTCACCGACGCGGTTCACCCCTCGAAGGATCCGCTGCCCGGCTTCAAAGAGGTGAAGCCCATGGTCTTCGCGGGCGTGTTCCCCACCGACTCCGCGCAATACGACGATCTCCGCGACGCGCTCACCAAGCTGAACCTCAACGACTCGTCGTTCGTGTTCGAGCCCGACACGTCCGAGGCGCTCGGCTTCGGCTTCCGCTGCGGCTTCCTCGGCCTGCTCCACATGGAGATCATTCAGGAGCGGTTGGAGCGCGAGTACAACCTCGACCTCATCACGACCGCGCCGAGCGTCGTCTACCACGTGTACATGAACGACGGCTCGATGAAGCTCATCGAGAACCCGGCCAAGCTCCCCCCTTCGAACTTCGTGGATCACATCGAGGAGCCCATCTACCGGATGACGGTCCACGTGCCGGCCGAATACGTCGGCGCGGTGCTCGCGCTCTGCCAAGAGCGGCGCGGCGAGCAGAAGTCGCTCACGTACGCGTCGAGCGATCGCGTCATCATCGCGTACGACATGCCGCTCAGCGAGGTGCTCTTCGACTTCCACGACAAGCTCAAGAGCGTGTCGCGCGGCTACGCGTCGATGGACTACGAGCTCGTGGGCTACCGCGCGGGCGACCTGGTGAAGCTCGACATGCTCGTGAACGGCGAGCCGCTCGACGCGCTCAGCGTCATCGTCCACCGCGAGAAGAGCTTTCAGCGCGGGCGCGACCTCGCGGTCAAGCTCAAGGAGATCGTGCCGCGCCAGCAATACGAGGTCGCCATCCAAGCGGCGCTCGGCTCCAAGGTGATCGCGCGCACCACGGTCAAGGCGCTGCGCAAAGACGTCACGGCCAAGTGCTACGGCGGCGACATCAGCCGCAAGCGCAAGCTCCTCGAGAAGCAGAAGGAGGGCAAGCGCCGCATGAAGATGGTCGGCAGCGTCGAGATCCCGCAGGAGGCGTTCCTCGCCATCCTCAAGGTCGACTGACCGCGCCCGCGGCTCAGCGCGACGACGACGAGAGCGCCCACTCGCGGCGCATGCTCTCGAGCGAGTGGATGAGATCGTTCGCGGCGGACTGCTTCGCGAGCTCGAGCGCCTCGCGCAGGAACACGCTCGCCTCGCTCGCGCGATCGCGCTCGCGCGCCACGAACGCGAGCGAGCCGAGCACGATCGCGCGATCGGCGCCGCTCGGCCCCGCGAGATCGAGCGCCTCGCGCAGCACGCCGTCGGCGTCCGTCAGGTCGCCCGCGCGCGCGAGCGCCTCGCCGAGCTTGCGGCTGAAGATGAGGACGGCGCGCATCGGATCGTCGAGCTCGCCGCGGAAGATCTCGCGCCTCGCGAGGTCGAGCCCGCGGCGCAGCGCGAGCACGCAGCCGTCTTTGTCGTCGCGTGACGCCGCGCGATCGGCGACCTGTTCGAGCAGCATGAGCGCTTCGAGCGACGCCTGCGCGTGATAGGCGTGGAGCGCCTGCACCTCGAGCGGCAGCTGCAGCAAGTCGCCCTCCGCGTTGTACGGCGCCTTCGCGTGCAGCTCGCGCCGCACCGCCGCGGGGATCGTGGCGAGCGTCACGTCGCGCGTGAGCGGGTGCGTCGTGCTGATGCCCGCGGGCCCGGCCTCGACGAGCCCCGCCACCGAGAGCGTGTTGATGAGCTCGTCGAACGACGCCACGTCGGGCAAGAGGCAGCGGAGCTGCTCTTTATCGGCCGCGTCACCGAGCACCGCGACCGCTTGCAGCGTCCGTCGTGCTTCGACGGGGAGCCGCTCGATGCGCAGCGCGATGAGGTCGGCCATGCGAGGCGGCGGGTTCCCTCCGCCCTCGCTGTTGAAGCGTATCAGTTGGTCGATGTAGAGCGGCGGCACCGCGCCGCCCTGCGCCGCGCCCGTGGTCGGCGTCGGCGCGATGCCGCGGACGAGCGAAGCGGCGACGTTGGTCGGCAGCCCTTGCAAGAGCCGGCTCTTGCCCTGCCACTCGGGCTGGAAGTCCGGCACGTGCACCGCGAGGATCAACATCCCCGCGAGCGGCGGCTCTGCGATGGCGTCGGCGAACGCGGCGCGGCTCGCGCCGTCGACCGCGTGCAGATCGTCGATGGCGAGGATCACCCGGTGGCTGCGCGCGGATTGGTGCGCGCGCATCATGGCCCAGCGCAGCGCCTCGGCCGCGATGAAGCGGCGATCGTCGGGCGAGAGCGATCCGTCGACGCTCTTGGACCAGAACGGTGATCGCGTCGCGCGCGATCGCTCGCCGCGACCGAACAGATCCGAGAGCCCGCGCCGCGCCTCGGGCGTGGCCGCCGCCCAATCGGACGTCTCGCCGCCGCTCGGCGAGAGCCCCGCGAGCTCGGTGATGGCCTTTCGAAGCGCGAAGTTGCCGACCTCGGCCCACCACGGGTCCGGCCCCGTCTGGACCACGAAATCGCCCGCGGATTGCGCGGTTCGCAAGAACTCTTTGATGAGGCGCGTCTTGCCGACGCCGTGCTCGCCGACGAGCCGCACCGCGAGCACGTTCGAACCGGTGTCGCGCCGGCACGCTTCGAGCCACTCCATGTCGGCCTCGCGGCCGGTGAGCGGTACGGGCAACCGCGGCAAGCTCGCGAGGCGGTTGCGCTGCTGCTTGGATTGGCGAGGCGGAGGCGTGCTCGGCAGCGCGATGCGCGCGCCGCAATCGCCGCAGAACTTTTGTCCGCGCGGCACGATCGCGCGGCACGCGGTGCACACGACGCCCATGTCGGGCATCGAGATGCGCTGTGACGTCCCCTCGTTGGCCGCGAGCGAACCGCGGAGCGCCTGCGCGAATTCGTCGGCCGTTTGAAAGCGCTTGTTCGCGTCTTTTTCGAGGGCCTTCAGCGTGACCTCGACGAGCCCCTCGGGGATGTCGCGCTCGGGCGCGATCACGCTGGGATCCGGCGCGGGGATCGACAGGTGCATGAGCACCACCTGCGTCGGCGATTCGGCCTCGAACGGGAGCCTCCCCGTGAGGAGCTGGAACAGGATCACGCCGCACGCATAGAGATCGCTGCGCGCGTCGATCGGATCGCCGCGGCCTTGCTCCGGCGCCATGTAGTCGGGCGTGCCGCACACGATGCCGGGGCTCGTGATGCCGGTGGTTTGTTGGGTCTCTTTGACCTTGGCGAGCCCAAAGTCCACGACCTTGACGAAGTCGCCGCCGCTCCGCATCGGCACCAGCATGACGTTCTCGGGCTTGAGATCGCGGTGGATGATGCCGAGGTGATGGGCCTCGGCGAGCGCCGCGAGCACCTGCGCCATCACGTCGACGATGCGTTTGAACGAGAGCGGCCCCTCCTCGTAAGCGACGCGCGCGAGGTCTTTTCCGCGCAGAAACTCCATGACGAGGTAGAGCTGGTTGCCGTTCTTGCCGAAGTCGATGACGCCGACCGAGTTCGGGTGGTTGAGCCGGCTCGCCGCGCGCGCTTCGATGTAAAAGCGCTGGGAGGCGCTCTCGTCGCCCAGGAGGTGCGGGTGGATGATCTTCACCGCGACCGTGCGGCCGAGCGTCTTTTGCTCGGCGCGATAGACGCGACCCATGCCGCCCACGCCCACGATCTCGAGGATCACGTAGCCGCCGGGCAGCGTCGTGCCGATCAGCGGGTCATCCGTTCGGCGCTGGAGCTCCGAGATCGGAAAGCCGCATACAGGGCAGAATTTGTGGCTTTCTTCGCAGAGGTTTGAACACTGCGGGCACGGAAGCGCCGGCACGGACCCACCGTACCATGGAAGCGGCTTTGCAAACTACATCCGCTCGGGGCGGCCTATCGGCGAACCTTGCGCGACGCTCGTAGGAAGAGGTCCTCTTGTCCGTTGTCCTCTCGACGCGTTGGGCTAACCTCGGGCCCAATGCCCTCTCGCCTGCGGCTTGGACAGCTCCTCGTCGACGCCAAATTGATCACGCAGGAGGCCCTGGATGAGACGCTCGTGGCGCAACGAGCGGACGGCCGCAGGCTCGGCGCGCTGCTCGTCGCGAAGGGGTTCGTCAACGAGGTGCAGCTGACGCAGATCCTCTCGCATCAGCTCAGCGTGCCGTGGGTCTCGCTGCTGCACATCGAGTTCTCGCGCCAGCTCTTGAACCTGGTCCCCGCCGAGGTCGCCGATCGGTATTGCCTCGTGCCGATCTACGTGCGGCACGTGCGCGGCCAGGGCGAGACGCTCTACATCGCGATGGACGATCCTTCGAATGAGGAGGCGCTGCGCGCGTGCGGCGAGCACTCGGGGCTGCCGGTGCGCGCGATGATCGCTCCGCCCGCCGACATCCGCAGCGCGATCCACTCGTATTACGGCCTCGGTCCAAAGCCCGAGGCGCCTCCGGCGCCGCCGGCGCCCGAGCCGGAGCGCGAGCCCGAGCCCGTGCTCCCGCTGTCCGGGCCTCGCACCGATCCTGCGCCGCCGATGCCCGCGGAGAGGCCGCGGCTCGCCGACACGTTGCCGAGCGCCGATGTCGTCGCGGAGCTGTCGAAGGAGGCTCCGCCCGCGGTCTCGTACGACGACGCGCCCGTGATCGAGGCGGTGGAGGTGGAGGTGCCGCTGAAGCGCGCGCCGAGCGACAGGCTCCGCGCGCTGTTGGAGTCGGATCCCGCGCCTCCGAGCAGCAGGCCCGTCGACGTGATCCCCAAGCCCAAGGGCAAGGCGCGCAAGATGGTGTCGCTCACGCTGCTCGACGGGACGACGATCTCGTTGCCCGCGCAGCGGCCTAAAGCAGCACAAAAAACAGCGGACGCGACGCCCGAGCCGGCGCCCGACACCGAGGTCGCGCCGCCGCCGAGCGTTCGCAAGACGTTTCACTCCGAGCCGGAGGGCGGTCTCACGGCGCACGATTTGGTCGAGGCGCTGCGCGCGGTCTCGCAGGGCGCGGACGCGAGCGCGGTGCTCGGCCCGGACGCGCATTGGGAGCGGCTCTTCGGAGCGCTGCTGTCATTGCTCCTCAGGAAGCACGTCATCGCGGATTGGGAGCTCGTCGAAGAGCTGAAGAAATTCGACCAGTCGGGCCAATAACCGATCTTCAGGTGCGTTTTTAGATCAATTGACCTGGATCGAGATCGCGCTCGCGGAGGCCGGGATCTTGATCCAAAGCATCTTCTCGGCGGCGTCGTAATAATACCCCGACGGCGCGCCGAGCCACGCCGCGCGGCCCACCAGATCGGTCTGCCCCGCGCCGTTCGACGTGACGCTCGTGGGGGCTTGATCCATGCGGACCCGCGCGAAGACCTCGAGCGCGGCGCGCGAGAGCGTGAGCGTAAAGCCCGCTCCCGCCGCCGCGAGCGCGATGTCGGTGGTGCCGCCGGCCTCGTCGTGCAGATAGAAGGTCGAGGGGGTGGTGCTCGGATAGGCCAAGAGCGTGATCTTGCCTTTGGAGGCCGCGTCACCGAACCCGTTCTCGGCGTCCTCGACCGAGAGCGGGACGATCGCGCCTTCGCGGAAGAAGAGCGGGGTCTTCTTGATGTCGGTCGCGTCGTATCCGAAGAGCACTTGGCCGCCTTGGATGGGATCCGCGCCGGGCGCGAAGTGGTCGTAATAGCGATACCCGTCGGGCAAATCGATGTCGCGGACGCCGGTCGCGTCCAAGATGGGCGCGACGAGCATGGCGTCGCCGAGCATGTAGCGATAGTCGGTGGGCCACGACAGCTCGTCGCCGATGGGCCGCACGATCACGAGCCCGCCCGCGTACGACTCCTCGGCCAAGCTGTAATAAAAGGGCACGAGCGCGCGGTGGAATTTGGCCCAATACCGATACACGTCGACGATCTCGTCGTTCTGTTGAGGCACGTCCCAAGGGGTGATGTTGGCGCGGCCGTGGAGCTGCATGAAGGGAGAGAGCGCGCCCACCGCGGTCCACCGCGCGAAGACGACCGGATCGAACGGGATCACCGGGCCGGTGAGGTCTTTGTCGTCGCGATCGAGGTAACCGCCGATGTCGGAGCCGAGCACGGTGTAGCCCGCCACGGCCGATCGGAACGTGTGATCGAGCGCGTCTTCGAGGCCGATGTAGTCGCGCCGGTTGTCGCCCATCCACACCACGGGCGCGTCCTCGGGCCGGGCGTAGAAGCGGCCTTCGAAGCCATACGACTTGTCGTACGCGCGCACCATCGTGACGAACTCGGGCCCTCGCTTGAAGGCGCCATACGCGTAAAAGTCATGATAATACGCCTCGGAGTAGTCTTGATGGGGGACGGGGCCGGCGAAGGTCGCGACGGGGTCGGTGGGGACGTACGAGTCGCCGAAGTCGAGCTTGTAGCCGTCGATGCCCATGTCGAAGAGCGGGTCTTGTTGCCGGTGCCACCACCGCGTCGCCGCGGGGTTGAAGAAGTCGACGGAGGCGCCTTGGCCTTTCCACCACGGGTAATCCGCGCCGTCATCGACGAAGAGCTTGCACGTGCGGCCCTCTTCCACGTTGGGGGAGGGGCCGTCGTAGGCGTCTCCGCCCATCTCGAGATCGTACGACACCGAGTTGACGAGGGCCGTAATCCACAAGACCACACGAACGTTGTCCGCGTGCAGGTCCGAGACCATCGTGGCGAAGTCGGGGTAGCGGCTCGGGTTGGGGACGAAGGTGTTGTAGTTGGTCTCCCAGGGCGAATCGAGCACCACCGCGCCGACCGGGATGTCGCGATCGCGGAAGCCTTTGACGAACGCGTACGTGTCCGCGCCGGTCGAGATGTCTTTGGAGATCCAGGGCTCGAAGGCCCAACGGGGCGTGTGGAGCTTGGGAACGGGGATGTCCTCTTCGGGGCCGAACGAGCAGGGGCCGAGGCCCTCGCCGCCGGAGCCCCCTTTTCCGCCGCTCCCGCCCGTGCCGGTCGTGTCGTCGGAGCAGGCGAACAAGAGCGTGGTGATCGTGAAGAAAGGGAGGAGAGCGCGTCGCATGGCGGGGCATTGTAGCGACGTCGCGGCCTTTGATATAGTCCCCGCTTGGAGCGTTGCGCCGGCCGATTGGCGCGCAGCGTAACGCGTTTTGGAGCGGCGCGCGAAGCGCGATCCGACTATGATGCGGCCTCATGCTGAGCCGCCTCGCCCTTGCTTCGTTCGCCGCCGCGCTTACGTCCGCCGCTTGTTTTGCAGCCTGCGCCACGGGAAACACCACCACGGGCACCGGGGGCTCCGGGCCCACCGGCTCGGGGGGCTCGGGCGCCGCGGGCGGAGGGGTGACGTCATCGAGCTCGGGCGGGCAGGGCGGCGACGACGCAGGCCTCTTCGACGTGGCCCCGTCGGACGCCATGGTGGACGCCGGCCCCGCGCTCATTTACGCGCACACCAAAGACATCCTTTATTCGCTCGACCCCACCGCGCCCGGCGCGGGCCTCACCAACGTCGGCACCTTCGATTGCGTCGGCGCCAACGCCGACGCCGGACAAGTGGCCTCCATCACGGACCTCGCGGTCGATCAAGCAGGCGGCATTTGGGCCGCGAGCTCCTACACGGTGCGGCCCGCCGTGATTCAAGGCAACGTCATCCACTGCGGCGCCGCCGTCGCCGCGCCCACCGCTCAGGGCAAGTTCTTCGCGCTCACGTTCGCGCCCGTGGGCGTGCTCGGCCCCTCGGAGGTGCTCGTCGCCGGCACCACCGCAGGAGAGCTCTTCTCCATCGACGGCCAAGGCAACGTGACGGCGCGCGGCAACTTCGGCACGGTGCCGCTGAACGACGGGCACGGCCACAACTACCCTGCTGCCAACGTGGGTCAAACTTGGGAGCTCTCGGGGGACATCGTCTTCTTGGCCAACAACGGCCAGCCGGTCGGCTTCGCCACCGTGCGCGACTGTCCAAACCCACCTGACTTGACGGGCTGCAACACCATCGACACGCTCATCGAGATCGATCTCACCAAGCTCGGGGCCGCCGACGGCGGCTCGGTCGTCACCAAATCGATCCGCGGCCAAACCATCAAGCGCGCGGGCTGCAACGACGCGGCCCACACCGACTATGGCCGCCTCTACGGCATCGCCGCGTGGCAGGACAAGGTCTATGGGTTCTCGCAGTTCGGATATGTGGTGGAGATTAACGTGAGCGACGGCTCGGCGTGCTTGGTCAAAGATTATCCCAATGACCAGTTCGCGGGCGCGGGCGTCACCACCATCGCGCCCTTCGAGCCGCCGCAATAGCGAATAGAGGTGATCGTCACGCCGTGGCGCTCGCGGGCCTCTGGATCGCGCCGTCATCACTCTTCTCGGGAGCGCGCAGCGTACGGCCCTCCGGGCGGAGCGCCCACGAGGCCGCCGCGATCCCGAGCAGGAAGAGCGGCGTCAGCACCTTGCCGGCGCCGTCGCCGAGCGCAGCGTGCGAGACGGCGGCGCCCGTGAGATCGAAGAAGATCCCGGCGTACGCCCACTCCTTGAGCCGCGGCAGACCGGGGACGAGCAGCGCGGGCGCCGCGAGGAGCTTCCACACGCCGAGGATCACCGCGAAGTACGCGGGATAACCGAGGTGCGCCATCCCCTCCATCACCCCCTGTGAGCGCGCGAGATCGCTCAAGCCGCCCGCCGCGAACGCGAACGCGAGGAGCCCAGTCGCCGCCCAATAACCGATCGCTTTGCCCTTCATCGAAGCACCCTCCTGAGGTTTGGTCCTGTCTGGGCGGGAAGGTGAGGGCGCGGGGCGCCTGCTACAAGACTCGAACAATGGGAAGCATTTGCTAAGATTTGATCCAAATGCACGATCCCCTCGAAAACGCGGACCTCCTCGCCTTCTCCAAGACCGTCGAGGCGCGCTCGCTCTCGCGCGCCGCCGCCGAGCTGAGCGTGCCTCGCGCGACCGTCGGCCGCCGGCTCGCGCGGCTCGAGGCGCAGCTCGGCGTGCGCCTGCTCCGCAGGACGACGCGGAGCCTCGCGCTCACGGACGCGGGCGAGGCGCTCCACCGCCACGCGCGCATCGTGCTCGACGCGGTGAGCGTGGCCGAGGCGTCGGTCAAGCGGACAGATGGAGTCCTGCGCGGCCCGCTCCGCGTCTCCGTGCCTCCGCTCACGCTGCCGAGCTTTCACGCGATGGTGTGCGACTTTGCCGTGAAGCACCCCGAGGTCGTGCTCCAAATCCACTTCTCCAGCGAGCACGTCGACCTCCTTCGGAGCGGCTATGACGTGGCCATCCGCGCGAGCCACGCCCTCGAACCGGGGCTCGTGTCGAGGACGCTCTCGCGCATGCCGCTCATCGCCGTCGCGTCGCCCGCGTACCTCGCGAAGAGCCCCAAGCTCCGCGACCGCCGCGACCTCGCGCACCATCGTTGCTTGATGGGGTTCGAGCGCGGCGCGCTGCCGGGATCCCATTGGCCCTTCCAGCGATCCAAGGTCCACGTCGAAGGGGCCTTCTCCTCGAACGACATCGCCATGCTGCACGCGGCGGCGCTGCGCGGGCTCGGCATCGCGCTCTTGCCGCTCCTCTCGGTGTGGGAGGACCTCCATCGAGGCGATCTGATCCACGTGCTCCCGGGCAAGCTCGGCGTCGAGACGCGCCTCTCGATCGTGTATCCCGAGCGCGAGCTCGTCCCCGCCGAGGTTCGAGCGTTCGTCGATGCGGTCGTGGCGTGGGCGCCCTCGGAGCTCCCCGCGCTGCCGCCCTGCCCGGACAAGCCCCCTTCGCCCACGCGGAGAAAGAAGGCCAAAGCGCGCGTCAAACCATGATCGCGGCCCAAAGCTCCTTCGCCAGCGCCCGGCCCAAAGGCACGCTCGGCAACCCCATCTCTTTTGCGATGGCGGGGTCGCTCCGCCACGAAGCGACGATCACCTCGGCGGCGCGCGCCTTGGCCCGCGCCACGCGCGCCCGCTCACGAGGGGTGAGCGATGGATGGAGCCATCGATCGACGTCGAGGGCGAGCGCCGCGTGCGCGGTCTCGTCGGCCGCGATGCGGGCCATGGCGCGTTTGACGGCAACATCGTCTGCGAAGCGCGCTTGATGGGACGCGACGAGGGCGGCGAAGGTCTCGTTGACGCAGCCCTCGACCGCGTTTTCGAGCGCGATCGCGAGCTTGGTCCTGGGCCCTTGGCGGCGCACCCGCACAGGGGCGCTCTTCGCCCCGAAGCGCGCGGCGAGCGACTCCATCACGCGCGCGTGCCGCTCCTCTTGACGAGATGCGATGAGCGCCCGTCGAACGAGCGATCGCGGCGCGCCGAGCGATCGAAGCTCGGCCCCGAGGCGATCGAACGCGACCACCGACGCCGCTTCGAGATGCGCTGTTTCGGCGAGGAATCGGCCGCGCCGGCTCATCGATCGCGCCCCTGCGCCGATGAGCCCGCGCGGCCTGCGGCCACCGACGCACGCGTAGGGGTCGGAGCACCTCACCGCGGGAGTCCCGTTGTCGAGCGTGATGGCGTCGCAGGTCGCGTATCCGACGCCGCACAACATTTCGCACTCTTCCTCGCTCACGAACGAAGGATCGAACGGAGGCGGGGGCGAGCCATCGGGGTTGTCGGGAGGGAGCCTGGGCACGATGGTGGCGGTGGGGCTGCAATCGCACGCGAGCCCTTTGAAGCCGGCCGTGCCTCCGGCGAGGAGCAGGGCGAAGATGGTTTGCAATCGCTTCTTGGTGACGGGCTTCATGGCGTCACCTCCACCGTGGCGCTCCGGGTTTGTAATGCCATGAACCCGGCGCCGTGAAAGCCGAACGGCGCCGTCACAGCGTTAGTCTGCGTCTTGGTGAGCGCGACGGTGAGGGTGCAGCTCGTTCCATCAAACACCAAATCACCCGGCTGGAGCGTGTACGTGCCGGTGTCGGAGGCGAGATCGCGTGAGAAGAGGCTGATACACGGGCCATACACGTCGAGCGTGATCGTGTTCGCCCACCCTTGTGGATCCCACGTGATCGTCCACGGCGCGCTCACGCTCACGGGCCCTCCCGGCACCACGAGCGCAAACGGTGTCGGCAACGTCAGCTTGGCGTTCGCCCCGGTGACGCCCGCGCGGCGAAACGACACGACGGGGGAGAGCCCTTGGGTGGGGAGGAGCGCGGCATAGCGATAGCCGGAGTGCGGGCTGAGCTCGATCTCGGGCGCGTCCTCGGCGGAGACGAAGAGCAGGTCTCCCTCGGCGAGCGTGATGAGGCTGGTCCCGTCGCTCCGGGTCCCTTGGAGCGAGACGTCGACGAGCGCCGCCCCGCCGTTGCCCGCGACGGAGCCAAAGAGGTCGATCTCATCGAAGGAGTAGTCGCTCGTCGTGGGCAGCTCGGTAGGATCCGAGCCGCACCCGGCGAGGCCGAAGCACGTTGCGAAGAGCAAGATAAGGTCTCTCATGGTCTCACGGCGTCGATAAGAGGGTTGCGATCATGATTTGAGATCCGGCAAAATACGATGTCTTGAGCGGCGGGGCCTCCTCCTGCCCTTGGCGTGAGCGTTGGAGCGTGACCGTGACTTGGCACGTCTCGGCGGACCCGCTCGCGAGGTCCGCGGGTTGAAACGAATAGGTCCCCGGATCGACCGAGAGATCGCGCGACGCAGGCGTGATGCACGTCCCGGTCACGGAGAGGACCGATTGATAAAGGCCGTCGCCCGGGGTCCACGTGATGACGAGCGGCGCTTGCCTCGACGCCATGGGATCGACCGAGAGCGCCGAGAGCGGCGGCATGGGCAACGAGAGCATGGCGCTCTCGTCGGGCGCGTCGCGGTCGAGCGCGAGCGCGAGATCGACGATCCCCGGCCCGATCGTCGCTTCATAGGACCCTTCCGGGCCTTTGAGCAAAGGCACCTCCACGCCCTCGGCGCGGAGCGACAGCCGATCTCCGTCGAGGAGCCGCACGGCGCCTCCGGGGCCGACGAGGCTCGCTTTGACGGTGGTGCGCGCGTCGTCCCCGATCACCTCCGCTTGAAACGCCATGTCGCGCGTCGAGACGTCGGTCGACAGATAAGGCGGCTCCGACCAGCAGCCCGCGAGGAGGGCGAGAGAGAGGGGAGAGAGGGAGAGGAGGAGAGCGCGCATGTCAATACACCGAGAGCCCGGCGAAGATGCCGAGCTCTTGTTGGACAAAGGTCCTGTCGGGGACACCGCCGTTCGCGACGGTGGTGTGGAATCGAGTGCCGACCTGGAGCAGCTTCCACGAGACTCCGGCCTCGATCCGGTGCTCATGGAGCTTGACGCCGGTGGTCGCGAGCGCGACGGGGATCGCCGTGTAGGTGATCTGAACGCGGGTGTCGCGCGACGTAAAGAGCCTCAGCCGACCAAAGGCCAAGCCGTAAAAGCGCCCGTTCTCCGAGGACCAATAACGCGACAAGTCCCCGCCCGCGCCCAAACCCACCACGGCGCTCCCGGGGAGCGCGCCCCCCCAAGCGTCGAGCGCGAGCAGGCCGAACAGCTCACCTCGAAAAAAAGCGAGCTTGCGGGCGTCGGCGTTCATCGCGGGAGGGAAGCCCGCGAGGACGCCGCCCGCGCCGAGGCGATCGGTGAAGAAGCGCTCTGCGTTCAGCTCGAGCGCGCCGCCGCCGCCCACGTATCGCCCCCTGCTCCCCGCGCCGACGAGCCGCGTCCCGCTGAAGAGCACGCCGCTCACGAGCGCGCGAACCTGATCAAAGCGCTTCGATCGCAGCTCGCGCCGAGCCTTCTTTGCGGCGTCGTCCGCGCCGCGCGCGGAGGCGGGCCACGCCAGCATGACGAGCGCGATGGCCGCGATTCCGGCGTTCGAGCGGAGGGAGCGATGCACGCTCATCACGATCGCCGGGCCGAGCGCGGGCCGTCAAGCCAAGAGCACGCCGAGCGCAGGCGAGATCGAGTAGGATGCCCGGCGTGACGGCCGGAGCGGACGACAAACGAGAGACGCTGAAGCTCGCTGCGGTCGCGATCGTGTGGCTCGCGGCGGCGCGCTATTTGGAGGCGATCGGCAACGCGGCGGTGCCGGATCGGCTCAAGGCCAAGATCCCGCTCACGGTCTTTTTGATGGCCTGTCAGGTGACCGCCGCGGCGGCCGGCGTCGGGCTCTCGTTCGCGCTGCTCCGGGCGCCCCGCGCAGAGCTCGCGCTCGTCAAGCCGAGCCCAAAGGGCGTTGCGCTCGCCGCGCTGTCTGCGCCGCTCGTCTACGTGGTCGCGTCTTATACGGCGATCCAAATCGCGCTGCCCATGCTCCTCGCCGAGATCGCCGCGCGCGGAGCGGGGTCGGTCAGGCGGAGCGCCGGCTCGTTCGGCCGCGCGCTCGAACAAGGATCCTTGCCGCTCACGCTGATTTGGGGCGTGGTGCTCGCGGCGGTGACCGAAGAGCTGCTCTTTCGAGGGGCCTTGTTCTCGTTCGTCGAGCGCTTGGCAGGGCGCCCGCGCGAGACGGACGGCAAAGGCAGCGCGCTCTTGCGGGCCGCCGCGCCCGTGATCGCGAGCGCGGCGGTCTTCGGCCTCATGCACGGCGGGTTCAGCGGCGCGCTCGGCGTCGTAAGGATGGTGTCCACGACGGGGCTCGGGCTCGCGTGCGGGCTCGCGCGCTCATGGACCAAGGCGGTGATCGCGCCCATCACGATTCATCTCTTTTATAACGGCATCACGCTCGCGCAGGCGCGCGGCGTGTTTCACAGCGACAAGAGGCCCATTTTAGAGCCCGTCCCCGACGCGGCGCTCGGGCTCGCGGTCGCCGGCGCGATCATCGCAGGTGCGATCGCCGTCGCGAGCACCGTTGTTCGAAAGCGCAGAGAGCGTGAGCGGGCCATCGCCGACGTGGGTGTTTGAGAAAAGCTCCCTCGTGAGGGGGTGTCGTCGAAGATGGTTGTACGCCCGAGACGGCCTTTGATCGACGTCTTTTTTCGATAAAAAGGCGTGACAAACTTGTCCCAGCGAATTAAAGAGGTCAACGCGCGCTCGGCGCCGGCCACCGGCGCTGAGCCGCGTATTGGCCCATCTTTGTCAACGTTACAAAAGAGAGAACATGGCGTATCAACGACGTGTCTTTGATCTCCTCCCCTCGCTCCGCCAAAGCCCGTTCTTCGCCGCGCTCGCGCCGATCGCGGCCGCGGTCGCCGTGGCCGGCTGCTTCGGCGTCGCTCAGCCCGAGCGCACCGAATCGGCCGAACAACCTCTCATTTCGCCCATCGATCCGATCATCATCGATCCTCCGATCATCGCGTGCCCCACGGCGCCCAAGTGTGATCCTACGGTCAACGTCGACATCCGTCCTTCGCTCGTGATCACGCAGCAAGAGCGCGCGGAGATGCTCGAAGCGCACTTCTCGCTCGCGCAGGTGCTCACCCACCTCCTCAGCCAGGTCAAGGTGACCAACGAGGGCGCGAACGAGCTCTACCAGCGCCTCTGGGACACCCAAAACACCGACGCGACCGGCGTGTTTCAAGAGGTCTTCGCGCCGCACTGCGACGACAACCAGGCCACCATCAACGGCTTCCCCGTGAGCTGTCCCCGCCCCGAGGGCGCGCTCACGTCCACCGATCCTTCGCTCTTCATCCCGGTCGCGCTCTTCAACCGCTTTGATCTCGCCCCGGCGGACGGGAGCCACTGCGGCGAATACCGAATCGTGTACGCGATGACCGGCGGCAGCGGGCGCAACTTCATCATCTTCGAGGGCCAGCTCCCCAACCCGACCCCCGAGTGTGGCATCGAGTCGTGCAGGCCCGTGGCCGAGCACTGGGCCAAGCTCACCGGCGAGACGGACGACGCGACCTTCGAGAAGGCGGTCGTCTCCTTCTATTACGATGGGCTGCCGGGCTTTGGCCCTGTCATCACGCCTGCCAACTACGGGCTCGGCGCGCAAGGAGGCCAATACGGCCGGAGCGGCGGCCAGGTGCGCACCAATCAATTCGGCAACAGCCAGCAATGGCAGCTCCGCGAATTCCAGCTCGATCGCCAGTGTTTTTCGCCGAGCCCGGAGGCCAAGAAGGTCTGCAAGCTGATCTTCAAGCCGGTCTCGGTCAAGGCGAACCCCTTCGGCGATCTCTTTGATTCGAGCTCGCAAAACCCGCTCGCCTCGTCGTTTCAGTCGGCGTTCGTCGCGCACGGCGCTGGCGACCCGAGCGAGGTCGAGGCGCTCGCGCTCGCGAATCACATCATGGGCCTCGGGCTCACCACCGATGAGGTCTTCAACGCGGGCCAGAGCACGTCGCAGCCGTTCTCCGGTGACCCGGACAACTACGTCAATGAGCTCGGCTCCAACAACAGCTTCTCCACGACGATCCAAAGTGAGCTCACCCGCGTCGGCTCCCCGCTCACTCCTCAACAGATCGCGCGTCGCGCGCTCACCCAATCGTGCGCGGGCTGCCACCAGCTCTCGCGGTTCCAAAACTCCGATCTCGGCGGCGGTATCTTTTGGCCCCCGAGCCGAAACTTCGTGCACGTCGATGAATTCGGCTTCCTCTCGACGGCGCTCGAGTGCTTCTTCCTCCCTCACCGCGAGGCCGTGCTCGAGCAGTTCCTCCGCAACTGCGGCCCGTTCCAAGCGCCCGCCTGCACGAGCGGCCAGACGCAGGGCGGCTGCTGCGGCGGCAACAAAGACGAGGTCGTCTCGATGGATACGGGGACGGGCTTCAGCTCGGAAGGCGCGACCCTCGGCGGCAGCACCACACATTGACGAGCTTCTTTGCTAGTGTACCGGCCCGGTGAATAACCCCGAGCCGTCCGAAGAGTCGTCCTCTCCTCCGCCGGAGGAGCCTGAAAAGGCTCAATCCGGCGTTGGAGGGGCCCCCCCCGCAAAGCCCCCCGAGGCCGATCACGGCCACGCGCACGGCAGCCCGCTCACGCTCACGCTGGGCGCGCTCGGCGTCGTGTTCGGCGACATCGGCACGAGCCCGCTCTACGCGATCAAAGAGTCGCTCACCGGGGAGCACGCCGTCGAGGCGAGCCGCGCAA
Organism: uncultured Polyangiaceae bacterium; assembly: GCA_964437785.1. Classification (GTDB taxonomy): domain Bacteria; phylum Myxococcota_A; class Polyangia; order Polyangiales; family Polyangiaceae; genus CAYTJL01. Next base: position 25,180 of record CAYTJL010000005.1, read on the forward strand.
ACGTGCTCGGCGTGCTCTCGCTCGTGTTCTATTCGCTGATGTTCGTCGTCACCATCAAATATCTCTCCTTCATCATGCGCGCGGACAACCGCGGTGAGGGCGGCATCTTGGCCTTGCTCGCGCTGGTGCTCGGCGCGCGGCAAAAGAAGGAGGGCGGAGCCAAAGGCCAGAGCAGCCTCAAGGGGCCTGGGCTCGTGGTGCTGCTCATCGTGTTCGGCGCCGCGCTGCTCTACGGCGACGGCGTCATCACGCCTGCCATCTCGGTGCTCTCGGCGGTGGAGGGGATCGTCGAGGCGGAGCCGCGCCTCAAGCCCGCGGTCGTCCCGCTCACCGTGCTCATCCTGCTCGCGCTGTTCCTCGTGCAGAAGCGCGGGACAGGCGGCATCGGCAAGGTGTTTGGCCCGGTCACGCTGCTTTGGTTCATCACCATCTCCGTCTTCGGCGCCGTGTCGGTGGCGCGCGATCCGAGCGTGCTTTGGGCCGTGAACCCGGCGTGGGCCGTGCGCTTCTTCGTGAACAACCACGTTCACGGCTTCTTGGTGCTCGGCGCGGTGGTGCTCGCGATCACCGGCGCCGAGGCGCTCTACGCGGACATGGGCCATTTCGGGCGCAAGCCCATCCGCACCGCGTGGTTCGCGGTGGTCTTGCCATCGCTGCTCCTCTCGTACTTTGGGCAGGGCGCTCACATGCTCACGCACCCCAAGGTGACGAACCCCTTTTACGCCATCGTGCCGCCGTGGGCGCTCTATCCCACGGTCGCGATCGCCACGGCGGCGACCGTGGTCGCGTCTCAAGCGCTCATCTCGGGCGCTTATTCGCTCACCCAACAAGCGGTGCAGCTCGGCTTCTTCCCGCGCGTCTCCATCGTTCACACCTCCAAAGAGACCGAGGGCCAAATCTACGTGCCGGAGATCAACCACATGTTGCTCGTCGCGTGCGTGGGGCTCGTGCTCTCGTTCAAGAGCTCGAGCGCGCTCGCGTCCGCGTACGGCATCGCGGTGACGGGCACGATGGCCATCACCACCATCGCTTATTACGTGGTCGCGCGGCAGATCTTCGGTTGGCCTACGTGGCGCGCGGCGCTGCTCGCCGCCGCGTTCTTGGCCGTGGATCTCGGCTTCTTCGCGTCGACCGCGGTCAAGTTCCTCGACGGCGGCTGGTTCCCGCTCGTGATGGCGGGCGGCATCTTCGTGGTGATGACGACGTGGGCCACGGGACGGCGGTATTTGGGGGCGATGCTCGCAGAGGCCATGTTGCCGCTCGACCTCTTCATCGCCGACGTCGAGACCGTAAAGCCCCATCGCGTGCGGGGGACCGCGGTGTTCATGGCGTCGAACCCGAACGGCGTGCCCCCCATCCTCCTGCACCACTTCAAGCACAATCAGGTCCTCCACGAGCAGCTCATCTTCCTCACGGTGCTCGCGATGCACGTGCCCGAGGTGCCCGAGCGCGAGCGGGTCGAGGTCGAGCCCTTGCCGCACGGCTTTTACCGCGTGACCGTGCGCTATGGCTTCATGCAGGATCCCGACGTGCCGCGCGCGCTCGCGGCGTGCAAGGGCTTCGGCCTCACCATCGATCTCCCGCGGACGAGCTATTACCTCGGCCGCGAGACGCTCCTGCCGTCGGGCCGCTCCAACATGGCCACGTGGCGTAAATCCCTCTTCGCCTTCATCTCGCGCAACGCGCGCCCCGCCACCGCCTACTTTGGCCTCCCCCCGAACCGCGTGCTCGAGCTCGGCATGCAGATCGATTTGTAAAGCGCCCTGAATGATCGGCGAGGGGGCCGCATCGTACCGGGCAAAACCATGCTGCACCGCTCGCTGTCTCTCGCGCTCTGCCTCTCCGTCTCTTCCATCCTCGGCCTCATGGGCTGCGCATCCACGCAGGAGCCGCAGGCTGAGCTCCCGACCGCGGAGGTCGGCCGCAACGGCGCCATCGCAGCGGCCAAGAGCGACGCCGCGCTCCGCTTCGCGCACCTTCAAATCACGACCATCAACGCGCACACCAACGGTCCTTATTGGGTCGTCGAGCTGAAGAACGCCGACGGCGCGGGCCTGCGTTATGCCATCTCGCGCACCGACGGCTCCATCCGCCAGCGCAGCGTCTTTCAGTGACGCGCTCGTGATTGACTATTTGGGGGGAGCTGCCTTGAGGACCCACACCTCGGCGGCGTAGCGGCCGGCGCCCTTTCGGGCGCTCACCTCGATCTTGTAGCGGTCGTCGGCGAGCGGGCAAAAGGGCCTGTCGGGCTGCACGATGGGCCATCGATCCTCGCCGTGATCGGCCGCGATTTGGCTGTCGTTGCCGGATCGGACGACCACGTCGAGGTCGGCGACGCCGGCGTCGGCCACGGCGAAGACGCGATAACACTCACCCCGCTTTACGTCGATGGAGTGCGCCTTGGGCGCGGAGCCCTCGCCCACCACGCCTTCGAAGGTGTCTTTGCCGAAGCGCTTCATACCGTTCAGCGGGCCGCACAAGAGCGACAATCGGGTCACGTCTTTGAGCGGGTCATTCGAAGGGCGAAAGCCCCCATAACACCGCACCCACGGGCCGCCCACGCGCACGGGCGACGAGGGCGCCTCGGGCTCGACGGGCGGAGCGAGCGTTGAAGCGGAGAGCGCGGGGGCCGCGCTCGCGCCCGGCGCGGCGCTCGACGACGTGAGGCTACGGATCGGCGGCGACGCGCTCGACACGACGGGCGCCGCGTCCCCTTGATCCCAAGGGTGGCGGGGCTTGTCGCACGAGAGCGCGAAGAGGCAGGCCGCGAGCGCGTAGCGCATGACGGCGTTATGCCATAAAACGCCGGTCTCATGGCAGCGCGCGATCGAGCTACTCGCAAGCGCGGAGTCGTCGCCTCGGCGGAGCGACCCTCCGGCGCGGACGGTCCAATCGACCCTCCGAACGGTCCGCGCGAAGAGCCGCTCCGATCGATGTTGCTCGCGTGGTTCCGCGCGAGCGCGAGGGCGCTGCCGTGGCGCGCGCCGAGCGCGAAGGCGGATGAGCGGAGGGATCCTCACGCGGTTTGGATCAGCGAGGTCATGCTCCAGCAGACGCGCGTGGAGACGGTGACGCCGTATTACGAGCGCTTCCTCGCGCGCTTCCCCGACGCGCTCTCGCTCGCCGAGGCGCCGATCGACGACGTCCTCTCGCTGTGGAGCGGCCTCGGTTACTACCGCCGCGCGCGCCAGCTCCACGCGTGCGCGAAGGTGATCGCGGACGAGCACGGCGGCGCGATGCCGCGCGATCCCGAGGCGCTCCGCGCGCTGCCCGGCGTGGGCGCGTACACCGCGGGCGCGATCGCGAGCATCGCGTACAACCGGCGCGCGCCGCTCGTCGACGGCAACGTCGCGCGCGTGATCGCGAGGCTCGCGGCGATCGAGGCGCCCATCAAGGAGCCCCGCACCCTCAAGGTGATTTGGTCCATCGCCGAGCGGCTCGTGCCCGAGGACGAGCCCGGCTCGTTCAACGAGGCGCTGATGGAGCTCGGCGCGACGGTCTGCACGCCGCGTGATCCGCGCTGCGAGAGCTGCCCCGTCGCGTCGATCTGCGAGGCGCGCGCGCGCGGGCGCGAGCGTGAGTTGCCGCTCATGGGCGACAAAAAGAGCGTGCCCGACGTGCCCTGCGTCGCGCTCGTGATGCGCGACGGCGAAGGGCGCGTGCTCTTCGCGCGGCGCGCGATCGAAGGGCTCTTCGGCGGGATGTGGGAGCCGCCGATCCTCGAAGGCGCGACGAGGGCCGGTGCGCGGCGCGCGATCGCGGCGGCGGGGATCCCGATCGAGGGCGTGAAGCTCATGGGCGCAGGCGAGGTCAAGCACGTGCTCTCGCACCGGCGCATGCTGGTCGAGGTGGTGACGTGCGCCGTGAAGGACGCGCCCACGATCGATCACGTGAGCCCTCCTTACGAGGAGGCGCGCTTCGTCGACCCGTCCGCCGAGGGGCTCGGCGTCTCCTCGCTCGCGCGCAAGATCCTCGCCGCGGCCGACAAACCAAGCCTTTTTTGAGGCCCCGAGCGACAAGCGCGCGCGCTTCCTCTAGGCTCGGTCGCCATGCACATCGAGTTCGTCGGCGCCGCGCAGACCGTCACCGGATCCATGCACTTGGTCCGCACCGAGGGCGCGACGGTGCTGCTCGACTGCGGCCTTTATCAAGGCAAGCGCCGCGAGTCGTTCGAGCGCAACGCGCACCTGCCGCTGCCCGCGCGCGAGATCGACGCGGTCGTTCTCTCGCACGCGCACATCGATCACTCGGGCGCGCTCCCGCTGCTCGTCAAAAATGGCTACGAGGGCCCCATCTACGCGACGCCCGCGACGCGCGATCTGTGCGCGGTGATGCTGCGCGACGCGGCCGCGATCCAAGAGTCCGACGCGCGCTATTTGAACCGCCAAGCCGAGAAGAAGGACCTCGACCTGCCGCGCGTCACGCCGCTCTACACGGACGAGGACGTCATCGACGCGCTCGATCGCTTCTTCTCCGTCCCGTACAGGATGCCCGCGTGGATCGCCTCGGGCGTGCGCCTGCGCTTCTACGACGCGGGCCACGTGCTCGGCAGCGCGATCACGGTGCTCGACGTCGAGGAGAAGGGGCAGAAGAAGCGCCTCGTGTTCACGGGCGATCTCGGCCGCCGCGACCGGCCGATCCTCCGCGACCCCGAGGTGCCCGAGGGCGCGGACCTCTTGATCACCGAGAGCACCTACGGCGACAGGCTCCACGACGGGCGCGACAAGATGGACGAGGACCTCGCGCGGGTCGTCCACAAGGTCCATTCGCGCGGGGGCAAGCTGCTCATCCCGTCGTTCTCGCTGGAGCGCGCGCAGGAGGTGATCTTCGCGCTGAAGAAGCTCAAGCGGAGCAAGATGATCCCTCGGATCAAGGTCTACGTGGACTCGCCGCTCACGGTGAAGATCACCGACATCTTCAAGCTCCACCCCGAGTGCTTCGACGCCGAAGCGCGCGCGCTCATCCGCGGCGACGACTCGCCGTTCGACTTCGAGGACCTGGAGTACGTCGACGACGTCGAGCGCAGCAAAGAGATCCAGCGCGAGAAGGAGCCCGCGATCATCTTGTCCGCGAGCGGCATGTGCGAGGCGGGCCGCATCCTCCACCACCTGCGCGGCGCCATCGAGGACGACAACAGCGTGGTGCTCATCGTCGGCTACCAAGCGCAGCACACGCTCGGGCGCCGCCTCGTCGAGGGCCGTTCGCGCGTGAAGATCTTCGGCGTCGAGCGCGATCGGCGCGCCGAGGTCGTGGTGCTCAACGGGTTCAGCGCCCACGCCGATCAAGGCGACTTGATCGACTACGCCGCGCAGTGCAAGGCGAAGGGCCCGCTCCGCCAAATCGCGCTCGTGCACGGCGACCCGAAGCCGCAGAAGGTGCTCGCCGGCCTGCTCGAAGCGCGCGGCCTGCCGCGGCCCGCCATGCCCGAGTCGGGCGACACGCTCCCAATCACGTAGTCGGGCGGAATTTCATAACCACTCTGGATTCATCGCCTTCCGCGTCTATAGAACATACGGGATCGTATCTCCCCCATGACGTTTCGATCGCGGTGACCCCAAAACCGTGTTACGAGCGCGCCACCAATCGCGCCGGGATCGCATTAAATTCCGTTCGTGGTGCGCAGTTAGGGAAATGTCGAGTGGGCACGCTTCTTGTAAAGTCGTGATGTTGTCTCGGGACCTCGCGAATTGCCGGGGTTTTCGAGGGACACAGCGGTTCGTGGTTGGCACACTCTGACATTCGTCACTCAGCCAGTGTCGTTATCATGAGAACATCATCCAACATCTGCCCGGGGATGGTCATCGCCGGGAAGTACCGTGTCGAGCGCGAGCTCGGCGCAGGTGGCATGGGGACGGTCTTCGAGGCAAAGCACGTCCGCTTCGGCGGCAAGCTGGCGCTCAAGGTCCTTCACCCTTCGCTCAGCGCGGACCAAAACGCGGTGACGCGCTTTCACCGCGAGGCGCGCGTGACGTCGTGGCTCCGAAGCGAGCACGCGGCGAAGGTGCTCGACTCGGGGGTCGACCTCATCGAGGGTGAGGAGCCGATTCACTATCTGACGATGGAGTATCTGTCGGGCTGGGATCTCCGCACGCTCGTCAAGAAGAGCGGGATGCTCTCGGTCGAAGAGGCGGCCGAATACGTGAGCCAAGCGTGCTTGGCGCTCGCCGAGGTCCACGCGTTGGGGCTGGTCCACCGCGATCTCAAGCCCGCGAACCTGTTCCGATCCATGCGCGGCGACGGTCAAGCCATCATCAAGCTGCTCGATTTTGGCATCTCCAAATTCACCAGCGCCAACGTGGCGGGCGACGACGTCGAGATCACCGGCTGTTCGATGTCGATGGGCTCTCGCCGCTTCATGGCGCCCGAGCAGATGCTCGACGCCAAGGCGGTCGACGCGCGCGCGGACATTTGGGCGCTCGGCGTGATCCTTTATTTCCTCCTCACCGAGTCGACGCCCTTCGAGCAAGACACGGAGTCCGACACCGCGTTTGCGGTGCTCGCGGGCGCCCCGGCGCCGATCAGCACGTTCCGCGACGACGTCCCCGCCGCGTTCGAGCAGGTCATCTTTCGTTGTCTGGAGAAGCGGCGGGAGCAGCGCTATTCGAGCGCGGCCGAGCTCGCGCGCGCGCTTCGGCCCTTCCTCGCCGCGTCCCCGTCGAGCACGCCGCGGAGCCAGCTCAACAACACGACGCTCTCGCTCACGCGGAGCCCTGTGCAGGGGCTCAACGCGCCGCTCGAAAAGACGCTCGTGGATCCGCCTACGCCGTTCGCGCCGCCGGTCTATGGTGGTGTCTCGGGTCCCGCGGCCACGTCCACGTATCGCGGAGAGGCGCTGTCGCTCCCCCCGCCCTCCACGCTCCGCTCTCCCTCGTATTCCACGCCTCCTCAACCCATCTCGTACTTTCCTCCGCCGCCCATGCCCGCTCCGCCGCCCGCCAAGAAGCGCGGTTGGTCGTGGTTCTTCGGCGTCACGGCGTTCGCGCTCGTCACCGTCGCCGCGGCGAGCGCCGCGGCGGTGGGCGCGCACAGCGCCGTCGAGCGGGTGGTCGAGGCCCGGCGATAGCGTCGCAGATCGCCTTTATTGAAGCTGTCGGAGGTAATGAAACTTGGGCTGCTTCAGGTCCTCGACGGTGAGCCCCCAATCGTCGTCGCGCGGGATGAGGTAGATGACGTCGGACTCGACGCTCGCGAAGCTCATCTCTTGAACGCCGCGCAGGACCCGCGCGAAGGTGTCCCGATACCAGAGCCGATCGTCGCGGATGTTGCACACCGCGGCGAGCATCGAGTCGGTGTGTGAATTCTGCTCGATCAAGAAGGCCATCGTGAAGGTCAGGTACCGCGGGCCCCCGCGATAAGGGTCCGGCATGCCCGAGGGCTGCGTGCGCGCGCCCTCCTCGGTGGTCATGCCCTTCGACCACATGTCGAAGTCCTTCTTGGCGCGCTCGTCGTTGTCGAAGTAGTCCCAACACCCCTTCTCGATGACGCCCAAGTTCTGGATGAGGATCTCAGCCGCGCCGCCATACTGGCGCTTCTTGTCGTAGAGGCCCATCGCCGGAGGGCCGTTCACGACGCTGTGGAGGGCGCGGCGGAGGAGGCTGTTCGCGAGGAGCGGCGCGCAGATCTCGATGGCCAGAATCGAGTGGAGCATGGCTATCCTCCCCACCCGCCGGAGACGCGGTTCCAGGAGCCGTTTCGAAACATCTTGGCGCCCAAGATGAGCCCCGTGCCCACCGCCACCACCACCGGGATCGTGCCGAAGTCGGCGGGCTTGACCTTGCTCAGCCCGCCGCTGGGGACGCCCGTCGAATAGGGCGTGGAGCGCGCGGCGGGGGTGTAGCTGCGGAGCCAGTTGCTCACCGTGGATCGTTGAGGCGTCCCCGGAGGAGGTGGCTTGAGCCACGGATAATCCACCCAGAACATCAGGTGTGTCGCGCGGCTGCCGCCGTAATACGAGGGTGGATGATCGGCCTTGTCCACGCCGGGGGGAGGCGGCTGCGCGACGTCGGCAGGATCGAAGTCGAAGAGATCGAGCGGGAGGATCGCCGCGTCCATGCCCGCGGCGGCGTACGCGACGAAGTCGTCGTTCATGTCGTCGCCCTCGCGCGTCGTCGACTTGTCGGAGACGACCAAGAGCACGTGATCGACGCCGAAGCTCTTCATCGCCGAGGCGCTCGGGAGCTTCGCCACATAACGATTGTCGAACTGGCTCATGTCGTCTGAATAGGTGTTGAGCCGCGACCGCTCGATCAAGAACAAAGGCGGCGCGGAGGAGCCGCGCGAGCCGCGCGTGCGCTTGAAGCGAGGTTGGTAATACGCCGCCGCCGCGAGCGGGAGGTGCGCTTGCGACACGCCCCGCGGATGAGGCCAGTTGTCGAACAAGAACACCGGATCGAGCGCCTCGGACGCGCCCGCCGCGAGCGCGACCGCCAAAGGACCGTCGAGATCGGCCACCAACGCGACGCGCGCGTTCTTCCCGGCGAACAGCGACGCGAGCGCCTTGCCGCGGCGATAGGCGGTCTGCATCGCCGCCGTCGCGATGGGCTTGAGCACGTCGCGCAGCGGGGTGACCTTGGCCGTGTCCTCGACAGGTGTGCTCTTGGGGAGCGCCTCGGGGGATTGGAACAACGTAGGTGTGTAATACGGCAGGAGCACCGAGCGCGAGGGCGAGAGATCGTCCGCGAGCGAGCGGAGCGCGCCGCGATCGAAGGGCTCGGTCGATTCACCGTTGAAGGTCACGCTCTCGCTCGGCGCGCCGAAGCTCCAGCCATAGTCCTTTTGCATCGCGAGCGAAGAGCGCCGCTCGGTGCGGTAATCATCCTCGGACGAGCTGCTCCCGCCGCCGCTCGCGCCGATGGCCGACACGCACGTGCCGAGCCCGAGCAGCGCGCCGCCCACGCCGAGCGCGATGAGCACCGCGCGCCGCCGCACGTCGGCGTTCGCCTTGCTCTTGAGGGTCTCGTTCCACCAGCGCGCGCCGACGATCCCGGGTTTGTCGACCAGCTCGTCGCGCTCGAAGGGCTCTTGGTTGCTCATCCTACCGCGCGCCGGAGCGCCTCCAGAAAGTCGGGCCGAAAGACTCCATCGACCCGGATTGAGTACCGGAAGAACGGGTCCGCGTCGACCCCGTGATAGTCATGATCGTTGAACCAATATGCCCTGCCGCCCACGCTCACCTTCTCGCGCCGCTCCTCGTCCCACAAAAAAACGCGCTTGTTGCCGGCGGGGCAGAGCGTAATGAAGTGATCGGGAGGGGCGCTCGGATCGCCGTCGCGGTGGACGGTGCCGTGATCGTTCGCGCGGAGCCCCATCACGTTGCAGCGCCCGATCTGCGAGAAGGGGAGCGACCTTACATAAGCGATGGTCTTGGGGAAGAAGGCTTTGGCGCGGCGGGTGAAGTCCTTTCCGGCGCTCTCGTGTTTGTCCTCCCAATAGTGGTTGGGGATGAGCTCGATATACGCCTTCCAAGGGAAGTAGACGCCGAACCGCGCTTCGAGCCACAACATCTGTCTGCGCGAGAGCGGCGCCTCGGCCTCCTCCCCCCACCGCGGGGCGTCGCGGCGAAAGCGTTGAGGCTCGTCCGAGAGCCCGCGGAGCGTCTCGAAGTCGTGATCGGAGAGCCGGCGGATCACCTCGACGTAATCGACGATGGCCTCTGCCTCGCGCGATGGAGGCATGATCCCCATGCTGCGATGGCTGCCCCCGGTGTAGTCGGCGGGGACGTTCGCCATCGCGAGACAGACCTCCTCGTGAATGGCGTCGAGCGGGCCGAGATCGAGGAGCGGGCCAACGTCGATAGAGGGCTCGCCGAAGATGCCACGAATGCCGCCGCGCTCGGTCATGCGACGCTTTTTATACAACAACGTTGAGGGGAGGGGCTGGCTTTGGATAGGGTCGTGTCATGGAGAACGACGTCCCTCCTGCCACCATCACCATCTACGCCTTGGGCGCGACGCTCGGGCTCCTCACGCTGCTCCGCATCGTGCAAAGCGCGGTCGCGCCCGCCGCACCCGCGCCCCCGGCGACCGAGGGGGATGCGCCGCGCGTCGAGGAGCGCGCGCGCGGGAGCGCGTCGCGGCTCTTGCAGGTCGGCCAGCTCTTGGGTGTGCTGCTCGTCGCGGCGGCGGCGGTGAAGAACGGCGTCGAGGGCGCGAGCCACCGAGGCGACGCGACGTGGGTCGCGATCTCGGCGGTGCTCGGGTTCGCGCTCGCGATGGTGACCGGGCACCTCGGCACGCGCGCGCTGCTCCGCGGCCGGCTCCCCGCCGAGATCGCGCGCGGCAACACCGCGGCGGGCATCGCCGCGGGCGCGCACTACGTGGCCGCGGGCGTGCTCACCGCGGAGGCCGTCGCGGGCCGCGATCTGCGCGGCGTCGGCCTCTCGGTCGCGTTCTTCGTGATCGGACAGATCGCGCTCAACGTGTTCGTGGTGCTCTTCCGCGCGCTCACCACGTACGACGACGCCGAGCAAATCCAAGGCGAGAACGTGGCCGCCGCGCTCTCGTACGCGGGCGTCACGATCGCCATCGCGATCGTCGCGGGGCGCGCGCTCGAGGGTGACTTCAGCGGGTGGAGCGCGTCGCTCAAGGCGTTCGGCAAGATGATGGCCTTCGCGCTGCTCTTCTATCCGGTGCGGCAAATCTTGGTGCAATCGCTGCTCCTCGGCGCGCCGCTCACGCTGCGCGGCGGCGAGCTCGATCGCGGCGTCGCGCGCGGCGACGAGGGCACGGGCGCGATCGAGGCGGTGTCGTACCTCGCGGTCGCGATCGCGATCGCGAAGCTCGCCTGATGACCGATCACGAAGGCCCTGATCCGGCGCTCTACGACGCGTTCGCGAGGCGGCTCGTCGCGGGCGGCGTGATCACGGATCCATGGCTCGACGGCGCCGAGCGCTTCGAAACGGAGCCGCTCGTGCTCGATGCGTCGGCGCTCACGTCGCTCTATCGCGCGGCCGAGTCCATCGCCGAGGTGTACGACGAGCTCTGCCTGATCGTCGCGGACAACCCGGATTTGCTCGATGAATTCTTGTGTCTCTCGCCGTACCAGCGCGCGATGTGGCTCGCGTCCGAGCCCAGGTGGCACGGCATCGCGCGCGCGGATCTGTTCTTCACCGAAGATGGGATCGCGGCGGCCGAGCTCAACTGCGACACGCCGACGGGCGAGGCCGAGGCGGTGATCCTCTCGGCGCTCGCGGCCGAGGCGAGCCCAGGTCTGCGCGACCCCAACGCGGGGCTCGAAGCGAGGTTCGCGGCGATGCTCGAAGCGTCGGTGATCCCGGGCGCGCCGCGCGTCGCGGGCATCGTGTACCCGACCGAGCTGACCGAAGATCTCTCGGTGATCCGGCTCTACAAGCGATGGCTGGAGGCCGCGGGGTACGAGGTGATCTTGGGCTCGCCGTACAACCTCGCGTACGAGGGCTCCGCGTTACGGCTCTTTCAAAGGCCTTTCTCGCTCATGCTGCGCCACTACAAAACGGACTGGTGGGGAGAGCGCGCGAGCGCGTTCACCGACGAGCCCATCCTCGACGGCGAGCCGCTCAAGGGTCCTGTCGGCGCGACGCTCGACGCGCTCCTCGACGATCGCGTCGCGATCGTGAACCCGTTCGGCTCGGTCGTGCCGCAGAACAAGCGCGCGATGGCCCTCATGTGGGAGCACATCCATCGCTTCTCGCCGGGCGCGCAGGCCGTGATCGAGCGCTACATCCCCGTGACCTCGCGGCTCGAATCGCTGCACTGCGAGCAGCTCTTCGCCGAGCGTGAGGCGTGGGTGATGAAGAGCGACTACGGCGCCGAGGGTGACGAGGTGATCCTCGGCGCGAGCGTGACCGACGCCGAGTGGCGCGCGGCGATCGAGCGCGCGCGGCCCGGTCGTTGGATCGCGCAGCAGCGCTTTTTGCCGAAGCTCGACGCGCGCGGCGAAGAGCAGAACCTCGGGATCTTCGTCGTCGCGGGGCAGGCCGCGGGCGTCTATGCGCGCGTGTCTGCGGGCTCGACCGACGTGACCGCGCGCAGCGTGCCGGTGTTGATCAAGGAGTGAGCAGGACCTTGCCGGTGGTCCTCCGCTCGCCGAGCGCGCGGTGCGCCTCGGCGGCCTCGGCGAGCGGGAAGGTCGCGCCGATCGCGATCGACAAGTCGCCCGACGCGATCCACCCGAGCACCTCGCCCGATCGCGCGAGCAGCTCCTCGCGGCTCGCGGTGTAGTGATGGAGCGCAGGCCGCGTGACGAAGAGCGAGCCCTTGTGGTTCAAGACTTGAAGATCGATCGGAGGCACCGCCCCGCTCGCCTGCCCGTAGAGCACCATCATCCCGCGCAGGCGCAGGCTGTCGAGGCTCCGCTCGAAGGTGTCTTTGCCGACGGCGTCATAGACCACGTGCACGCCCGCGCCGCCCGTGATCCTGCGCGCCTCTTCTTGGAAGTTCTGCTGGGTGTAGAGCACCACGTGATCGGCGCCCGCCTTCTTGGCGACCGCGGCCTTCTCTTCGGTCGAGACCGTGGCGATCACCTCCGCGCCCCGGCGCTTGGCCATCTGGCAAAGGAGCTGTCCGACGCCGCCGGCCGCCGCGTGGATCAAACACACGTCGCCCGGGCCGAGCGGATACGTGGAGCAAGCGAGGTAATGCGCCGTCATGCCTTGGAGCATCGCCGCGGCCGCCGTCGCCGCGCTCATGCCCTCCGGGACGGGCACCGCCGCTGCGGCCGGCACGAGGACGTGCGTCGCATACGAGCCGGGCGCGCGCGACCACGCGACGCGATCACCCTTTGAGACGCCGGAGACGCCATCGCCTACAGCCTCGACGACGCCCGCGCCTTCGAGCCCGAGCGGGATGGGGAGCGGTGTTTTGTATTGCCCGCTCCGTTGATAGATATCGATGAAGTTGACGCCCGCCGCTTCGATGCGGACGAGGAGCTGACCCGCGCTGGGCGCCGGGGTCGCGTGCTCGCGGAGGACCATGACCTCCGGGCCACCATGGGATTCGGGGAGGATGGCGAACATGGCCGGATGTTCTATCGGACCTCCGCGCCGATCGCGAGGGCGAAAGGTGAGCCCGAGAAAAACGTGACCGCGTCTGCAACAGGAAGGGCCCTTGAGCGTAGAGGGGGATGCGCGCGACGAGCCCGGGAAACCAAGCCTCGCCGCGCGTTATCAACCAACCTGACAACCTCTTTGGAGAGTTGATGATGCCTACCTTCGCCCGCTCGTTCGCCGCCCTCGCCTCTGCCTCGTCGCTCGCCGCGCTGCTCGCGGGCTGCGCGCCGGCGGGCGGCCCCGACGTCGATGACGCCGAGATCGACACCGCCGCGCAGGCGCTCTGCCCCGCGCCGGGGACCACACCGAGCTTCGGCTCCCCCAACGTGCTCCTCCAAGAGCCCTCGGGCAGCGACTATTACACGCAACCTGCGTTCGGCGTCAGGGGCGATTTCAACGGCGACGGCGAGCCCGATGCGGTCTTCATCGACGGCGCCGAGAACGCCCTCGGCGTCTTCGTCGGCACCGGGAGCGGGCTCACCTTCTCTCATCAAGACACCCTCATCCACCCCAACGACGCTCCTTATTACAGCCCGCAGGGCGGCGCCGCGCTGGACTTCGACGGTGACGGCGACCTCGACGTCGCCTTCATCACCCAAGGCGGCCAGCTCCCGGGCTCGACGCTGGTCGTCGCGCTCAACAACGGAGCAGGCGTGTTCTCGCTCGGTCCGACGCTCATGATCCCCTCCACGTATGGGATGAAGCGCGTCGCCGCGGGCGACTTCGACGGTGATGGGCGCCCCGATCTCGCGATCACGTCGAACGTCGGCAGCAAGGTTCAAATCGTCCTCAACACCTCTTCCGGCCTCGGCCTCGGCGCCTCCATCGCGGTGTCCGCGTCGCCGTGGGACATCGCCGCCGCCGATCTCGACCTCGACGGCAAGGTGGATTTGGTGGTGGGCGTCACGTGGGGATCGAGCCCCGTGCGCGTGTATCGAGGCAACGGGGATGGCACCTTCGCTCAGGTCACCTCGCCTGTCCCGAGGAGCCAATCGGGCAACGGCGCGAGCACCACCGCGCTCTTGCTCGCCGATCTGGACGGGGATGGGCGTAAAGACCTCGCGTATGTCGAGAGCGTCAATCGGAGGGTCCACTTCTTCCGCAACACGTCGGCGTCGAGCGTCTCGTTCGCCAACGAGATTGATTCGGGCGCGGGGCCTTACACCCTCTCCGAGCCGCTCGCCGACATGTGGATGGTGGCGGAGGACTTCAACGCAGATGGCCGGCCCGATCTGATGGTGCTCGGCAATCAGCTCACCGTGGGCGGGCGGCTGCACGTGCTCGGCAACACCGCGGCGCCCGGCGCGCCGCTCTCGTTCGCGGCGACGGGCGGCCCCTGGTCCGTGAGCCCCGGCGGCAAGACGTCGGTGTCGCCCCGCGGGGTGGTCGTCGCCCCGTTCGACGGCGCGAGCTGCGGATCGCGCCCCGAGATCGTGTTCTCGTCCGCGAACACCACGGCCGCGGACTGGAGCGTTCAATACGTGCGCAACACGACGAATTGACGCCGCGTCACTGACGGCCGTGTAGCACAATGATCTTGGTCTTTGGGCCGATCCGTTGCAAAACGGCGCGGCCCATGACCATCTCCGACCTCGCCGCCGCCGCCGCCCTGTTCGCGGGCTTCGTGACCGCGCTCTTCTTCGGCTCGTTCATCGCGCCGGGCAAGACGTACGAGGGCCCTGTCTTCGACGGGGTGAAGCCCAAATATCGAATGAACGGCTTCGGCCTGTTCCTCGGGGTCGCCATGGCGGTGGGCGCGATCGCCTTCTTTCGGCCCGCGCTGCTCGCGGCGCCCAAACAGTACTTTTGGCCGCTCGTCGTGGTGACCAACGTCTTCGCGTTCACCGCCACGGTGGTGCTCGCGGTCATCGGCCGGGCCAAGCG
>CAYTJL010000005.1:40187-48235 GCA_964437785.1 uncultured Polyangiaceae bacterium
TCGCTCGCGGGCAAGCCCACGCCGCCCGGGATCCTCGCCTTCATCAAAGATGCCTTTTATGGGGTCGAGGTGGCGCCCACCTTGGCGGGCATCGATCTCAAGCTCTTCTCGTACCGCCCTTCGCTCATGGGGCTCGGCCTGCTCAACGTGTCGTTCGCGGCCGCGCAATACAAGCTCTACGGCGAGGTGTCGGGCCGGATGTGGCTCTACCAGGCCTTCTACTTTGCGTACCTCTTCAACTACTTTCAGTTCGAATATGGCATGATCTACACGTGGGACCTCATCGCCGAGCGCTTCGGGTGGATGCTCGTGTGGGGTGACTACGTGCTCGTGCCCTTCTTTTACAGCTTGCCCGGCTGGTTCCTCGTCAATAAGCGCGAGCCGCTCCCGCTCTGGCAGGCTGGGCTCTTCACGGCGCTCTACGTCTTCGGGTTCGTGCTCTTCCGCGGCGCGAACGAGCAAAAGCACCAGTTCAAAGAGGATCCCAACGTGAAGATTTGGGGCAAGCCCGCCGAGATGGTGGGCGGCAAGCTCCTCGTCTCGGGCTTTTGGGGCATTGGCCGCAAGCTCAATTACACGGGGGAGCTCCTCATGTACACCGCGTGGTGCCTCACCACCGGCTTTGACTCGCTCTTCGCGTACCTGCCCCCGATTTGGCTGCTCTGCCTCTTCACCCATCGTGCCTGGCGCGACGAGGAGCGGTGCAAGGCCAAATATGGCCCGCTCTGGGACGAGTACTGCAAACGGGCCACGTTCCGCATGTTCCCGTTCCTTTATTGAGGCTGCCGAGGAGCCGCACAGCGCACGCAGCCTCGCGCTTCAGCGCACCTCTGCGCGCCTCTTTCGCACGTGCGCAATCGATCTTTTACCCCTTGCTCTCGCGGTCTGACCGCGATAGGCTCCTCCCATGCAGGCGGTCGCCTCAAAACCTCTGGTCGAGGTCTCCGACCCAACGGTATATCCCGTCGAGGAGAAGATGGGGGAAGACTCACTCCACCGGTTCATCCTGGAGATGCTCCGGCCGCTCGTCGAGCGATGGCTCTCGCTCGCCGGCAAACCTACCTTCGTCGGGGCGGATCAGTTCATCTATTACAAGCAGCACAACCCTCGAAAGGTCGTCGCGCCCGACGTCTACGTGCTCCCCGGGGTCGAGCCCGGGAGCCGCATCAAGACGTGGAAGACGTGGAAGACCGGCGTCGCGCCGAGCTTTGCGCTCGAGGTCACGACGTCGGAGGATGCGGGCAAAGACTATCACGAGGTGCCGGATCGTTATGCCGAGCTGGGGGTGGACGAGCTCGTGATCTTCGACACGGACGTCGATCGCGGCGACGATCGCGTTCGTTTCCAGCGCTATCGCAAGCTCAAGAAGCGCGGCTTCGTACGGGTGGAGTCGACCAACGGCGACAGGATTCGCGTCAAGACGCTGGGTTGTTTTCTTCGTGTCGTGGGCGAGGGCGATCGTACGCGCTTGCGGCTCGGCACGGGGCCCACCGGCGATGAGCTGTTCCCGACCGAGGCAGAGGCCAAAGACGCGGCGCTCGCGGCGGAGCGCGCCGCAAAAGAGGAGGCGCTGCGCAACGTAGAGGAGCTCCGCGCGCTCCTCGCCGCTGCCTCCAAACGCACGTAGAGAGGGGGTTTGCGGCGCGGCTCAAGGCGCCTGGGGCAAGCTCAAGAACCGCTCCAAATCGCGCTCGATGTCCTTGCAAACCGCCTCGGCGCTCGGCCGGAGCGCGACGGTGAAGCGCGCGTCCATGCCTGTCCTGCGAACGTCGTCGAGCCACGTTTGCACGACGCGCTCGGCGTAGCCCGCGGCGCGAGCGGTCCTGTGGAGCAGGGCATATTCGTGGATGAGACGGGTGCTGAAGACCACCGGATCATCGGAGCCGACCGCGATGGGGACCGGCGGCAAATCGTCGATCGGCTCGGGGGGACAGAGCCTCAAGATGGGGTGATGGCGCAGATCCAGCAAGTCACCGATGAGGAGGTTGCTCGATGGATTGACCTCCACCACGACGCCGCGGAGGGCCACGCCGCGCCGGAGCGCGCGTTGAACGGCGTCGAGCGCGCGCACCTCGCCGTCGTCCGCGGGCACGGTCACCGGGGTTTGGCCGCGCCGGAACAAGTGCTCATCCATGAGATAATGACGGAGCAGGCGGGCGACGCGGCGCGGGTGGAGGGTGCCTTGGGGCATGGTGGAGAGCGCGCGGCGAACCGTGTCGAGCCCGTTCACCTTGTCGGGGGTGAAGATTTGGTGCAAACGATGGTGCGCCTCCGCGAGCACCTGGGGCTCCTCCGCGTGCAAAAAGACAAGCTCCGACAGCTCGCGCACCGTGTTGTCCAGATATTGAATCCGGCCGGGCGGCGCGTCCGCCGCCATCTCGGGCGGGACTTGATACCTCGTATAGAGCCGCCACTCCATCACGGCGTCCCACAATCGCTCTTCGGCGGGCATGGTGACGGCGCCCGCCGACTCGGCCCATCCACGCGGCTCGACGCCGAGCGCGACGGCGTGCCCGAGCCTGCCGCCCGCGCGCCCGAGGATGTAATGGACGACCTCATAGATGTGCCGGAGACCCTCCATGAGATGACGAAAGTCCTCACCCACGTGCGCCGTGACGCGGAGGGGCGGGCCGATGTCGGCCCTCGCCTGCGCGCGCTCGGAGGCGACGAGGGGGGTTTGGAACCAAGGCACGATCACCCACGTGGGGACGGACAGCTCGTCCGAGGCGACGTCGAGCCCGCGCACGAGCCAGAGGGCCGACGGGACACGTTCGATGAACGTGGCGAGCGCGCGCGCCTTCTTTTGCCCGTCGAGCAAGGCTTCGAGATAACGCGCGTTCACGAGGTCTTTGGTGCCCGGCTCGGCGTAGGTGCCCGCCCAGAACGCCGGCGGCTCGCCGCGCGCCCAACGTTGTTTGGCGTCGCGGTCTTTGACGAAGTGATACAGGATGCCGAATTCCGGCTCGCTCGGCACGTTCCCCGTCTTCTTCACCACCTCGCGCCACGATCGCGAGGCGACGAGGACCCTCTTGGCGAAATCGAACGGAGAGCGCTTGAGGCTCATCCTCGCCTCCAGCGCGGCGATGGGGTGATCTTCGCCCGCGAGGAAGAACGCAGCCTCGGGCGCGACGTCCTCGAGCGGGGCGCTCAGCTTGTCGATGCGGTTGTAGAAGCGGATGAACCATTGGAGCCCGGCGGTCAAAGGCCGCTCCACGATGGCCCGATAATATTGGATCCGCACCCGCTCGTATTGCCAAAAGATGCTGGCAAAGTGCGTGTCTTTGCCCCCCTCCGCGGAGGCGATGTAATCGAGCGCCATCTCGACGAACCTGCGCTCGCCCGCGCCGCGCTCTCCGAGGTTGAGCCTCGACGCGAGCGGATCACAGCGCGCCTCGACCTCCTTCAAGCGCCTTGGGGGGTCGTCGCGGAGCGATCGCGCGTTGGGGTGGAGGCTCTGATACAGATCGCGGAGGTCGAAGAAACGTGGGAGGTCGTCGTCGTTCCCGCTCGCGAGCGCCAGGAGGGCGCCCCGCAACGTGGACCGGTCTTTGTACGACCAAACCTCCTTGGAGGGATCCGTGATGGCGTCGAGGCGCTCTTGGAACGACATCACGCCATCACGGAGGAGATGCTCGGAGAGCGCGGCGCGGGCGATCATGGCGCAGGTGAGCCAACGGATCATCTCTTTGCCATCGGAGAGAGGCGCGCCTGCGCTGGTGAGCGCGCCCTCTTCGACGTTCCCTATCGCGAGCGCGCCGATCGCGGAGGTCCACAAGAGCGGGAAGTCCAAGCCTGCGCCGAGATGTTGATGAACCTCGGCGACGCCCAAGTCGAGCAGGCGCCGTGTGAGCAGGGGAGTGCCGGCGTCCACGCGCCGCGGCGATGGGCGGACGCCGAGCGCCGCGAGCAGGAGATCTTCGGGCAGCGCGAACGTGAGCCAACGATGGTGGCCCTCGGCGTCGAGCGTCGTCTCGCCTTGGCGCTCGGCGACGCGGGTGACACCGCCCCTCGGCTCCAGATGGGCGTTGGCGAGGGACGAGAGGTATTCGTGCAAAGGCACCTCGCCCGCGGCCTTACCGCTCCTCGGCGCGCGCTCGCCGAACCACATCTCGTCCCGCACCGAGACGAGCCTGTCGAGCGACCAGCCCGCGTGCTCGGCGAGGCGCTTCTCGCACGCGCGCCAGAGGTCTTTGGTCTTGCCTTGGAGGTTGGGATCGAGCGACGTGAGATGGAGCCGAAACGACGCTTCGGACGCGATCGGGAACGCCGCGACCTCGGCGCGGAGGAACGCCTCGGGGGTGCGGCGAGGGGAGACGGAGGCGACCTCGGTGGGCATCTCAACCCTCCTATGGCTTCTGTGGCATCATCGCCATGCGGTGGGGGTGGTTCATCTTGTGTTTGGGCGACTTGGGCTTGGGTGACTGAGGCTTAGGCTTGGGCTTAAGCTTGGATGCTTGTTGCTCCGATTGCCCTGGGAGCTTCATTTTGAAGGGGGTTTCGCGGTGCTTGTTGAAATACTCGATGACAACGCTCAGATCATCTTCGTTGACTTCGTCGTCTTTGCCCGCAATGGCCTCATGCAGCCGCATGCGGCGAAGAGCCGCGATCTCTTCCTTGTCCTTCTCCCAAATGCTATGGAGGGCCTTCGCGTCGTTCCACCTGAGCCCGGTGTCGAGCTCTGGCACGAAGAGGAGCGGCAGGTCGAGGCGGAGCCAGTCATACGCGGCATCATCGCGCCATTCACTCCCCGTCTGGAGCCGCCGTGCCTTCGAGGCTTTTTTCTCGAGGTGCGTGAGGAGAGCCGCAGCTCGTGCGATAGGGTCGTGCTTCTTCTCGTCGTCTCGCAGCAGCGACTCAATCGGATTAACGGGCCAAGGTTCGGCCCCCTCCTCGCTGAGCCAACATGCGATGTCGATCCAGGCGAGGGCGAGGATCTTACGGAGCTTCTTGGGGTCATCCATGAGCTCTTGACGATCTTGGACGCGTTGGAGCGTGTCGTGCCACGCGGCGGACGCCGCGCTCATCTCGAAGAGCGTTCGCCATTTGGGCCAAGGCCATTTCCATGTGCCCTCATTCTGGGGGAAGCTCCACGAGACCTTGACGTGCTCTGCCGCGTTTTCGGGGAGCCTCTTGCTCGAGAAGACGAGAGGTCTAGGGATGATCGTGAGCACGTCGTGGAGGACCAGCAGCCATCCTGCGGCGATGGGGGGGAGATACTCGGGGTTGGATGAGCCGTCGTATTCGAGTTGGTCACCGTCGTTCTTCTCCTCGCCGACGCTCAACAGGATGTCTCGGCTCTTCACGAGGTAGATTTGAGAGCGCCGCTCCGAGCCTGGCACTACGCTGACCGGTTGACGGACGCGCACGAGATGAAGCGCTTGACCATGCTTGTCAGTGTTGATGGTGGTGTGCTCACCGGAGCGTTGAATGAGGCGCTCCTGCAGCTCCTCCGTCAGCCACTCGGGCAACGCGCTCTCTGCGATCGCGAGCCGGTACATGGATCGTGCGATGTACGCCGCAGAGTGCTTTTTTTCTTTGTTCGTCTTTTTAACGCTCTCCCGCTGCGCGAGCTGTGCGAGATCGAGGAGCGTCCTCGCAGGCAGCCGGAGCGCGTCCCAGCCGTGAAGGACGAGCAGATTCTTGGCGTCTTCTTTTTGAAGCAGCGTCTTTGCGTCGCTTTCAAAGCAATCATCGAGCGTCAAGAGCGCGGCGAGGCTCGTTCGTTCGGCCATCGCCGGCGTTGTGTCCTTCTTATCCTCCTCCGTGTTGAAGACGGTGATTTTTTCGAGGAGCTCGAGCAGCGTTTCCCCTTCGCCTGGCAGCTTGAACGCGAGCGCGTCGTCCGGCTCCACCAGCTTGACCTCGATGCGGTGGTTGGGCGGCAGGATCTTGCGGATGGTGGCGGCGGCCTGCCTTCGCGCGATGGAGAGCGACTCGTCCTCTCCGCGGTGCTCCTTGGCGCCGGCGACGGTCCCTACGCTGGTCTGAAACAGCTCCTTCCAATAGACCCGTTCGAGCAGCGTGTTCAAATCCACCCGATCGCCCGCCAGCACCAGCCAGAGGTGTTTGCTCGACACCATCTGCGCGAGCTTGAAGATGGATTGGAGATGCTCGGGGCTTCGATCGATGTTGTCGATGGGCAGCACGAAAGCCTTTCTCTTCTCCTTGCCCTTCTCCTTGGCACGCTGGTCTGCGATGCCCGCGAAGGTCTTGTCGAAGTCGTGCTTGAAGCGGCTGAACGTCTCAGCGGCTGCCACCTGGCGCTCGATGCGGTCACGCGTGCTCGATTCGTGGATGTCCTCCCAAATCAACGCGGCGTCTTGAATGAGCTTGTTGAGCCTCTCGTACGCCGAGTCCGCGCGCTCTTCGAAAATCGACGCCCTCGGCTCGCCGTGCCCGCCCTCGGTCCGCGGCGCGATCGCGTTACGAATAAGGACCAACAGGACCGTGAGCAAATTGGTCTTGGGGGGCAGAGGCTCCACGTCGAGCACGTCGAGCCACTCAGCGTGCTCGGCGATCTCCTTGGCCAAACGGCTAATGTCTTCGGGGAGCTCTTTTGCGCTATTTTCGTCTTGGCCGGGTTCGACCAATTTCTGGGCGCTGAGGAGCACCGTTGTCTTACCGGTCCCTCGCTCTCCGGTCACGAGGAAGCAGTTGGCAGCGCTCGTCGCGGGCACCTTTGGGGGGGCGGCTTTTGACTTGCTCTCCTCGGGATAGGCCGCCCTGAGCGCACCATGGATGCGCTCGAGCAGGTTGCAGGTCGCCTTTTCGACCGGCGGGAGCATCTTGCTCAGCTCCATCGCGTGCGCCTCGGGCCGCGGAGAGAAGGATGCCTTGTCACTCATGAGCCTTTCTCCTTGTTTTCTTTGTCGGACTTGTCGTCCACCGCGTTGGAGAGCCGGTCGAGCTGGCCCACCACGAGTCGCTCGCTGAAGCCGGCGACCAGACAAAGGATCAGCGTCATGGGCGAGAGCCAAGGGGTCTTGAGATCGCCCACGCGAATGACCTCGGAGAGCAGCAGAAGATACATAGTCAACGCGGAGGCGGCTCCGATGCTCCATCGCAGCTTGGCCGCCTTCAGCTCGATGTGGTGCTCGAGCGTCGTCGCCTTTGCTGAGCTCTGTCCGACCAAGATGCTCATGACCCCGCCGAGCGCCCCGAACACCATCACTGTCACGAAAGGTGCTGATCCTCGGAGCCACTTGACGAAGAATTCCTGCGTCCACGCGAGGTGATCGGACCTGCCGCGCTCCCCGAACGCAAAAGGCAGGATCGCCGCGCAGAGAGGCAAGACGGTGAGGAGCCACAGGCTCGCCCTCATGCGTCGTTCGAGCAGCCGATTGGCCCGCCGCCACACCCCCTCACGATCGTCGGCCGCCTCGTGAGAGAGCGAGAGGAGCTCGCGGCGACGCGCGGCGGGCACCTCATCCTTGTCGCTTTGAAGCTCGCGAATGATCTCGTCGAGGGCCTTCTCCTTCTTGTCCCGCTCCGGGTGGTACGCGAGGTCTGCGCGGATCTCGCTCGCAACCTGAATGAGCTGGTTCACGTCCCCATGCTCACAAAGGAGATGGCGAGCATGATGGAGCGCCCTCCACACCGCATCATAAGCGGTCGCGACCTTGCTCGTCTGAGGCAACGCCTCTTCGGCGCGATTCAGCGCTGCTCCCAAATCTACCTTCCAACGCTCCGTCTCGGACAGCGAGGTTTGGAGCAGCCTCAGCTCGCGTATGCGGCTCGTTAGGCCGGGCTCTCTGACCAACAGATCAGCTTGGGTTGGTTCTTTGAATGGCCACATATCCCCGAGCTGTGCAATGCACAGGCCATCTCCCTCGACCCACCCCCGCCGTGATATCGCGCGACACGCGCACTCCGTGCGCTGTTCAAGAGCATAGGTTGCGTGGTATCCTCCCGGTATGGGCGCTCTTGGACGTAACCTCGTGCTCTTCTTCTCCCTCTCTCTCCTCGCGGCGTGCGGGGGCAACGGCGATCCCGGCGGCACGGGCGCGAGCGGGGGCGGTTCGAGCAGCTCGGGATCCAGCTCGGGATCG
>CAYTJL010000005.1:48335-103432 GCA_964437785.1 uncultured Polyangiaceae bacterium
CAGCTCGGGATCGGGCGGCTCCGGCGGGCTCGTGACGTACGGCGATCCGTTCGAAGGGGGCGAATACCACCTCGGCCCGGTCGACTACGAAGAGACCCAATGGCACAACGCCTGCGCGCCCAGCAGCAAATACGCGCCTCCGGTGCGCGTCGTCGAAGGCACGCTCCTCGCGGGGCTCTGGTCCGGTGTCCCCAACGTGGCAGGGCTCTGCGACGCTTGTATTTGGGTCGAGACGGCCCAAGGCAAGAGCGCCATGTTGCGCGTGGTCACCTACGGCGACACCACGCAGAACAGCATCGACACGAGCCAAGAGGCGTATGACCTCTTGAACAGCGGCGAATTCCCCCGCAACATGACGTGGCGCCTCGCCAAGTGCCCGGACACGGGCCCGATGATCTATGAATTTCAGACCGGCGCCAACGAGTGGTGGACGAGCCTTTGGGTGCGCAACGCCCGCGTGCCGCTCGCCAAGGTCGAGGTCATGAGCCAAAACCACGCTTCGTGGACCGCGCTCGACCGCGGCGGCGACGGCACGCTCACCGACGGGAGCGGCTTCGGCGCCGGGACGTTCACCATCCGATCGACCGGCGTCGACGGCCAAGAGGTCTCCGAGACCTTCGATTGGCCCCAAGGCGGCATCGCGGGCGCGTTCCTCATGGGCACGACCAACTTTCAATAACCTCCCTCGCCCTCCAACAAAAAATTGCTCGGCACCAAAGCCCGAGCCCCCCGCGTGGTTCTCACCCCGTCGCGTGGAGGTGCCGCTCATGGGGATCCGTTCGAAGATCGGTTGGGCGCTCGCGACTCTGTCCCTCGTGGGGTGTGGCCCTTTGGAGGCGCTCGCCCCGCCCAACGTGCCTGAGGCGAACGATCGCCCGGCGCCCCCGCCCGGCTCGCCCGTCGCCCTGCACGCCGTGGCCTCTCACCGCGTGATCGCGCCGGGCGACACACAGGTGTGGATTGGGATTTGGGTCCGCGCGCCCGCGAGCGCGGCGCAGGCCAAACGTCCTCCGATGAACCTCGCGCTCGTCGTCGACACGTCGGGGTCGATGGCAGGACCCAAGATCGAGCACGCCAGGCTCGCCGCGACGAGCTTGATCGAGGGGCTCTCGATGGGCGACAGCGTGTCGCTCGATCTCTTCTCGGACCGCGCTTGGTCGCTCGCGCCGACCACCGTCGTGAGCCGTGACTCGCTGCCTTCGTTGATGGATGCCGCGCGCGCGATCCAGCCCGGGGGCGGCACCAACATGTATGATGGCCTCCGGCTCGGCGAGGAGCACGCCGCGGCGTCCAGGCACCCTGTCCGCCGTATGATCGTGATCTCCGATGGCCAAGCCAACGTGGGCCCTTCGAGCCCGGGCGAGCTCGGCGATTTGGTCTCTCAAGGGACCGAGATGGGCGTGCAGGTGAGCGCCGTCGGCGTGGGGCTCGACTACGACGAGCGCACGTTGGGCGAGCTCGCCAAACGCACCTCCGGCCGGATGTACCACCTCGAAGAGCCCTCCCAGCTCGGGCCGATCCTCGATCAAGAGGTGCGCCTCATGGCCTCGACCGTCGCCACCGACGTCGAGATCGTGATTGAGCCGAGGGATGGAGTCGTGATCGACGACGGCGCGATCCCGGGGGCGAAGCGGCGAGGGAGCGCGGTCGTCCTCAAGCTGGGCACGCTGTTCGGCGAGCAGGAGCGCGAGCTGCTCGTGCCGCTCACGGTGAAGGGGGCGAGGGGCGCAGAGGCCAACCTCATCAACGTGAAGATGGCGTACGCCGATCCGTTCGGCCGAAGGGCCTTTGGCGAAGCGCCGGTGAAGAGCCGCGTGAGCGCGGACGCGCGCGACGTCGCGAGCGGCGAGGACGCGGCCGTGGGCGCGATGGTGGCGCGCTTCAAGGCCGCCGCGGCCCAGCGCCGCGCCGCCGAGCTGCTCGACAAAGGCCATCAGAAAGAGGCGGTGGATGTCCTCTCCGGCGCCGAGGAGCTGGTGGTCCGAGCGGCCAACAAGGCGAATGACCCGGCCGAGCGCAAACGGCTCAACGAGCAAGCCGCGAGGATGTCGCAGAGCAAAGAGCAGTACAAGAGCGCCGACAACCACCAAAAGAAGCGCGCCGCCGCGCTGGAGAGCTATGGATATTCGTTCGCGGACGAGGGGCTCTCGGCGCCCATCAAGCCCTCGGTCCCGCGGCCGCCTCCGCCGGGCCGCGAGGTCGTCAAATAAAGGATCAATGTCCGTTCTTGGCGAACGCGGCCATCACGAACGCGAGGCTCTTGGGCAGGCGCTCGCGCCAGAGCAAGAATGAGTGTCCGCCGGGCACGAGCTCGAAGGTGTGCTGGACCCCCGCCTTGCCCAGCACCTCGTGGACGTACCGCGCGTGGTCGGCGAGCTGATAGCCGTCTTCGGTCCCGCAATCGAGGTAGAGCGCGAGCTCGCCGTCCTTGAGGCTCGCGGCGAGCTGCGAGGGGTCGTGCGCCCGCCAATGGCTCACGTCGAAGCCAAAGACGCGGCTCGCCTGATCGCGCAGATCGTCCGGGAATTTGCCCGCGAGACCAGGCTTGGGCGACGCGCTCACCGCGCCTTCGCGGAACGGGTGCGGCCCGTCGTAGAGCGGCGCGACGACCCCCGAGTGGCTCACCGCGACGCTCCACACGTCTTTGTGCCGCATCGCCAACATCAACGCTCCAAAACCACCCATCGAGACGCCCAAAATCGCGCGCGCCTTGGGGTCGGCGACCGTGCGGAAGGTGGCGTCGACGTGCTTGATGAGGTCTTTGGCGATGTAATCTTCGTAGCGCGGCTTGTGCACGCAATAGGTGCTCGCCTGCTCGGTCCGCCCAAAGGCCGATGGCCTGTGGTCGACGCACTCGCTGTAGGCCACGGGCGAGACCCAGTTTGCGTAGAAGCTGTCGTCGCCGTCCGGCATCACAACGATGGCCGAGAGCCCGGCCGCCGCGGCGGCCTCGGGGAGCTTGCCCGCGCGGATCCAGTTGGTCTCGTCGCCGCCGTAGCCGTGCAACATATAGAGGACGGGATACCGCTTCTCGGTCGAGTCGTAGTCGGGAGGCAGGTAGACGAAGTAGCTCTTTTGGACGCCGAGCGCGTCGGACGAGAACCCCCGGAAGACCACCTTGCCGAGAGGGGCCTTTGCAGCGGCGGAGGCCGAGGCCGGCGGGGGAGGCGCGGCGGCGGAGGGCTTCGGCGCTTCGGAGGCCGCGAGGGGAGGGGCCTTTGCGGCGGCGGACGCGCCGGACGTGACGGGCGCTTGGGCCGAGGGGGCTTTGCCCGGATCGTCCTTTGGGGGCGAGCAGGCGAGGAGGAGCAACGCGAAGACGAAGGGGTGTCGGCGCACGGAGCGGCCTTTACGGCGAGAGGTCTTTGAGCATCTTGCAGCCGGTGGCGTTGCCGCCGTCGCACGCTTGTTTGAAGTACGCCGCGGCGCGCCTCAGGTCTTTGGTGACGCCGCTCGCTCCGCTCTTGTAGAGCGTCCCGAGCCCGATGCACCCGAGCACCGAGCTGCCCGAGCACGCTTTGCCGAAGAACGCCGCCGCGGTCGCGCCGTTTTTGTCGACGCCCGTGCCGCTCTGATGAGCCCACCCGAGGTCGACGCAGCCCGTGGGCTCGCCCCGATCACACGCTGTCTTGAAGAACACCGCCGCGCGCGCGCCGTCTTTGGCGACGCCGCGCGCGTTGTAGAACATCTCTCCCACGGTCACGCACGCGCGGCTGTCGCCGGCGTTGCACGCCTCTTCGCACGAGGAAGCGTCGTTGCACACGCCCGCTTTGGGCTTGGCGTTGTCGCCCGCCTTGGCAGGAGGATGGTTGGGGGGAGGAGGGTTGTTGGGCGGCGCGGCCGAGGCCACGCACTGCTCACCCTCCCACTTGGTGCCGGCCGGGCAAACGGGGGTGTCTTTGCGGGCCTCGCCGAGCGGGAGCAGCTCCACGCGGAGCAGCGCGCCGCACCCGAACGGAGGGGCCTTGTCGTCCCCTTTGGCGTTCTCGCACTTCTTGCCGTCACCATCGGTGTTGAGCGTCTCGTTGGAGGCGGTGCTCTTGCCGCCCGCGCCGATGTCACCGACCTTGAGCCCGGCGCCCACGTCCGCGCCCGCGCCCGCCGAGAACTTGAAGGCTCCGACCGTGAGCGCCGTGATCACGTGGGTCGCTTCGCCGCACTCGCCTTGAAGCTCGTTTGCGCGGACGCTCGCCCGGCCCGCGTCGTAGCGGCCGATGATGGTCATCTCGACCTCGAGCGAGCCCGAGCGCTGGAGCTTGGCCTCGAACTTGGCGGCGTGAACCGGGATGTTGGCGTAGAGCTCGTCGTTGTTGCGGATCACCACTTTGTCGTTCTTGGGGGTGATGCCGGTGTAGCCGTACGCCGCCGGGATCTTGCAGGTGGTGACCACCTCCATGTCGCAACCCACGTAGCGCACGGGGACGAGGCCCTGCTTCATGCGCGCCTCGAGCGCGGCCCGATCCGACGAGGGCCAGTCCACGATGAGCGGCCTCGCTTGGATCTTGGTGTTGCCGCACTTGGGCTCTTTGTTCGGAAGCTCCGGCGGTTTGGCGAGCTCAGAGGCCATGTTGCCGCCGCCCGCGCAGCCCGTGAAGAACGAGAGCGAGGCCGCGAGCGAGGTGCTCCATGCGATGCGCTTCATGGAGCGTGACGCTACCTCGCCCGACCGGCCGAGAGGAAGTAAGAAACGACCTTTTTTCGAGGAGCAGGAAGGGGAGTGAGAGGGACGAACGTTGGAGTCGCGCGAGGCTCTATTTGATGAGCGCGCCGGCCACGCCGAGCGCGAAGAGCCCGAAGAAGAGCAGGAGTGACACGGACCCCGTCACGATGCCGCCGATGGCGAGCCCTTTGCCGGTGAGGCGCGCAGGGTCCTTGTTGATGTTCATGATGGACATGACGCCGAGCACGATGGCCGCGATGCAAATAGGGATGCTGAAGAACGAGCAGCAGAACCCCGAGGGCACGCCCAACACACCACACACGAGCGCTGGGATCGCGAGCGACTCGGTCTGTTGCCCACCCCCCATGTTGGGCGGCGGACCCCCATAAAAGCCGGGCGGCGGGCCCCAACCGCCGGGCGGCCCCTGTGGCATCGGGGGCGGGCCCCAACCGCCGCCCGGAGGAGGCGCGGGCGGAGGGCCATATCCGCCGCCGGGAGGATCTCCCCACCCTCCACCGGGAGGAGGACCCCAGCCGCCGTTGCCAGGTGGATTGGGAAAGCTCATGATCGAATCGCCTCCATGGGATTTGCCGCGCCGCGGGGTGACATTCGATATCTCTTGTACGAGCGCGCAGCGACGATGAGCGCGGAGAGCGCGCCCGCCCAATACGCTGCATAAAAGTACGGAGAGGCCTTGTTGTAACGAAGCGCGTCGTCGAGCCTGCCGTGGCCGAGCGCCGCGAACGCGCGCGACATCCCGCACGTCGGGCAAGGGTGGCCGAGCACCGTGCGGATGGAGCACGCGGGCGCGACCCACGCGCGCCCGCTCTCGATGTCCTCGGGCGTGACCACGAGCGAGATCGCGAGCGCGTACGCGAGGGGGACGAGCAGCGCGACGCCTGCGAAGAGGCCCGCTCGGGGATCGTGCGCGCGCGTCGGCATGCGTCGCCCAGGATTGCTGGTTTCTCCGGGCCGCGCAAGGCGGCTCAGCGGATCATTTGCCACGCGAGGCGCGCCGCGATCGCGATCGTCACGAGCACGACGACGCGACGGATCAGCCGATCTCCGCCGCGCACCGCGATGCTCGCGCCCGCGACGCCGCCGAGCGTCTGGCCCACCGCCATCGGCAACGCGAGGCGAAAGCTCACCGAGCCCGCGATCACGAACGTCGCGAGCGCGCCGAGGTTCGAAGCGAAGTTCGCGACCTTCGCGTTCGCGGTCGCGCGGCTGAGATCGTCGCCGAACACGGCCGCGAACAGCGCGATGAGCAGCGTGCCCACGCCCGGGCCGAAGAAGCCGTCGTAGACGCCCATCGATCCGCCGATCGCGATCGCCGCGATGACCGGGCGCCGATCCGCGAAGCGATCGGCCTTCGCTCGTTCGGCCGACGGCGCGCGCGCGCTGCTCACCGCGAAGAAGATCGCCGCGAACGTGAGCAGCACGAGCACCACGGGCCGGAGCGTCTTCGGATCGAGCGCGATCGCGAGGCGCGCGCCCGCGAGCGATCCCGCGAGCGCCGAGAGGAACACGGGGAGCGCGCGATCGGCGTCGACGCGCCCCGCGCGCTTGTACGCGAGGAGCGACGCGAGCGCGCCGAACACGCTCTGCCCTTTGTTGGTGCCGAGCGCGAGCACGGGCGAGCCCGTCGCGACGAGCAGCGCGGGCACCGTGAGCAGCCCGCCGCCGCCCGCGATCGCGTCGATGGCCCCCGCGACGAACGCGACGAGCGCGAGCGCGACGGGGACGATCAGCTCTCGCATCGAGCGACTCGCGGACGCGAGGTCGCGACCCACGTCGAGCGCGCGCGGCGCATCAGCCCTCGCCGCCGTTCTCGATCACGGCGCCGGGCACGACCATCGCGGGCGGCGCGGGCTCGTTCGCTACGATCTTCTCTTCGCGCTCGATCGCGCCCTCCGCGACGGGCTCCTCCGACGACGAGATCGGTGGGCTCGACGGCGCGGGCGCGGGCTCGACCTCGGGTTGAGGTTTTGGACGAATGGCCCACGACACTTGCCGGTTCGGATCGGCGTCCTCGTCCTCCTCGATGCCGAGCGCCTCGTACGCGAGCACGAGGTACTTGGGGTCCTCTCCCTCGAAGATCTCACGACCCGCGCGCGTGAAGGCGCGGCGCAGCTCGTCGAGCGCGCGCGTCCTGTCGCCGAGCTCGAGCTCGACCTGCCCGAGCCTCAAATGAAGGAACGCGTTGCCCTCGACGCCGCGCACGCGCAGGGCCTCCATCAGCGCGACGCGCGCGCGCTCGAAGTCCTTCTTGAAGTAACACGTCTCGCCGATCGCGGTCTGGATCCACGCGGTCACGCGCCACGCGAGCACCGGCCTCGGCACGAGCGAGAGCGCCTCGTCGTAGAAGGCGAGCGCCTCGTCGTAGCGGCCCTCTTCGACGCCCGCGTCGCCGCGCTCGCAGAGCTCCGTGATGCGCGACGCGAGCGCGTCGTCGAGCTCGCCTGGTCCTCGTCGTTGGCTCACGCGGTGGAGGTTACCTCACTTCACGGCGCGTTCGCTGTACGCTCCGCGACCATGCTCCATCGACGGCGCGAGATCTTGGCCGCGGCGGGCTCGGTCGCGCTCGGCGCGGCGTGCAGCCCGCTCTACCGCGAACAGTGCGGTCTCACGGAGGGCGCTCCAGCGCCGCGCCCTCGCTGCGAGCGCTGGTCGTACGACGAGGTCCACCACGCGACCGCGGAGATCGTCCGGCCGAGGACGTTGGGCGAGCTCGCGAGGCTGCTCCGCGATCTGTCGAGGAGCCCCAAGAAGCGGCGCGTGACGATCCGCGGAGGAGGGCAGTCGCTCGACGCGCAGGCCCTCAACGACGATCTCGTGATCGAGCTCGAAGGCCCTGAATTCACGGCGATCGGCGAGCCCAAGGAGGATGAGCGCGGGCCGTACGTCACGGCCGGCGCGGCGGCGCGTTGGGGCGACGTCGTCGCCAAGGTCTCCGCGCGCGGGTACGTGCCGTATTCGGTCGTCACCACGAGCCAAGCGACCGTGGGCGGCACGCTCTCGGCCGATTGCCTGTCGCGCAGCTCGCCCGTCACGGGCCGTGAAGGCGCGCACGTGCGCAGCTTTCGGATCGTGACCGCGCTCGGGCGCCCGCTCGTGTGCAGGCGCGACGATCCCGACCCCGACATGCGCGAGCTCTTCAACGCGGCGATCGGAGGGTACGGCTACCTCGGCGCGATCATCGAGGTCACCTTCGATCTGTGCCGCGGGCCGAAGGAGTGGCGCCCGGGCATGCCCATCCGCGCGCTCACGCACATCATGAAGCTCCGCGTGCAGAACCCCTCCGACTACTCGAGCCACTTCGTTCGCCTGCGCGAGGTGAGCGCCGCGGCGATGCGCCATCACGAGCAGCCGCGCCGATCGGCGCTCATGGCCAAGTGCCCGGACGAGCTCGCGTCGAACCCCCAGATCGCGTGGGACGCGGTCTCGTCGGGCTATTGGCTCTCGGGCGATCGCAACCATGGCCTGCTCTTCCGATCGCGCTACGTCGTGGGGCTCGAGCTCAACCCGTGCCCGCTCTACGCGTCGAACCGCGGCAGCCTCGCGACGTTCGCGCGCGTCATGTACGACCCGGACGCGGCCGAGATCGCCGAGGAGCTCACCTACGCGAACAACCGCCAAGGCTGCTACGTCGACGATTTGCATCACTTCCTCTTCTTCATGGAGAGCCAGTTCTCGCCCACCAAAGAGTCGGCGAACCGCGTGGGCTTCCGCCTCAACACCGTGCAACAGACGTTCGTGCTCCCCGGGCCGTGCGCCGCGCCGGGCGCGGCCGGCGATGGGCCCACGGGCGCGGGTCGCGTGCAGCAGTTCTTGGAGCGCGCGCGCGCGGCCGACATGATCCGCCCGGTGATCTTCGATGTTTTGTACTTGCCCTCCGACGACGTCCTGCTCTCGGCCAACCGCGGGATGTGCGGCTACGCGGTGACGCTGACCTACGCCGATCGCGACAGCAGGGTGTGGGCGAGGCTCTCGACGCAGCTCCGCGAGCTCTCGCGCCTCGCGGTCAAGCTCGGCGGCAGGGTGCACCTCGTCAAGAACGTCGAGGCCGACGCGCGTGATCTTTATTCGATGTACGGCGCCGCGTTCGACAGGTTCCTCCAGCTCAAGGGCCGTTACGATCCCGAGGGCATCTTGAGGAACGATTTCTTCGATCGCGTGTTCGGCGCGATGTGGTGAGGAGGCACATCCACCCGCGCGCGCGAGTCTGCTAACGTGGCGCCCATGCAGAAGCCTACGAAGCTCGCGAAGCTCAGCGCGAAGGATCGCTTGCACTTGATGAGGTTCGTCTGCTCCTTCATCTGGGCCGACCTCGAGGTGAAGCCCGCGGAGCGGAAGTTCGTCTCAAAGATGATCAAGCGCCTCGACCTCCACGCCGACGAGGTGAAGCAGGTCGAGGAGTGGCTCAAGGTCCCTCCGCCCGCGGAGGACGTGGATCCGACGCGCATCCCGCGCGAGCACCGCCAGCTCTTCCTCGACACGATCCGCGAGGTGATCATGGCCGACGGCGAGGTCGCGCGAGACGAGTGGGACAACCTCTCGCTCTTCGAACAACTCCTGTCGTAAGAGGCGAAGCGCGCAGGGATCGGGGCAGAGGCCCCTAGCGAACCGGGTGACGTCAAGCCTGCCCCGGTATACCCTCGGCCCCCATGAAGCACGTTTGGCTTGGTTTTGCAGCAGTAGGATTGATGGCAAGCGCGCTCTTCACGGGGTGCGGTGACGATACGGAGCCGCCGACCGGTCCTTCGAGCTCGTCGTCGGGCACGGCAGGTCACGGGCACGGTGGCATGGGCGGCCATGGAGGCATGGGCTGCTGCGCGACGAACGCGGACTGCGGCCCCGACACCGAGTGCCGCTCGTTCACGTGCGATCAGTGCGTGTGCACGCCCGTCGACAAACCTCTGGGCACCCCCGCGACGGATCAAACCGCGGTCGGCGACTGCAAGCAGACGGTCTGTGACGGCGCGGGCGCGACCATGGTCGGCGACGACGACAACGACGTCCCCGACGACATGAACGAGTGCACGATCGACGCGTGCGACAACGGCGTGGGCAAGCACGATCCCGAGCCCATGAACACGATGTGCATGACCGGCGGCACCGTGTGCGACGGCGCGGGCGCGTGCGTCCAGTGCGTCGACGGCGCGATGTGCATGAGCGGCGTTTGCCAAGGCAACGCGTGTGTCCCCGGCTCGTGCGGCGACACGATGAAGAACGGCGGCGAGACCGACATCGACTGCGGCGGGCCCGTCTGCGGCAAGTGCGACGACGGCAAGGTCTGCGTGGGCAACACCGACTGCAAGAGCGCCATCTGCACGAACGGGGCGTGCGCGGTGCCGTCGTGTACGGACGCGACCAAGAACGGCAGCGAGACCGACACCGACTGCGGCGGCTCGTGCCCCGACTGCGGTGACGGCCTCAAGTGCCTCACGGGCGCCGACTGTCAGAGCGGCGTCTGCGGCGGCGTACCGCTCACGTGCCAGATGATCTCGTGCATGGACGGCGTCGAGAACGGCGGCGAGACCGACGTCGACTGCGGCAACGTCTGCCCGAACAAATGCGGGCCCGGCAAGGGCTGCGCGATCAACGCGGACTGCAAGGGCGGGCTCTGCAACGCGGCGCTGCTCACGTGCGATCCGACGTGCACCGACGGCGTCAAGAACAACCTCGAGACCGACGCCGACTGCGGCGGCGGCGTGTGCTCCACGTGCGCGAACGGCAAGGGCTGCATCATCGACGCGGACTGCGCGAGCGGCCTCTGCAACGCGAACGTGTGCGGTCAGGTCAACGGGTGCGATCCCACAAATGCGCTGGATCTGACGGGGATGGCGAGCACGAGCATCGCGTTCGTCTCGTTCTCGTATTCGCCCAAGTGCATCAAGGTGAAGGCCGGCACGACGGTCACCTTCAACGGTGCGTTCGCCTCGCACCCGCTCAAGGCCGGCGAGGTCAAGGGCGCGGTCGAGGTCCCCGCGGCGCCCGGCACCTCCCCGCTCCCCACCTCGGCGAACGGTCAAAACAGCGGCAACAGCGCGAGCTTCGTCATGACCCCGGTGGGCATCTATCCCTACTACTGCATCCCGCACGGTCCCGTTGGGATGAACGGCGCCATCTTCGTGGTGCCGTGACCCCTTGATGCGGCGAAAAAGACCGGCGACAATGCTCGCTCGCTTAACCAGGGCAGCGCTGAGGAGTGAGGTACATCATGCGAATCGAGAGATCGTCCGAGACGAAGGGCCCTAACGAGAGCAAGTCGCGCTCGTCGCGCTTGGGCCGTTCGAGGTTCGGCCTCCTTGGGCTCGCGGGCGGCCTCGCGCTCACCGCGGCCTTCGCCTGTACGAGCGCCGGCACCAACGAGTTCACCACGTCGTCGAGCGGCTCGGGCGCGGGCAGCACCGGCTCGGGCGCGGGCAGCACCGGCTCGGGCGCGAGCCACTCGGGATCGGGCGGGAGCGGGGGAGAGAACCCGTTCGTGGACTCGGGCCCGATGACCTCGCCGGTCGCGATCCAGCCCACGCTCCCGACGGTCAAGGTCGAGCTGCCGCTCAACGGACAAAGCATCCAGTTCACGTGCATGGATGTGAACACCCAGATGCCCGTGGCCAACGCGACGTGGTCGCTCGACAACATCGCGCTCGGCACCATCTCGACGAACGGCCTCTACACGCCGAACGGCGCCGGCGCAGGCAAGGTGAAGGTCACGTGCTCGTCGGGCGCTTACACGTCGAGCACCACGCTCACGATCTTGATCCACGCGCTCGATAACCAGGGTGGCCTCACGCAAAACCAGCAAGGCGTGCTCAAGGGCCCGCCCGGCCTCTCCGACGGTCAGTGGAACTTCCTCTATCCGTACAACAACACGGTGTTCCCGCGCGGCATCCTCGCGCCCGAGATTCACCTCACCACGGGCACCGCGCCGTCGCAGAACTTCTTCGTTCACATCCTCGCTCCCAACTACGAGTACGAAGGCTTCTTCACCGTCTCGTCGCAGCAGACGCAGATTCAAATGTCGCAGGCTGCGTGGGAGGCGCTCACCCAGGCGGCGGCGGGCGGCAAGGTGCAAGTCGAGGTCTCGAAGCTCTTCAACGGCCAGAAATACGGCCCCATCTTCGAGACGTGGACCCTGGCCGCGGGCAGCCTCCACGGCACCGTGTATTACAACACCTATGATTCGCCGCTCGCGCAGAACAACGGCGCGATGATGCGTATCAAGGGCAACTCGCCGACGCCCGAGGTGCTCGCCGGCAACTGCACCGTTTGCCACTCCGTCTCCGCCGACGGCTCCACCGCCGCCGCGGCCAACCACTCGGGCCAAGGCGGCATCTTCGATCTGACCGGCGGTATGGTCAATCCGCCGCTCGTCTGGCAGGACTCGGAGCTCGCCGCGTTCGCCGCGATTTACCCGAAGAACGGCCAATACTTCGTGACGAACGGCGCGCCGAGCTACAGCTGGCCGCCCAACACGCCCGGCACCAGCGCGCAGTGGCTCAGCGCGCTCTACACCAAGAACGGCATGATCGTGCCGAACAGCGGTATCGAGACGTTCTACGCGATGTCGCCGGTGTTCTCGCCCGACGGCACCAAGATCGCCTTCAACGACAGGTCGCCTGTCGCGCAGGGCGGCTGGTACCCGGGCGTGCTCGCGATGATGGACTTCAACGTGCTCACGCAGAAGTTCTCCAACTATCAAGTGCTCGCCACGCCCCAGCCCGGCCGCCAGTTCTCGTGGCCCGCGTTCACGCCCGACGGCAAATACGTCGTCTATCAAGACGGCGTGGGCGAGGACCTCGCCACGTGGTCCGGCAACACCGGCAAGCTCATGGCGGTCAACACCATCACGAAGCAAGTTACGTATCTCGCCAACCTGAACGGCGACGGCTACATGCCGCAGGGCGCGCGCGACGAGAACAAGAACTATGAGCCCACCATCGCGCCCATCGCGTCCGGCGGCTACTTCTGGGTCATGTTCACGTCTCGCCGCACGTACGGCAACAAGCTCACGGGCAGCGACTACGAGACCAAGCGCCTTTGGGTCTCGGCCTTCAACGTCAACGCGATGGACGGCATCGACGCCTCGCACCCCGCCTTCTACATCTCGGGTCAAGAGCTCACCTCCGGCAACAGCCGCGGGTTCTGGGCGCTCGATCCCTGCAAGGCCGACGGCCAGAGCTGCGCGACCGGCGACGAGTGCTGCAACGGCTACTGCAACCCCACGAACGATCCTGCGGTGTTCGTGTGCGGGCCGCCCAACGGCATGTGCTCCGACGAGTTCGAGCCGTGCGTGACCGCCGACGACTGCTGCAACCCGACGCTCGATTGCATCGGCGGCAAGTGCACGCAGATCCCGCCGCAGTGACGATGAAGGGCGAAGCCCTTTAAAACCCCCGGCGGGCTGGGCCCCGACCCCAGCCCGCGCTCTCCCGCAAACCATGGTGAGGAGCCTTTGGCCCCTTACTCACAAGGCTGAACCGCAATTCTAAAGGGACCGCGATTATCGCGGCCGCGCGCGTTTATCGAGCGTCATCCAAGAGCCCCCACGCCGCGAGCTTGTCGACGCTGCGCCGCACCATCACCTCGATCATCGGCTTGAGGAGCAGCGGATCCGAGATGGGTTTGCCCTCCAACGTGATGGGCGGATCGCCCGCGGCAGCCTGGAGCGCGATCGCGGGGACGAGATCGTTGACGGCGGTCTCGCCGTCGAGCCTCTCTGCGACCCTCCGCTCCATCTCGTCGAGGAAGATAGGGACGTGAAGAGGGGTGGTGAGCTGAGGGCTCCTCGTGAGCTCGTAGCGGCCGAGGCGCGTGAGCGCGGGGCGCTCGACAGGCGATCTTCGCGGGAGCGGGCGCGTGACGCTGAGATCGACTTGGTTGTTTTGATAAAGGAGGAAGAGGGCCCGCGCGAGCTTGTCGATGCGCGCGGGCTCGGGCTCGGCGATCTTGGTCTTTGCCCGGAGCAGGTCGAGCACGTCGCTCGTGAGCTCGTCGAACGAGAGGTGCTCCGGGAAGCGCTCGCGCAGCACCCACAAGGCCGCTTTGAGGGACGGGTCTTTGACCGTGATCTCGGCGTCGTTCGGGCCTTTGAACGTCTCCTCGACGCCCGGGTCGAGGCGCACCTCGCCCGAGACGCTCGTGAGCCTCGCCCCGATGAACCACCCGCGCACCGCGCTCGCGTCGGCGCGCGGGCGCGGAGGAGCGACCGCGCGGCACAGCACCGAGGCGCGGAATTGCCGGTTGGTCAAGACGTCCGAGAGGTGGTGTCCCTCGACCCCCCATAACCCCTCTTCGCCGAGCCGCTCCTTCGCCGCCGGCGGCAGGCTCGCGGCGACGGCGCGGACGATCGCGTCGCCCATGTGGCGGAGGCCGTGCCGGGCCGCGAGCGCGACGAAGTCACGAACGTAAAAAGGCACGTTCTCTTCGCTCAAATACTCATGGAGCACGTATGGCAGGTCGCTCTCCACCACGTACCCGAGCTCCCGCTTGAGCAACGCGCGATAAGGGTGCTCCACGTCGAGGATCATGGCGCGGAGATCCGCCGCCGCCGCCTTCGCGCGGGCCGCTCGCTCGCGCGGCTCGGTCACGTCTTTGACGGCGTCCATGACGAGCTCCCGCACGAGCCCCCGGATCTTCCAGCCCGGAAGCACGTTGTAGCTCACGTACGCGAGGCCGTCCTCGGCCAAACGATCGTGCGCCGCCGTGAGGATCGCCGCCCGGGCGCCCTCAGGCACCCACGAGAAGACGCCGTGAGACGCTACGTAATCAAAGCTCCCTCCGAGATCGGGCAGCTCGCGCACGTCGGCGACGAGCAACGTCAGGTTGGTGACCCCCACCTTCTGTGCGGCAGCGAGCCCCATGTCGATTTGAACCCGTGAGGCGTCCACCCCCACGAAGTGACAACGGGGGTTGTAAAAGGCGAGCGGCAGCAGGTTCGAGCCGTCCCCGCAGCCGATTTCGAGCATCCGATACCCCTCCAACCGGGGCGACGGCCCGCCGTTCAGGCCCGCGATGAGCGCGAGATGGCTGGGCGCCGTCACCGCGTGGGCAGAGCAGTTGTACGGGACCCGGTCGTAGAGCGTGGGCTCGTGGCTCATGGGCTGATAGGTCACTTCTTCTTGGTTGGAAACCGTAGACCGGCGCGGCGCCCCTCGATACCATGGCGGCCTCGCTCGCGGAGCCAGCTCATGCCCGACGTAACGGCCGACATCAAGACCCGCTATTCGATTTACGTCCCGAAGCCCCTCGCCCGCATCAATTTCGGCGATTGGCAGAAGCGCGACGGCGCGAACTTCAGCCCCAAATTCGGGTACTCCGGCGTGTCGGTCCAGACGGACCAGAACCTCTTCGTCGACGTTGTCAAGACCACGTACATGCAGATGCGCGGCAGCTTCGTCGCGCACGCGAGCGACTGGCTCCAGTGCTCGCTCAAGCCGATGGTGCTCGCCACCGCCGACAACGCCACCATCGGCGCGGACGGGACGGCCACGGTCGTCGCGGGCGCGGGGCAGGCGCCGACGTGGACGC
Organism: uncultured Polyangiaceae bacterium; assembly: GCA_964437785.1. Lineage (GTDB taxonomy): Bacteria > Myxococcota_A > Polyangia > Polyangiales > Polyangiaceae > CAYTJL01. Next base: position 63,532 of record CAYTJL010000005.1, read on the forward strand.
TCGACCACGGCGACGCGCTCGAGACGGTGCCTTATATCAACCTCCAGCTCCATTATCGCGTCGAGGAGGTTCAAAATAGCCTCTTCGAGTTCTTCCGCGGCCGGCGCGAGAAGGACGACCCCTTCCGCAAGATGAACTTCAAGGGCAAAGGCTTCTTGCGCGGCTGGGAGATCTTCACCAAAAAAGAGGTCGCCTTCGACTCGTCGCTCCCCGGCCCGCTCGGCGCGTTGACCAAGCGGCTGCCCGGCTTCATGCAGCCCAAGCCGCCGATGGGCGCCAAAGAGGGTGCTTGGGAGGGCGACCAGTGGAAGGCCCCGGACAAGAAGCTCGCGGGCGGCTTCGAGCTGCTCGTCGAGCGCTCGTGGCAAGAGCTCTATGGCAAGGCCGATTGGGACTACGACGTCCACGAGATGAAGGACGGCAAGAAGGTCCTCAAGAAGTTCGCCCCCAACGACATCTTCGGCGGCCTCAAAGACATCCGCCTCGACCCCGATCCCAACGCCATCACCCGCAACCCGGGCAACCCGCTCTCGGGCAAGGCGGCGCTCAAAGACGACATCGACGGCAACGAGGGCAAGCTCACCGAGCGTATGTTGATGTACGGGTTCAGCGGTTATTTCTCGCGCTTCGACCCGTATCTGATGCTCGACCCCGAGGCGGTCGACGCCGACACCAAGCTCTCCAGCTTCGAGAAGAAGTGGATCGTCAAGCCGCTCGTCCACGCCAACAACTTCGTCACCAAGCTGAAGCGCCACGTCGACGTGATGTACAAGATGGCGACGTTCCTGCGCGACAACGCGCTCATGAAGGTGGTCAAGGACGCCGCCGCCGCGGTGGACTCGGCGAACCAGGCGGTCAAAGCGGTCCGCGGCAACTGCGAGATGCTCGCCGCGATGATCCTCCAAAACCGCGGTTGGTGGGGGGAGCAGATGGCCGACGAGATGCTCTCCGGCCTCGGCAAGCGCGGGTATGCCTTCGACAAGGTTTGGGCCGCGGACGTGGTCACCAAGGCGGTCGTTCGATCCATCGCGCCTTACAAGGATCCGACCAAGGCCGCCCTCACGATGGATCAGCAGAAGGACAAGGCGGCCAATCAGGACGCCGATCCCAACAAGGGCTTTTACGGAGGCAATCAAAAGTTCGGCGGGGGCTACATCCTGCCCGGCGGCACCCAGCTCAAAGACAACGATCGCATTCGCATCAAGGCCAAGAAGAAGGACGGCACCGAGGTCGAATTCGACACTCCTCCGCTCCGCATCAACACCGCCACCTCCGCCGAGCTCACCGGCATCGAGATGACGGCCAAGGCCAAATTCAAGCCCGGATCGAAGCTCCTCGTGCAGCTCGACTCCGGCGCTTGGAGGGAGGTGGACGTCACGGCCTCCCTGCCTGCGCCGCCCGCCGTGTCGTCGAGCGCGATCCCCGCGAGCATGTTCGTCACGTCGACGGGGCTCTACCAAAAGACGCTCACGTTGACGACCGACGGCGGCGCGCCCGTCTCCCTCGTGCTCAACGAGACCAACGCGCCCGACGAGGCGACCTTCCTTCAGACGCTCAAGAGCACCTTCAACACCGCCAACGTCACCGTCGCCGCCGGCGTGCTCACCGTCGCGAGCCGCAACACGTCGTCAGGCACGGTCGAGGTGAGCGGGAGCGCCGCTTCGGCGTTGAACCTCGCGGCGGGGCCGGCTCAATCGATCACGGCGAGCGCCGCGTTCGCGTCGAACCTCTTCGCAAAGTCCGCCGGGCTCTTCAACAAGACGTTCATCTGCGCGGCGGACGGCGGCGACAACGTGACGGTCACGCTCGAGCTCAAAGACGTCTTGGACATGAACGCGCTCAAGACCAAGCTCACCGATTCGATCAAAGACCTCAAGGTGTCGGTCGCGGGCAACGTCGTCACGCTCACCAGCAAGTATTGTGGCCCCGGGGCCTCGGTCCAGGTGAGCTCGACCTCGACCGGGGTCGGCTCGACCCTCATCAACATCACGACCACCAAGACGACGAGCGCGGACGCCTCTCACATCCCCGGCGTGCTGGGCAGCGTCGTGACGGGGCTCGGCGCGTCCAACGCCGAGATCGTCGCGACCAACAAGCTCAAGGTCAAATCCACGATGACGGGCTCGCTGTCCAAGGTGGTGCTCTCGGAGAGCGAAAAGGACACGCTCAAGAACCTTGGAATGACGGTGACCAGCGCGGCGGGCATCGATAAAAAGGCCCCGCAAGACATCACCGCCGAGGACCTCGTCGCGCTCTTCAGCACGGCGCCCGAGGCGAAGGACGCGGTCACCTTCACGGCCGAGGACGGCCAGGTGGTGATCACCTGCTCGTACGAGGGGCCCGGCTCGTTCATCGAGATCAAGACCCCTGTTACGCAGCCGCACAACGGCGACAACATGAAGACCGCCCTCCAGTTCATGGGCGACTATCGTGGCGAGTCCGACCAAGATCACGTGCAGGAGCTCCCGGGCGTCGACGATCACAACACCGGGGTGCTCGTCCGCGGGCTCGACGACTTCGACAAGATGAACACCGAAGTCCAAAAGATGCCCGACGATCTAGCGGTGGTGTTCCGGCCGATCACCATCATCGGAAAGAACGCCGTCGGCATGGTGAGCAAGGCCGTCAACGTCTTCAAGGCGTCGGTCAAGGTGGGCGGCATCAAGCTGCCTACGGCCAAAGGCTCCATCGGGCTCATCGCCAACAAGGGCATCAGCTTGGGCACGCCCGATCGCATCGTGGGGGCCGGCGGGCAAGGCATCGTGTTCATCGCCGACGGCGGCACGGGCAACCCCGATCACGCCAAATACGTTTTGTTCGAAGACGCTTTCAACAAATTCATGGGCGCAGACCTCTTTGCGCGTTGGGAGCCGCCCAAGGACAAGCCGTCGCTCGGTTTCCGTGTCTTCAGCGACACCACGGTGGACCTCACCGCGCGCAACACGGCGAACCTCCTCGCGCTCGGGCGCACCAAGGTCGGCGCCGAGGTCATCGGCAACGGCATCGCCCGCGTCGCGGGCTCCTACGCCGTCGAGCTCGCCGCGCGCGAGAAGGTCGTCATCGGCGCGCGCGACAAGAAGATCGGCCGCGTCGAGGTGCTCGGGACCACGGTCGCGCTCGGGTACACCAAGATCGACATCGACGATCAGCCCTTCGGGCTCACCAAACGTGGTCCCTCCCTCGGGTGGCCCGCCGAGACGAAAGATCCGGCCAACAAGGTCGAGCTGGCCAAGGAGCACGCGCTGACCTCCTCTGTCCTCATCCACTCGACGGAGCAGGCGTGCATCGTCGTCGGGCCTTATATGGTCCAGCTCCGCAGCAAAAAAGGCCAAGAGGAGGCGGCGCTCGTCACCAAGGCGAGGGTGCAGGCCGCGCAGGACCGCGTCGATCAGGCGAACGAGGACGTGGACAACCTCAACGACGTGCTCACCCTGTTCATGGATGATCAAGAGCTGCTGGATCACAATAAGCAGCTCGACACGGCCAACAACGCGCTCCAAGAGGCGCAGACCGAGCTCGCCAACGCGCAGGCCGCCGACGGGCTCGCGAACAGCATCATCGGAGAGGGCGTGTTCATCACGATGCGCGAGCCGGACGCCAAGAAGAACTCGGCGGTCACCAACATCCCCCACAAGGGCAAGCCCGGCATTTACATGAACTCCGACGGCGTCACCATCACCATGAAATACGGCGAGGACGACGGCGACGACACCGCGCGCATCACGCTCAAAGACAGCAAGTTGGAGGTGCGGCTCGGCCAGAAGGCGGGCCTTCAAATCACCAAGAACAACGTGCGTCTCCAAGACGGAGACGGCAACATGGCGAAATTCGAGGGCGGCAGGTTCAAGGTGGACGCCAGCCGAGAGATCGCCTTTGGTAAAGCCTCCAAGATCATGCTCGGCTGAGCGACGATCCCCAAAGACATCTCATCCAAAGGCACCATGAAGGACGCCCCCGCGCCCCCTCCCCAAACCACATCAGCATCGCTCCCCGACATCGATCTGCCGACCCCCGCTGCGAGCCCGCGGCTGATGGGGCTCGCCTCCTGGGCCCACGGCGGCCCGAGGCTCCCCCAAGGCCCGCTCCGCGTGATGGAGATCGGCGCCGGCGTGGGCCAAAACCTGCTCCCGCTCGCGTTCTACGACCCCACCGGCCATTACCTGGGGCTCGACGACGACGCGGCCAAAATCGAGGCCGCGCGCGCCGCCGCGGCGGAGCTCAACCTCGCCAACGCGCGCTTCGAGGTCGCGGGACAGGAGCAGCCTTATCTCGAAGGCAGCTTCGACGTGGTCATGATTCGTGACCTCTACGCGCGTGTCCCGAGCTCGGCGCGCGCGCGCCTCCTCGCCCTCGCCGCCTCGGTGCTCGGCGCGGATGGGCTCTTGTTCATCGACTATCCTGTGATGCCGGGGGCGGGGCACACGGCGCTCGCCGGCGAGCTGCTCATCCCCTTTGCGAGCGGCGGCCCGGAGCAAGCGCGCGAGAAGGCCAAAGCCTTCTTGGGCTTGCTCGCCAAATCCGATCACCCTTATCCAAACCTCCTCGCGCGCGAGCTCGCCCGCGCCGCCGAGGCCCCTTTGCCCGAGCTCGTCGGGGAGTATCTCCGGCCCGCGCCGCGGGCGCTCTTCCACCGCGAGGTGGACGCTGAGGTGCGCGCGTTCGGGCTTCGCTTCGTGGGCGACGCGGAGCACAATCGACCTTCGGGCGTCACGCCCGACGCGCTCCGCGCGGAGCTCTCGCGTTTGGGGCTGACCGGCGTCGACGCGGAGCAGGCCGCGGACATCTTCTGTTGTAGGAGCGCCCGCTCATCCATCTTCTGCAAAGCCGATCACCCGGGCGCCGAGCCGCTGGAGCCGAAGGACCTCGACCAGCTCTTCATCGCGTCCCCGCTCACCGCGGTGAATGAGGCGCCCAAGCTCGACGCGGGCGCCGAGGAGATGTTCGTGACCCCGCTCGGGCAGCGTATGGCGAGCGGCGACACGCTCTTCAAAGCATGTTTGATGGAGCTTCAAGACCGCTCCCCCACGCCCGTGTCGTTCGCCGATCTCATGGGCGGCGCGGTCGCCGTCCTCCGAAGGAGCGGCGCGGAGGGCGACCCGAGCGACGGGCAGATCGCGAGCGTCGCGATCGATTTGTTCACGCTCTATCAACGTGGTTTGGTCGATCTCCACCTCACCATGCCCGCGTCGCCCTCGTCGCCGAGCCGGAGGCTCCACGCGCTCGCGAAGCGCGAGGCGCAGACGAGGACCGCGCTCACCACGCCCATGCACACGCTCTTGCCGTTGCAGGGCCTCGAGGCCGTGCTGGTTCACGCGATGGCGACCCAGGACGACGCGCGCGCGGTCGAGCAGAGCGTCGTCGCGGCGATCTTGTCGGGGGCGGTGCCGCTCCAAATCGGCGGGTTCGACGTGCGTGATCGCAAGCTCATCGCACCGATCGCGAAGGGCCTCATCGAGCGCGCGATGGCCACGCTCGCGAGCTACGGCCTGCTCCAGAGCTGACGCTATTGCCAGGCGATCGCGGGTGACTATAGTGCCGCCGCCATGACGAACGACGACAACTCCACCAACGGGAGCTCCGGCCCCGAGGCGGAGCAACCTCCCCCGGCGGAGGCCAAGCCGAGCACCCCTCCTCCCCCCGTCACGCCCGAGGAGAAGCTCGCGGCCGCGCAGGCCGAGGCCAACCGCTACAAGGATCAGCTCCTCCGCACCGCGGCCGACTTCGACAACTTCCGCAAGCGCGCCCGCCGCGAGCAGGACGACGCGAACCGCAGGGGCCGCGAGAGCACGGTGAAAGATCTGCTGCCCGTGTTCGACAACTTGGAGCGCGCCGCGCAGAGCGCCGAAGGCTCGATGGATGTCAAGGCCGTCGCGGACGGCATTCGAATCGTGCTCAAGCAGTTCGTCGACACGCTCGATCGCATGAACATCAAGCGCGTGGCGACCGTCGGCAAAGCCTTCGATCCTACGGTGCACGAGGCCGTCCAGCACATGGCCTCACCCGATCATCCGGCGGGGGTGATCGTGGCCGAAGTGCAACCCGGTTACACCATCGGCGACTACCTCCTCCGTGCCGCGCTCGTCGTGGTATCCAAGGGGGCGCCGGAGGGGTCCGCAGCCAACTAGCACCGCACGCTCCACGGGGGGCGCGCCAACTGCCATCGCCACTTCCAAATCGCTTATGGGGAAAGTCATTGGGATTGATCTCGGCACGACCAACTCGTGCGTAGCCGTCGTCGAGAGCGCGTCCGTCGCCTCGATGAACGACGTGAAGGTCATCCCGAACGCGGAGGGCGCGCGCACGACGCCATCGGTGGTGGGCTTCCCCGCCAACGGCGAGCGCCTCGTAGGGCAGGTGGCGCGGCGCCAGGCGGTGACCAACCCGCTCAACACCGTCTATGCGGTCAAGCGGCTCATGGGCCGCAAATTCAAGGCTCGCGAGGTCAATAAGCAGATCCAGCTCGCGCCGTACCACATCACCGAATCCCCCAACGGCGACGCGTGGGTCGAGATCAAAGGGCGCACCTACTCGCCGCCCGAGATCTCGTCGATGGTGCTCGAGCAGATGAAGAAGATCGCCGAGTCCTACCTCGGCGAGCCCGTGGTCGAGGCGGTGATCACCGTCCCCGCTTACTTCGACGATGCGCAGCGCCAGGCCACCAAAGACGCGGGGCGCATCGCCGGGATCGAGGTCAAGCGCATCATCAACGAGCCCACCGCGGCGGCGCTCGCGTACGGGCTCGACAAAGTGCAGGCCGAGACCATCGCGGTCTATGACCTCGGCGGCGGGACCTTCGATATCTCCGTGCTCGAGATCACGAGCGGCGTCTTCGGCGTCAAGGCGACGGGCGGCGACACGCACCTCGGCGGCGAGGACTTCGATCAGGTGATCATCGACCAGCTCGCCGAGGAGTTCCTCGATCAGCACAAGGTCGATCTCCGCGCCGACAGGATGTCGCTCCAGCGCCTCAAGGAGGCCGCGGAGAAGGCCAAACACGAGCTCTCCTCGTCGCTCGAGACCGACGTGAACATCCCGTTCATCAGCGTGGGGCCGGGCGGGCCGCTCCATCTCGAACGCACCATCCGCAGGGTCGAGATCGAGATGTGGTGCGCCCCGCTCATCGAGCGCACCATCACCGCCTGCCGGGCCACGCTCGCCGACGCGAAGGTCGACGTAGGCCAAATCAAGACGGTGGTGCTCGTCGGCGGGATGACGCGCATGCCGGCCGTGCAGGCCGCGGTCAAGGCTTTCTTCGGAAAAGATCCCAGCAAAGGCGTGAACCCCGACGAAGTGGTCGCGGTGGGCGCGGCGCTCCAAGGCGCGGCGCTCACCGGCCAGGTCGATGAGGTCCTGCTGCTCGACGTGACGCCGCTCTCGATCGGCGTCGAGACCGGCGGCGGCGTGGCCACCAAGCTCATCCCGCGCAACACGACCATCCCCACCGAGAAGAGCGAGATCTTCACCACGAGCGTCGACAACCAGAGCTTCGTCCCCATCCACGTGATCCAGGGCGAGCGCGACATGGCCGACGATTGCCGGAGCCTCGCGAAGTTCGAGCTCACCGGCATCCCGCCCGCGCCGCGCAACGTGCCCAAGATCCAGGTCACCTTCCGTGTCGACGAGAACGGCATCGTCAACGTCGAAGCGAAGGATCTCGGCACCGGGCGCACGCAGCAGGTCCGCGTCACACCGACGAGCGGGCTCACCCCCGAAGAGGTCGATCGCCTCGTCGAAGAGGCGAACCGCTTCAAGCAGGCGGACGAGGCGCGCCGCGAGCTCGCCGAGCTGCGCAATCAAGCCGAGACGCTGCTCTTTCAGACCGAGCAAGCGCTCGACGGATATGGCGATCTGATCGGCGCTGACGTGCTCGAAGGCGTCAAGAGGGACTGCGCTTCGCTCCGCCACCTGCTCGAAGCGGGCGGCGATCTCAACGCGATCCGCGAGGCGTATACCAAGCTCGAAGGTGCGGCGTTCCGCATCGCGGAGGCGATGTACGGCGATGCGGGAGGGACCGCATGATAAGCTCCGCGCTTCCACGATGGAGGGACCTCGAAGGTCCCCCAAACCCGCAGTCCACGATGGGGGGACCTCAAAGGTCCGCCCAAACCCCCACCGGCGCTCACGCGTGAAGCGCAAGCAAAGTCCGCGGGGGCGGGACAGGGGCCGTCCTCTTGAGCTATGGACGAATGGGCTCTCTTCGACGACGCTTGATTGACCTCCCCCTATGACGCTGGAGCAGACCTTCGGCCGATATCGTCTCCTCGAGCGCCTCGGCGAGGGAGGGATGGCCGAGGTGTTCAAGGCGAAGAGCTTCGGCGTCGAGGGGTTCGAGAAGGTCCTCGTCATCAAGCGCATCTTGCCGAAGCTCGCGGAGCACCCGCAGTTCGTCGACATGTTCGTGCACGAGGCCAAGCTCGCGGTGCGCTTGTCGCACGCGAACATCGTGCAGGTCTTCGACCTCGGTCGCGTCGACCACCCGAACGGCGATCCGACGAGCTACTTCATCGCGATGGAGTACGTGCCGGGGATCGACCTCGCCACGCTCCTCGCGCGGTGCCGGCGCCAGAAGATCCAAGTGCCGTTCGGCATGGCCGTGTTCATCACCGCCGAGGTCGCCAAGGCGCTCGATCACGCGCATCGCAGGAGGGACGAGCAGTCGAGGCCGCTCGGCATCGTTCACCGCGACATCTCCCCGCAGAACATCCTTTTGTCGTGGGAGGGCGAGGTCAAGGTCACGGACTTCGGCATCGCGAAGGCCAAGGACTCGATCATCGACGAGGCCGCGGATCGCAGCGCAGGTCGCGTGCGCGGAAAGCTCGCCTACATGAGCCCGGAGCAAGCGATGGCGCTCTCGCTCGACGGGCGGAGCGACCTGTTCTCGCTCGGCGCGGTGCTCTACGAAATGATCGGCGGGACCAACCCTTTTGCGGCGAACACCGCGCAAGAGACGCTCCGCCGCGTCGTCGCAGGCGAGTTCCCTCCCATCGAGCTCGTGCGCGCGGACACTCCCAAAGGGCTCATCGACATTTCGAACAAGCTCCTCAGCAAGGGCAGGGACGATCGCTTCGCGGACGCGGGCAAGCTTCACGAGCACCTGCTCGGGTATTTCTATGCGTCGGGCGAGCGCTTCGGCAGCCACAAGCTCGCCGAGCTCATGGAGCGCTTCCGCGAAGATAGAGGCAGCCCCGAGATCGAAGCGGCGCGCGTGTTCGAGGATCGAGCGGGCGCGGACGAGCGCACCCCGGTGGAGGTCCCGAGCCCCACGAGCCAAGAGCGGCCGCGCCCAACGACGAGCGCGATTTTGCGGCTCACGAGCGAGGGCGACAGCCTCCAGATCACGCGCACTGCGGACATCGGCGAGCGCCGTGACGTGACCGCGCTCGTGCTCGCGATCGCGCAGGAGCCGCGCGGGCGCAGGAGCGAGCACGCGCTCGCGAGGGGCAGCACACCGCCGCCTCCGTCCATTCAGACGATCGAGCCAGGCGCGAACGATCGGCCGCCGGACTCGATCCGCAGAGCCGATCCGGTCTACCGCGCGCGCGACGTGCTCGCGCGCTACGGCGCGCGCATCATCGAGGACGAGCCGGATCAGATCGTCGCGATCTTCGGCACCGACGACGCTGACGGTCGTGACACGGAGGCCGCGGTGCGCGCGGCGCTCCTGATCGTGCGGGGCGGAGCGATCTCTGCGGGCATCCACGTCTCGCGCATCCTCGTGGACGGACAAGGCACGCCCATCAAGGATGGAAGGTTGAGCTCGCTCGTCGCGACGGCGCAGACGCTCGCTCGCGCGACCGAAGGGCAGGTCGCTGCCTCGCGCATCGCCGCGCGCATCGTCCGCACGGAGTTCACCTCCGATGATCTCCCCGCGGCTGGGCCTCTCGCGGGCGCGCCCGAAGGCGGCCGGCTGATCACGGGAGCGCAATCGCCCTCCGCGGTCTACGGGCGCTTCGTCGGACGCAGCACGGAGCTCAAGCGCCTCGGCGACATCCTGGCCTCCGCGACGCGAAGGCGCGCGCAGATCGTCACGATCTTCGGGGACAAGGGGATCGGCAAGACGCGCATGGTCGCCGAGATGGAGCGGCGCCTCGCGAAGGGAAACTACAACGTCGGCTTCTACATCGCGTCGTGCTCCAAGAATGGGGCGGAGATCGCGTGGAGCGGCATCTCCACGATGCTCCGTGTCCTTTGCGGCGTGCAAGAGGGCGACGATGAGGCGCGCATCCTCGAGGTGGTGCCGAGGCTACGCGCGCTCGGCCTTCACTCCGACGAGTCGAACGCCGTGCTCACACAGCTCGGCGCCGCGCCGCGCGGCGGATCGTCGGGCGACCTCGGCGCCGCGCTCCGGGCCGCGTTCACGCGGATGGTGCAGAGCTTGTGCGACGACAGGCTGCACGTCTTTTGCTGGGACGACGCGCAGGCCATGGACGCCTCGACGCTCGACGTCATCGCGAGCATCGCGGGCCGCGAGAAGGCGCGCGGCGACAGCATCGCGCCGACGTCGGGCGGGGGGCTCCGCGCGGTGTTCGTGCTCGCGAGCCGCGACGAGCCGCCCGAGCTCCTCGCCACGCACCCGTTGCACCACCGCGTGGCCCTCGGCGAGCTCGGCGACGACGACAGCGCGCGCCTCATTTCGACGCGCGTCGGCGCGCGTGTGCTCGCCCCCGAGCTGCTCGAATTTTGTCGCGAGCGCGCGGGGGGGCACCCGCTCTTCCTCGAAGAGCTCATCAAAGAGCTCACGGACTCGGGCGCGATCAGCGTGATGAACGGCGCCGTGAGGGCCCGCCTGGAGGGGGCGACCGCGGTGCCGCGCACGCTGCGCACGCTCATCGCCGGCCGCGTCAGCCGTTTGGATCCGAACGAGCGCGCGGTGCTGCAAGCCGCGGCGATCTTGGGAGATCCGATCCACACGTCGGTGGTCGGCGCGCTCCTCAAGCACTCGGTCTCGCAGATCGATCGCCTGGTCGCGAGCTTGTTCGCGCGTGATTTCTTGCGGATCACGGGCCCCGATCAGGTGAGCTTCGCGTCGCCCATGCACGGAGAGATCGTGCTCGACACGATCCCGCCCGAGGCACGGCGCGAGCTGCACTCGGCGGCGGCGGCGGCCTTCCTCGCGGTGGAGGGCGAAGAGGGCGTCGAGCACGCCGAGCGTATCGGCCATCATCTCTACGAGGCCGGCGATCGCGATCGGGCTGCCGGCTTCTTCGCGAGCGCGGCCTTGCACGAGATGAAGGTCGGACGCGTCGAGCCTTCGATCCGCCTCTTGTTCCGCGCGCTCGACCTCGCCGATACGGAGCGACGATCCGCGGAGGAGCTCGGCGTTTGGCTCACCGCGCTCGCGGACGCGGTCACGCGCGTGCGCGCGTCCCCCGATCTCGCCGGCGTCGCTGCCCGTGTCATTCGCCGTATCGACGCGGCAGGGGAGCTCTCGGAGCGCATCCGCGCGCGTGTCAACGTCGCGCGCGCGCTCGGCGCCGTGAACCTCTTCGAGGCCGCGTACCGCGAGCTCGACGAGGCGTTCGCGCTCGCGGATGGGGACAAATACCTGCTCTCCGCCGCGCTCGTCGCCGAGATTGAGACGGCGGGTCGCAAAGGAGATTTCGCGCGCGCGCTCCCCGCTGTGGAGCGGCTCGAGTCGTTGGGTGGTCTCACGACGTCCCGCGCGCTCCTCGCGATGTCCTACGTGCGGGCCACGACCGGCGATCTCACGGGCGCGCTCCGCGCCATCGACGAGGCCGAGCGGCTCGATCCTCCCGAGGACATCGTCGCCGCCGCGGAGCGAGAGAAGCAGCGCGTCCTCGCGCTCATCAACGCGCAGGACTACAAGGCGGCGGTGGATGCGTCCGTGCGCGCGGTCGATCTCGCGAGGGCGACCGGCATTCGCTATGCGGCGGCGGTGGCGCTGCACAACCTCGGCGACGCGAGCCGGAGGCACGGTGATCTGCCGCGCGCCTACGCGGCGCTCTCCGAGTCGCGCGAGCTCGCGGAGGCGGGTGGACAAGAGCGGCTCGTCACGCTGAACCGGATTCATCTCGCGTACCTCGACGGGATCGGCGGGATGCCGGATGCGGAGTCGCTGCTCCGCGATCTGTGCCGCTACGCCGAGAGCCGCGGCTACTTCACCGACGCGCGCGAAGGGCGGTTTTTGCTGGGCGCGCTGCTCGCGCACACCGGGTCGAGCGACGACGCGCGACGCGCCTTCGAGGGGGTGCTCGCCATGGCGCTGGAGCAGGGGGATCAGTCGGTCGTCGCGGAGGCGCGGGCCGCGTTGGCGAAGCTCGATGACGGATGACGGACGGCGTTCGTCGCACGTCGATCGCGAAGAGCTCCGCCGGCTGATCGCGCTCTCGTTGCCCATCGCGCTCGCGCAGCTCGGGTGGACGGCGATGCACCTCGTCGACACGGCGATCTTGGGGCGCTCTTCGTCGCTCGATCTCGCCGCCGCGACCACCGCTCGATCCATCATGTTCGCGGCCGCTTCGCTCGGGATGGGGCTCGCGCTCTCGCTCGAACCGATCGCGGCGCAGGCCATCGGAGCGGGCGAGCATGCGCGCGCGTGGGGCGCTCTTCGCGCGAGCCTCGTCGCGAGCCTCCTCGTGTCGCTGCCGACGATCGGCCTCACCTTCGCGACCACGTTGCTGCTCGCGCCGCTCGGCGCCGATCCGGCGCTCACCCCGTTGATCCGCTCGTGCCTCGTCGGTCAAGCGCCGGGGATCCTCGCGTTCTTCCTGTTCCTCGCGGGCAAGACGTACCTCCAAGCCAAGGGCGAGACATTGCCTTCGCTCGTGGCGTCGATCATCGCCAACGTCGTCAACGTCTTCGTGTGCATGTTGCTCGTCCGGGGTGACGTCGCGTTGAAGAGCGTCGGCCTGCCTGCGATCGGGCTCCCGGCGCTCGGCGCGTTCGGGGCCGGGCTCGCGTCGAGCGTGGCGAGCACCGTGCTCGCGGCGTGGGTGCTCGGCGCGGCGTACCGCGGGAGGCCCAAAGAGCCGAGGGTCGTCGTGTCGCTCGGGACGATCACGAGGATTGGCCTGCCGCTCGGGTTGCAGCTCTTGGCCGAGATCGGCGTCTTCGCCGTCGTGTCGTTGATCGCGGGGAGGTTCGGCTCGACGGTGGTCTCGGCGCATCAAATCGCGTTGGGGCTCGCGAGCTTCACGTTTATGGCAGCTCTTGGCGTGAGCGGCGCGACCGCCGTTCGAGTGGGGCATGCCGTTGGAGAAGGGGTGTCGCCAAGGCGGCGGGGGGTGCTCGGCCTCGGTCTCGGAGCGCTCTCGATGTGCACAGGCGCCCTCATGTTCGCGCTTTTTCCGAGGCAGCTCGTAGCGCTCTTTACGCATGATCAACAGGTGATCGACGTCGGCTCGACCCTCGTGCGGATCGCGGCGGTGTTTCAGCTCTTTGACGGTGTACAAGTCGTGGCGGCGGGCGCGCTCCGAGGGATCGGCGACGTGCGATATCCGTTCTTGGCGCAGTTGGGAGCCCATTGGGGGGTTGGTCTCCCTGTCGCGTTGGTCTTTGGGATTGCGCTCAAAGGAGGAGCCGTGGGCCTTTGGGTTGGGCTCACGTTGGGGCTCGTCACCGTCGCTATCGTGATGACGAGGCGCTTTTTGCGTCGGGCGAGCGAGCGTATCGAGAGGGTATGACCGCGCTTAATACGCCCACGACTCGAAGGGCGATGGTCTTTCGTCTTCCTCCTCTCGGGTCGCGGGTTTGGGGACGTGTGCGCGATTTTCCGTGGCTTCGAGGCCACGGAGGATCAGCATCCTCACGGTGTTGGACCGTGTGGGCTTGATCCCCGGGGGCGGTGCGGTGCGCGCGCTGACCGCATCGATGCGCGCGATCACCTCTTTGTTGAGGCGCACGGACACGAGGCTCGAAATGGTGCTGGCCATAAAACCTCCTTTTGAGGAGCTGTCCGCTCGTTTTTTCGTGGGTCTTCAGTGATCGCGCTGGGTTACATGGAGCGCCGCGTGAAGCACTCCGAGCAACGAGTCGATCGCAGCGGACGCATCTTGCACCTTGTTACGCGCTGCTGCGCGCGAGAGGGCGCGGCTCCGTTTGCGACTCGTAGCGTCGTTGGCTGCGGCGGCGAGGTCTTCGAATTGTTCAGTGAGCGTAGCGAGCCATTGCACAAGCTGCGTTTCGTCTCGATGGTTGAGACTGAGCGGACGCTTGGAAATAGTTGGAGAAGTGTGTACACTGCTCATAGCCGTACTCCACAGTTGATGGGTGTGTTTACGGTGAGGGGCCTTTGGCCGGTGGTGCGGCCAAGGGTCCCGCTTGGGAAGAACGTTTGGTGGGAGGACTATGGTTGGGGAAGTGGGGAATGCCTAGAGAAAAATGGTGTGGAGGGGCATTTTTTAGAACCTTTTTTGGCTGGAGAATTGCCTCTTTCGCGAAGAAAACGGTTGACTCTTAGATCGGCTTTATTCTATAAATAGCAGTAGGCGTTCGGGCAAAACCAACCCGTTGTGCGCCAAGCCAAAGAGCCCTTGACAATAGGGTTCAATCTGCGGAGGGTCGCGCCGTGCTCGGCGCCCTGTTTCTCGCCCACCTCCGTCGCGCAATGCGAAGCCCTCTCGCGCGCTTCTCCCTCATCGGCTTCGCAATCTTCGCGCTCCACGCGCGCCTGTCCCCCACCCCGGATCTCATCGTGTCGCGCGCGTTCATGGACGCCCTCAGCGCGGACTACGAGAAGCGCACCGGCGCACCGCCGAGCCAAGCCGAAGAGCGCGAGATGATCGCACGGTTCGTCGAAGAGGAGGTGCTCCAGCGCGAAGCCCTCGCGCTCGGCCTCGATCGGGGGGACGTGATCATCCGACGCCGCCTCGCGCAAAAAATGGAGCTCACGCTGCGCGCGCTCGTTCACGTCGCCGAGCCGACGGACGCCGAGCTCGCCGCGCGTCTCACCGCCGAGCCCGAGCGATGGTCTGCCCCGCAACAGATATCCTTCGAGCACGTCTTCCTCGCGCGCCGCCCGCGCCGTAATCCCGAGCGCGAAGCCGAGGACCTCCTCGTCGCGCTCCGTGGGGGCGCCGCACCCGAATCGCTCGGCGATCCGTTTTTGAGAGGACGGGCCTTCTTGCGCAAGACCGACGCAGAGGTCGAGGCGACGTTCGGTTCCGGCTTCGCTCGGAGCGTTACGTCGATCCCTCCAGGCGCTTGGGCGGGACCTCTCGTCTCCTCGTTCGGGCACCACCTCGTGCGCGTGCTCGAACGCGCGGAGCCTCGTGCCCACACGCTCGACGAGGTGAGGCCGCGCGTGCGCGAGGCGCTCCTCAACGAGCGCCGCGAAGCCGCGTACCGCGCCGAAGTCGATCGGCTCCGAGCGAAGCGGCGGGTGATCGTCGAGGGACGGGCTCGGTGAAGCGCGCGGTCTCGGCCCTTGGTTGTTTCGTGTGGCTCCTGGCCGTGTCGAGCGCGGCAGCGCACGAGCTTCGCCCAGCGGTCCTCGACATCGAGCCCAAGGGCGGCGGCCGGTACGCGATCATCTGGTCGCCGCCCGCACGTGAGGCCAACGCGACCCTCGCTCCTCCGACCCACTGTGATGTCGAGCGCGATCCTCCGCACGACGACGGCGAAGCCCGCTTGATCATGCGCCTCGACTGCGGTCCTCGTGGCATCGGCCCCGAAGGCATCGCGATCCGCGGGCTCAGCTCCGCGTCGAGCGAGGTGCTCGTGCGCTTCAAAGGCGAGGACGGTCAAACCTCGACTACGCTCCTGCGCGGCGCGGAGCTTCGTGCAGCGGCGCAACGTGCGCCCACCGCAACGCTCGCGTATGCGCGCGCCGGCTTCGCCCACGTGCTCGGCGGGCTCGATCATCTGCTGTTCATGGTGAGCCTCATGCTCGTCGCGCGGCGGGCTCGTTCGCTCGTGTGGACCGTCTCCGCGTTCACCCTCGCGCACGCGGCGGCCCTCGCGTTCGCCATGCTCGAGCTGCTCCGCGTCCCTCAGGCGCCGCTCGAGGTGTGCATCGCGGCGAGCACGATGCTGCCCGCCGCGCGCGCCATCGATCGTCGCAACCCCGGCGGCGAGGCGCGTTTGGCCTTCGCTTTTGGGCTCCTCCACGGGCTCGGCTTCGCGTCCGGGCTACGCGATCTCGGCGTCTCGAAGCGAGAGCTGCCGGCGGCGCTCCTGTCGTTTCACGCCGGCATTGAAGCCGCTCAAATCCTATCGCTCGTGGTCGTGGGCGCGGCGCTCGCGATCATGGCGAAGATCGTGTCACGCGGGCTCGTCAGGCGCGCCGCCGCGTATGCCGCAGGCTCAATCGCGTTCGCGTGGACGATCGATCGCGTCGCGCAGCTCTTGCCCTAAGATTGCGCCGATGCGATCTGGAAGGAGCCTCCTCTTCGTCGTCGCGCTCTCGTGCGGCTGCAACGACGACGTCACGACCCAAGGAGCGCGCCCGATGTACTCCGAGGAGCGTGAGGCATGCACAGATCGAGATCCGCTCCGTAAGCCGCTCTTCGGCGAGCTCCATAGCCACACGTCGTTGTCGTTCGACGCATGGACGTACGACGTTCGAACCAAGCCTGCCGACGCGTATCGCTTCGCGCGGGGCGAGGCCATCGACCTCCCGCCGCTCGACGCCGATGGCAAGCCCACGTTCTCCGTTCGTCTCGCACGACCGCTCGACTTCGCCGCGGTCACCGATCACGCCGAATACCTCGGAGAGACGAGCCTCTGCACGACGCCGGGCTCGCCGGCGTACGACACCGTCACGTGCGTCAACTATCGACCGCCTCAAGCCTCCGTGCTCGGCCTCGGCGTGGGCTCCGATCCGCCTTTCCGCGCTGACTTTTGTGGACCCGACGGCAGCGCGTGCGCAGACGCCGCCGCGCCCGTATGGAGGCTGATTCAAGACGCCGCCGAAGGAGCGTACGACCGCACGAGCGCGTGCCGCTTCACCACGTTCGTCGCCTACGAATATTCGCTCTCACCCAACGCGACCAACCTCCATCGCAACGTGATCTTTCGGAACGCCAAGGCGTTGCCTTCGCCCGTCACGGTCTACGATGCGCCGCGACCCGAGCTGCTCTGGAAGCGCCTGCGCGCCGAGTGCGCCGACGCGAAGTCGGGCTGCGACGTCATCTCGATCCCTCACAACTCGAACCAGAGCAATGGCCGGATGTTCTTCGTGGAATACCCGGGCGCGAGCGCCGAGGACGAGGAGCGAGCGCAAGCGAAGCGGCGATCGGAGATCGAGCCTCTGCTCGAGATCTTTCAGCACAAGGGCGACTCCGAGTGCACTCGTGGTCTCGCCTCCGTCGCGGGTCCGCCCGACGAGCTGTGCGACTTCGAGAAGATTCAAGCCGCGCCGCTCACAGACTGCGGCCCTACGGGCTTTGGCAACGGCGGCGTTGCGGGCTTCGGCTGTACGTCGTGGCGCGACTTCGCGCGCGGCATCGTGCAAGCCGGTTTGGGCGAGGAGCGACGCATCGGAGCGAACCCGTTCAAGCTGGGGTTCATCGCGAGCACCGACACGCACAACGGGACCCCTGGCAACACCGAGGAGCGAGGCTTTCCAGGTCATCTCGGCATGTCCGATCGGCTGCCGCAGGATCAGATCGCGGGGCAGGCGCTCGCCGTGAGGCCGCTCATCGCCAACCCCGGCGGGCTCGTGGCGGTGTGGGCCGAGGAGAACAGCCGTGACGCGATCTTCGACGCGCTCAAGAGGCGCGAGGTCTTTGGCACCAGCGGCCCGAGGATCGTGGCGCGCGCGTTCTCCGGCTGGGATCTCCCGGCGGATCTCTGCGCGCGATCCGACATGGTCGCGCAGGGCTACGCGCGCGGCGCCCCCATGGGCGCGGACCTCCCGCCTCGGCCTTCCGGCGCTTCTGCGCCGAAGATCATCGTCTCGGCCATGCGCGATCCGGGCACCGCGGATCTTCCGAGCGCCCCGCTCGAGCGCATCCAGATCATCAAGCTCTGGATCGACGCGTCCGGGACGCCGCGCGAGCACGTGTTCGACATCGCTGGAGAGCAGGTGCAGGCGCCCGTCGACCCCTCGACGTGCGAGCTCACCGGCGAAGGCGCAGACACGCTCTGCGCCGTGTGGTCCGATCCCGCGTTCGATCCGTCGCTCCACGCCTCGTATTACGCGCGCGTGCTCGAGGTCCCGACGTGCCGTTGGAGCACCCACGTCTGCAACAGCCTCACGTCGGAGGAGCGCGCGGCGCTTGGATGTGACGCGCTCGCGGTCCCCTCGACGATTCAAGAGCGCGCGTGGACTTCGCCCATGTGGTACACGCCATAATCTCTTGGACGCAGATCTCCTCATTGTCGGCGGTGGGCCTGCGGGCATCTCGACCGCGCTCTTCCTCGCGGCGACCGAGCCCTCGCTCATGAAGCGCGTGCTCGTGCTCGAAAAGAGCCGTTATCCACGCGAGAAGATTTGTGGCGGCGCCGTGGGTGGTCGCGCCGACAAACTGCTCGCGTCGATCGGCGTGCGCCTCGACATCCCCGCGGAGCAGGTGTCGGGGATGTCGATCAAGGCAGCGGGCGGCGCTCTCGTAGAGCGATCGAGCGGGGGGCCGATCGGCCGCGTCGTTCGTCGCATCGAGCACGACGCCGCGCTCGCCGGCTTCGCGCGACGGAGGGGCGTCGCGATCGTGGAGAGCACCCGCGTGACCAACGTGGCCATCGAGAGCGATGGCGTCCGCGTCGAGAGCACCGCCGGGCCGATCCGCGCGCGTGCGATCGTCGGCGCCGACGGCGTCGGGAGCGTGGTGAGGCGCGCGTTGGGACTCGGTCGCGGTCGCTTCTCCGCGCAGGTGGTCGAGGTCGATACCGAGCCTGTGCCCGGCGATCCCCCGCGCGACTTGTTGCACTTCGACATCTGCGACCGCGCGCTCTACGGCTACGCGTGGGACTTCCCCACCGTCGTCGACGGTCAGAGGCTCGTCTGTCGCGGCGTCTACGAGCTGCGTGACGGAGACGGTGGCTCGAGCTCGGAGCGCGACGTGGGAGAGATCCTCGCAGATCGCCTCGCCCAAAAGGGTATCCCGATGCCCGATCGCGTGAAGCGCTTCGCCGAGCGTGGGATCTCGCTCGCCGAGCCCTTTGCCTCACCGCGCGCGGTGCTCGTCGGAGAGGCGGCGGGCATCGACCCCGTCTTGGGGGAGGGCATCGCGCAAGCGATCGTGGGCGGCGCCGTCGCCGGGATGTACCTCGCGCGGTGCGTGCGCGCGGGGACCTTCGATTTCAAGGACTTTCGCCGCGCGATGATGTGGTCGCGCGCGGGGCTCGACATGGCCATCCGGTCGCGCGCGACGCGCTTCATTTATGGCGGCACGCGCCCTCTCGCGGAGCGATGGGTGACCTCCTCCGCGTCCCTCGCGCGGGCAGGGATGCAGTATTTTGCGGGCCAGCGGACGTCTCGTTGGGCGCTGACCCGCGCCTTGGCAGATTTGGCGTGGGCCGCGCTCGACGATTGACTTGCCCGGGCCTCGCCTCTAAAAACGGTCGATAAAGATCGCCGGGAAGGCTTGTCGAAGGGACGATCGATCTCATGGCTACTTACATCACCGAGGACTGCATCAACTGCGGAGCGTGCGAGCCCGAGTGCCCGAACGAGGCGATCAGCGAAGGGGACGAGATCTACGTGATCGATCCCGAGCTCTGCACCGAGTGCGTGGGCTTCTACGATCACGAGGCTTGCCAAGCCGTCTGCCCCGTCGAGTGCTGCTTGCCCAACCCGCAGATCGTCGAGGCCGAAGACCTGCTCATCGCGCGGGCCATCAAGCTCCACCCCGATGATGACGAGCTGAAGAAGCGCTCGGACTCGAACAACTACCCGTCGCGTTTCCGCAAGTGATTCCCCGAGCGACGGGCCGGCCGACCCGCCGATGGTGACGCGGGCTCGTGCCTCTCTTTCGGTAGCCTCCTGCTCTCTCGCGGCCTCTGTGCTCATGGGGTGCGGAGGTGGCTCTCCTCTGTTCCATCCCGCGCACGTCCTGTCCCCCGGCAAGGTCACTGCCGGCGCCGGGGTATCCGGTCAGATCCCTGTGTTTCGATCCAAACAGGTCGTCGAGGAGTCCGGGTCCTTCGAGAGGCTCTCGGTCGCTCCCGGGGCTGCTCCTTGGGTGGGCAGCCGAATTGGCGTGGCCGGGAGCAACGAGCTTGGGCTCGCCTATACCGGGCGCACGATCCGCCTCGATTTCCGCCACGCATTTGTCTTCGGCAACTTCGCGCTCTCCTTGGGAGCCGCCGCGAGCGCCGTCGTCGCGCGGAGGATCACGGGCGAAGGGGATGGGAGCGCTGTTTACGGGGGCGGCTTCGATATCCCGGTGTTGTTCGGGTACAAGAGCCGCAGCGACCTTTATTCCATCTGGTTGGGGCCGCGTGGAGGGCTCGAATTTTTATCGGGACGTCTCCCCGGGCCCGTTGGCGCGGACAACCAGCCGACGCTCATCGATGCTTCAGGACGTCACGCTTTTGTGGGCTTTACGGCTGGGCTCCGCATTGGTTTTCGCCACCTGTACGGCGCCGTGGAGTTGAACGGCTTGTACCACCGCGCCGCGGGCACGGTCGGCAAGACTTCGGTCGAGCTCGAGGGCTTTAGCCTCGCCCCCGCCGCCGCGCTGGTGCTCGCGTTTTGACTCCATTTTGGGCGTTGCGGCCCGCGGGGGCAGGCCATAAGATGCCTATCGTGTCGTACTGTCGCGTCGCTCCGATTCTTCTGACCGGGCTCTTGGGTCTCGGTTGCTCCACCGAGGTGGTGGACGACATCGCCGATGCCTCCTCCGGGACCACCGAGAGCATCGTCAGCGTCGAGCGAACGGTCGTCAACGGCGCGCCCGTCACCAACGTGTCGGCCAAGTTCATGCGCTGGTCCGCGCCTGCGGGGAGCGCTGATCTCGCGGGCCAGATCACCGGCTCGCGCCTCTCTGCGCCGGCGCTCGGGGAGTGTCGAGCCATCGCGCAGGAGAGCTTGCCTCCCGGTGCGGCATCGTCGGTCGGTCCGATCGATCTTCTGGATGTCGGCGAGGTCAAGCTCTCGGTCGGAGAGACGAGCATGGCGCTCGGCGCGCGAGCGTTCCCCGATGTGGGCGAGCTCGTGTCTGGGGTCTTTTACACGTCGCACGACGCCGCGAGCGACCTTCCGGGCGGCGTTCGCTACACGCTCGACGTCTCGGGCTCGACGGCGGTCGATCACTTCTCGGTCGCGGCCGATGCGCCCGCGTTGCTCCGCGACGTGAAGGTCGGCGACGTGTTGCTCGGCGATGTGTCGAGCGTGCCCTCGGTGGATGAGGCATCGCCGCTGATGATCCGGTGGAGCGTCGAAGCTCCGCGCGATCGCGGCGATTTCATCTTGGTCGACGTGGGCACCGGAGAGGACAGCTTTCTGCGGTGTACCTTCGCGGACGAGGGCGAAGCATCGCTCTCGACCGCGACGATGCGGCAAGCGGGTCTCAAGCCGCTCGAACAAGGGCTCTTGGTCGTCGTACATCGCGTTCGGCTGCGCTCGTTCGACGCGAGCGAGCTGGGTCGCTCGATCGATCTCGGGCGCGCTGGTCACGCGGTTGACGTCGGTGAGCTTCGCTTCGATCTCGCCGTCAGCGGGCGGGTTGCTTTTCATCGTTGAGGTCGCGTGAGAGAGGAGCACGCGCAGCGCTCCATCGAGCTGGAGCGAGCGTGCGATTTTACGGCCGCCGCGCGTGAGGCGTTGCTCGCGGACGATCCTCGCCGCGCCGTCGTGCTCGCTGCGCTCGGGGGAGATGTCGCGCTCGCGGAGGAGGCATGTGCGCAGATTCGCCGGCATCTCTCGGCGATCGCGGGCCTCGCCGCGGCGCGCGAGCTCGCTTCGAAGGGCTTCGGCGCCCTCGCCGGTGATCTCTTCGAAGCCTTTGGAGAGGCGCTCGACGCCGCGCGAGCCTTCGCCGATGCGGGAGATGCTCGTCGCGCCGCGCGGTGCTTCGAGCGCGCGGGGAGGCCGGCGGACGGCGCGCGCGTGCTCGAAGCCGCGCTCCGTGCGCGACCGGTGGACGCGGCGCTGCGCGTCGCCCTTGGAGGTTTGCTCGCGCGACACGGAAGGACCGAAGCGGCGGTAAAGGCGCTTCAAGGGCTCGATCCCAAGGCGCCCGAGCGCGCGGCGGCGCTCCCGCTCCTTCGAAGGTGCCTCGTCGAGCTGGGATTTGCAGAGGCGGCGAAGACCCTCGAAGACGAGATGAGAGAGCTCGGCGTCGAGGAGGACGAGCCCGCGCGCGATCCGCTGCCCGAGCGCGCCGGCGTCGACGCGAAGGGTCCGCTGATCCTCGGGCGATACCAGACCATTCGAGAGGTCGCGGTGACGCCAAACGCGCGCGTCGTCGAGGCGCTCGATCGCGTCACCGGCGATCGCGTGGCCGTGAAGCTGCTCGCGGGGCTCGATCGCGAGAGCGGGCGCGACGCGCTCCTGCGCTTCGAGCGCGAAGCGATCGCGCTCGGAAAGCTTCGTCACCCGCACGTGGTCCCGCTCGTCGCGTACCATCCAGAGGGGCCCGCGACGGTGCTCGCGTGGATGGCGGGCGGATCGCTCGCGGATCACCTCGCGGCGAGGGAGGCCTTCGCCCCGGCGCGCGCGATCGAGATCGGCTGCGCTCTCCTCTCGGTGCTCGGAGAGGCGCACAGGCTCGGGATCTTGCACCGCGATGTGAAGCCGTCGAACGTGCTGTTCGACGAAGGTGGTAGCGTACACCTCGCCGACTTCGGCGCTGCGCACCTCGGAGATTTGTCGAGCACCGCGACGTCCGGGGCGATTGGGACCTTCACGTATATGTCGCCGGAGCAGAGGCTGGGTCGCCCTGCGACGATTCAGAGCGACATCTTCGCGGTCGGGGTGATCATCGTCGAGATGCTCACCGGCGACGTCGAGGGATCGCTCGACGCGGGAGAGGTCCCGCTCCTCAGCGCGAGCCACGCGGATTTGAGGCCCGATCACGATCGGGTGATCGCTCGGCTCCTCCAGCAAGATCCATCGAAGAGGCCAGACGACGCGTTCGAAGCGCGCCGGTTGCTCCAGTCGATCGTGTGGTCGTCCCGCGTGCTCCCGCGCCGCGCGCGCGCGTCGCGACGCCCTTCGAACGCAGCGCCGAGCGCGGGCGACGCGCGCCTCGTTCCGTCGAGCGACGCAGGAGATGGGCGCGACGTGAGCCGGCGGATGCGTGACACGTGGATCGGGCGCGACGTGCTCGTCATCCCGATCGAAGGTCACGAGCTCGCCGTCGCGCAGGCGTTCGCGCGCGCCGGGCACCCCGCGCTCCCGACGGTGCTCAAGGCTGATGTGAGCGCGAATGAGCTGTGGGTGGCGCCGCCCCTCGGCCGATCGCTCGCGGACGAGCGTCACATTTGGGGGGACCTCCCCCCAAACCCCCCAGGTGAGCATCGCGGCCTCTCCGCGCGCCAGCTCGCGCGCGTTCGCGAGGCGATCGAGGCGCTGCACGCCGTGGATGGCGCGCACGGCGCGATCGACGCGGAGCACCTTTATGGGCTTGCGGGCGAGGTCTCGCTCGCGTACCCGAGGCTGCCTTGGGACGAGCGCGCGGCGGAGCGCGATCGCGAGGCGCTCGCGGCGCTCGAGCGTGAGGTGGTGCGTTGACGGAGCTTACGTTTCATCGAGGGTTGTTGATCGTCATGGTCGCGCTCGCGACCGTGACGTTCCCGGTGCTCTTCTTCATCGCGGCGCCCTACGGCCGGCACACGCGCAGAGGGTGGGGGCCGACCATCGATGACACGCTCGGTTGGGTGATCATGGAGGCTCCCTCGGCGCTCGTCTTTGGAGGGTGCTTTGCGCTCGGGGGGCTGGAAAAAGGGCCTGTGGCGTTGGCCTTTTTGGCCCTTTGGGAGCTGCACTACGTCCACCGCGCCTTCGTTTATCCCATCCGCCGCCCGCCGACCAAGAAGCGAATGCCGGTCGCCGTGATGCTCATGGCCTTCGTGTTCACCTCGTGCAACAGCTACCTCAACGGGCGTTGGCTCTTCGGGATCGGCCCCACGTATTCGGCCTCTTGGCTCCTCGACCCGCGCTTTTTGATCGGCGCTCCGCTCTTCGTCGCGGGCTTCTTGGTGAACCTCCACGCCGACACGGTCCTCATGCGGCTCCGGCGCTCGCGCAAAGGGGATGAGGGCTACAAGATCCCGGAGGGCGGGCTCTATCGTTATATCTCGTGCCCCAATTACTTCGGCGAGATCATCGAGTGGATCGGGTTCGCGATCGCCACATGGTCGCTCCCTGCGCTGGTGTTCGCCGCCTGGACGATCGCCAATTTGGCGCCGCGCGCGATCTCGAACCACAAGTGGTACAGAGACACCTTCCCCGACTACCCCAAAGGGCGAAGGGCCCTCGTGCCGTTTATCGTGTGAGCGGGGAGATCAGAGGTTGATGCAAAGACCCATGTAACCGATGCCGTAGTTCTTGGGCGGGTTGGTGTTGTTAGGTCCACACACCTGCGTGCCACTCATGAACTTGCCCGCGGCGTCCGTGCCCTGCATGTTTGGGTTCCACGTGTTGAATCGTGCGTTGATGATTTGAGGGGAGTCCCACCCGACCATGAGCCCATATTGGGTGTTGCCTTGAATGATGTTGTTTCCAGGATCCGCTGAGCTCACGCCGAGGTTGAGGGAGCTCCCCGACCCGCTCCCCGACGCGTAGATGCCATAAGCGTTGTTTTTGATCGTGCACCCTCGAACGTTGAGCTGAGCTCCGTTATGCACCGAGATGCCCTCGTAGTTGCCGTCGATGAGCACGTTGATGAGCGTCGCGAAGCCGGACACGCTGAGCCCGTCTCCCGCGTTGTTCAAGATGGCGCCGCCTGTGATCGAGATCTGCGACTGGCCCGCCGTGATGCCGGAGCCGTTGTTTGCGAAGGTGCTGTCTTGCAGCGAGATCTGCCCGCTGCCGTAGCTCAAGATCCCAAACCCCGCGCTGTTTTGAACGGTGGTGTTGACCAACATGAACGAGCCCGACTCTGCCGTGCTGAGCGCCTCCCCGTTGCCGCATCCTTGAGGACCGGTCATGTCGATCAAGGCGTTGTTGAGGTTGGCGCTCGACGCCTGACGCAGCTCGATGGCGCTCCCACCGATGGTGCTGATGGTGGTGCCGTTCAGCGTGATGGACGCGGAGTCCCGCGCGTAGATGCCGTAAACACCGCCGTTGCAGTTGGGGCCCATACCGCTGATGGACCCTCCGTTCATGGTCAATCGAGAGGCGGTGTCGAGCTCGGCGCCGGCGCTCCCGTTCACCAACGTGACGTTGTTCATGGTGACGTCCGCCGTGTTGCGGATATCCATGGCTCTGCCGTTGGCGATGGTGTCCACGATGACGTCCGACAGCACGACGTTGCCGGCCGACGCGGACATCGCGGTGGCGAACCCCTTCATGGAGACGCCCGAGAGCGAGCCGCTCCCGTTGAAGTTGAGGCCTTGCTGGATGTTCGCCCCGTCGAACGTCGTCGACATCAGGTCTGTGCCTTCGATCTTAACCCCATCAGGGAGACCGTACCCAAAGCCATCCCCGTTGGTCGCGAACGAGTAGAGGCCGGGGAGGAGGTGAATCGTGTACCCAGGTTGGACGAGGGTCAGCGCTTTGGCGAGCGTCTTGAGCGGAGCGGCTTGATCGCCGGAGGCCGCGTCGTCGCCGCTCACGGGATTCACGTAGATGTCGGTCGGCGGCGGGTTCCCCGAAGACGACGAGCTCGACGCGCCGCCGCCTCCCGTCGACGAGCTCGACGATCCGCCGGCGCCCGATCCGCCGCCCCCGTCGGGGAATTCGCGGATCGTCACGGGACACCCGACGAGGATGAGGAGGGGTGAAGCGAGGAGGGGGAGGGCAAGGAGGGAAGCTCGTGCTCGCATGGTGACGATCATTCTACCGATGTCGCAGGGACAGAGCTACTGCCCGCTCGCGCGCCGCCGTGGTAAGCGACGCGCCCATGGCCTCGACGATCGAGCGCTACCAGATTCGCCTCGAAGGCATTCGCTTCCGTGCGCGCCACGGCGCGTCCCGCGCAGAGCGCGGTTTACCCCAGGATTTCGTGGTCAACTTGAACGTCGCGCTGCCGAGCTCGGCGCTGCCGCGCGCGGACAGCAGGGCGCGCGTCTTCGATTACGACAAGCTCGCAGCCCTGGTCGTCGACGAGGGCACGCGCGCGTCCTACAAGCTCCTCGAGACGCTGGCCGAGAAGCTCATCACGCGCGTGCTCGACGAGACGCCCGCGCTCGCGGTCACGGTCGAGGTCAAGAAGTTCGGTCCTCCGACCTCCGCGTCGGTGGACGCGGTCTCCGTCGAGCTCACCGGAAAGGCCAATCGATGACCGACGAGAAGAAGCCAAAGCCCCTCATCGAACGGCGGCAGGCCTTCGCGGAGCGGCAAGCGTCAAAGGGCCTGGGTGTCTTCGCGGGGAAAACACCCGTGGGCACAGGCCCGACGAATCGCCATGGCATGCCCAAGCTGCCGGTGGGCCAACGCGAGGTGAAGAATTGGCCCGTGCTCGATCTCGGGGACGTGCCCGCGATCGATCATGCCGATTGGCGCCTCGTCGTCGACGGGCTGGTCGAGCGGCCTCTCTCGCTCACGTGGGATGACTTCATGGCGCTCCCGCAGGCCGACGACACCTCGGATTTCCACTGCGTCACGACGTGGAGCAGGATGGATAACCGATGGCGCGGCGTGCGCTTCTCCACGTTATGCGATCACGCAGGCGCGCTGCCGGAGGCGCGCTTCGTCTTCGTCACCGCCTACGATCACGCGCCGGGCACGCGCATCCCTTACACCACCAACCTCTCCCTCGAAGACGCGCTCGCGCCTGACGTGCTCATCGTTCATACGTGGGAGGGAAAGCCTTTGCCCGTCGAGCACGGCGGCCCAGCGCGGATGATCACGCCTAGGCTCTATGCGTGGAAGGGCGCCAAATGGATCCGCAGAATCACCCTCTTGGCGGAGGACGCTCCGGGCTTTTGGGAGCAGAGGGGTTATTCGAGCACGGCATATCCGTGGTTCGACGATCGCTTTAGTCGCTGACGCGAAACCCAAACGTGGCTCGCTCTCCCGAGCCCTTGACGCAAAGCGACAATCCTGCCATGAGGCTCCCGCCCTCTCAGCATTGGAAGGGGGCGTAGACCGTTCAGAGGAGTCGTTTCACCGTGAAAATCCTCGTAGCGCTCAAGCGCGTCGCAGACCCGGACAACGCCAACAAGGTCAAAATCCCCGCTTCGGGCGACAAAATCGAGACCACCGGCCTCGAGTGGAAGCCCAACCCCTTCGATGAGTACGCCCTCGAAGCGGCCCTCCGCCTCACCGAGGACGGCAAAGCCCCCAAGGCCCGTGCGGGGGAGGTCGTGGTGGTCACCTTCGGGCCCAAAGAGACGGAGCAGTCGCTCCGCTCGGCGCTCGCCACCGGGGCCGACCGCGCGATCCGCGTCGACGCGACCGACGACAAGCTCGACGGCGACCTCGTCGCGCGCGCGCTCAAGACGCTCGTCGAGCGCGAGAAGCCGGATCTCGTGCTGATGGGCAAACAGGCCGTCGACGGCGACTCCAACCAAGTGGGGCAGGTCCTCGCCGAGCTGCTCGATTGGCCCATGGCCACGTTCGCGGCGACCCTCAAAGAGGAGCAAGGCGGCCTGCTCGTGGGCCGTGAGGTCGACGGCGGCGTCATCACGCTGCGCGTGAAGTTCCCCGCGGTGGTCACGGTCGATCTCCGCATCGTCGCGCCGACCAGCGTCTATTCGATGAAGACCGCGCCCGCGTTCAAGTACAACGACGGCGTCCGCTTCGCCGCGCTGCCCGCGATCATGGCCGCCAAGAAGAAGCCGCTCGTCGAGGTGAAGCTCGCGGACCTCGCGGCCGACACGTCGCTCAAGGTCCACTACGGCACCTTCGCTCCGCCGCCCGCCCGCAAGGCCGGCATCAAGGTCAAGGACGTGGCCGAGCTCGTCGATCGCCTCAAGAACGAGGCGAAGGCCATTTAACCCCTCCGCGGAGATCAAGGCACCATGGCAAACGTACTCGTCATCGCAGAAGCCGCGGAAGGCAAGCTCAAGAAGACCACGCACTCCGCGGTCACGTTCGCGCGCGCGGCGTCGGCCGCGCTCGGCGGCTCGTACACCATCCTCGTCATCGGCGCGGGCGTCGCAGACGCAGCGGCCGAAGCCGCCTCGCTCGGCGCGGCCAAGGTCCTCGTCGCCGACGACGCGTCGCTCAAGGACTACCTCGCGGAGCGCTACGCGCCCACGGTCGCGGCCGTCGCCAAGGACTTCGCCGTCGTGGTCGGCACCGCGAGCGCGTATGGCAAAGACCTCCTCCCGCGCGTCGCCGCGCGCCTCGCCGCGGGCTACGCGTCGGACATCAGCGAGCTCATCACCGACGGCTCGACGCTCAAATACAAACGGCCGATGTTCGCGGGCAACGCGTACGGCATCTGCACCGTGAGCACCGCGGTCCAGGTGGTGAGCGTGCGGCAGAGCGCGTTCACCGCGGCCGAGCCCTCGGGATCCGCCGCGTCGATCGAGAAGATCGCCGTCGCGGCGACCGGCGCCGCGGCCTCGCGCGTCACCTTCGTGTCCTACGATCAGGTGAAGAGCGCGCGGCCCGAGCTCACGGAGGCGCGCGTCGTCGTCTCCGGCGGTCGCGCCCTCAAAGAGCGCTTCAACGAGGTGCTCGATCCGCTCGCGGACACGCTCAACGCCGCGGTCGGCGCGAGCCGCGCGGCGTGCGACGCGGGCTACGCCGCGAGCGATCTCCAGGTCGGCCAGACGGGCAAGGTCGTCGCGCCGTCGCTCTACTTCGCGATCGGCATCTCGGGCGCCATCCAGCACCTCGCGGGCATGAAGGGCTCGAAGGTCATCGTCGCGATCAACAAAGACGGCGACGCGCCCATCTTCCAAGTGTCCGACTACGGCCTCGTGGCGGACCTCTTCCAAGCCGTGCCCGAGCTCGTCAAGCGACTGCAAGCCGTCAAGGCTTGATCCTTCGCGCGATCACGCGATCACACACGCGTCTGCTTCCATCGCCCGCGCAGGTACGTAGCCCCCAACATCAACGATCGACACACCCAATCCGCGGTGCTCCCGAGCCACACGCCGGTGAGGCCGAGGCCGAACGTGATCGCGAGCGCGTACGTCGCGACGTTGCGCACGACCAGCGTGCTCACCGCCGTCGACGTGAGCACCGTGCGCGTCGCGCCCGCGCCCCGCAGCGCCATCGCGATCACCATCGCGAAGCCCATGAACGGCTGCGCGAACGCCGCGACGAAGAGCGCGCGCGCGCCCTCGCCGACGATCGCGGGATCGCTCGAAAACGCGCTCACCAAGAGCCTCGGCGCGATCGCGAAGACGAGCCCCGCGAGCGTGAGCGACCCCGCCGAGAGCCCCGCCGCGATGAGGCCCGCGCGCGCCGCCTCGCGCGGGCGCTCGGCCCCGAGCTTCTGCGCGACGATCGCGCCCGCCGCGACGCCGAAGCCGTCCGCGGACAGAAAGCAGATCGCCTCGAGCGCGATGAGCGCTTGGTTCGCCGCGAGCGCCGACGATCCGAGGAGCCCCAAGATCGCGATGTAGAGGAAGAAGCCCGTGTGATACGTGGCCTTCTCGGCGAACGCAGGCCACGACACGTGGGTTACGCGGCCGAGCCCGTCCCACGCGCCGCCGCCCAGATCGCGGAGCGGCAGCGGGCTCCGCTTCGAGAAGAGCACCGCGGCGAGCGCGACGCCCTCGATGCACATCGTGGCCGCGTGCCCGATCGCGGCGCCGCGCACGCCGAGCTCGGGCGCGCCGAACCTGCCGAAGATGAGCACGAACGAGAGGACGACGTTGACGATGTTGCCCAACGTGGCCGCGTAGAGGGGAGTCTTGGTGTCGCCCGCGCCTTGCAGCGAAGCGGCGGCCACCGCCTCGACGAACGCGAGCGGGAGCGCAGGCAAGGCGATGTGCAGATACGCCGAGGCCTGCTCGATCACGATCGCGTCGGCCCTGGGGAAGAGCAGGCGAAGGAGCGCGCCGTTCGCGACGCGGATGGGCACCACGACGGCGACGCCGAGCAAGAATGAGAACAACATCGCGGCGCGCGCCGAACGCGCCGCCGCGACGCGATCCCCGGCGCCCACCGATCGCGCGACGACGGCCAGCGTCCCCGCGGAGAAGGCCGTAAAGAGCGAGTACGACGACCACACGAGGGTGCCGCTGATTTGAAGGGACGCGAGCGCAGGCCCCGAATAGCGGCCGACCATCACGCGGCCCGCCAGGTACATGAGCGTGATGAGGAGCATGTGCGTGATCGCGGGCCACGCGAGGCCCCACACCTCGCGCGTCAAGCTGCCTTGACGCCGCGCGCTCCGTGCTGCGTTGAGGACGCGCTCGAGGTTCTGGTCACGCCAAGCGATCATGGTTCGGAGGGACGTCGCGGCCGTCACGAGGCGATGAACGCCGCGCCCCTGCGGACACGTCCCTTCGAAAATCGAAGGCGATGTCCGCGCGGCGCTCGAACATAACAACATTGCGCTACCGTCGCTGTGTGGACGTCCTTTGGCCCTGGCTCGCGGCGTTTGGGTTTACGCAGGCCGTCGAGATCCCCGTCTATCTCGTGGCGCTCCGTGTCGATCGGGGAGAGCCCGATGGCGCCGGGGCGAGGCCCGTGTGGGAGAGCGCGCTCGTGGCCTTCGGCGCCAGCGCGCTCACCCACCCGTTCGTGTGGTTCGCCTTCCCCGCGCTCTTGCCCGGCGTGGAGCGCTATTGGCGCATGGTCGCGTGCGCAGAGGCGTTCGCGGTGATCGGCGAG
Source organism: uncultured Polyangiaceae bacterium (assembly GCA_964437785.1). Lineage (GTDB taxonomy): Bacteria > Myxococcota_A > Polyangia > Polyangiales > Polyangiaceae > CAYTJL01. Next base: position 94,280 of record CAYTJL010000005.1, read on the forward strand.
GCGCTTTACCTCTGGGCCTTCAAGGTCAAACGAGCCTTCGCGTGGTCGCTCCTCGCCAACGCGATGAGCTTCGGGACGGGCCTCCTGTCGCGCGCGATCTTCGACTGGCCGTAACCTGAACGACGCACGAATAGAGGCGTTCGTCGCGTATGATGGGCTCTCCTCTTTCGTCCTTGGGAGCCCTCATGCGTCTGTCCTTTCGATTCTTGCCGACGCTGCTCTGTCTGCTCAGCAGCGTCCTCCTCATGGGTTGTCCATCGGAGACGACTCCTCCCGGCACGTGCGGCGACGGCGTCGTCGGCCCGGGTGAAGAGTGCGACGACGGCAACACCGTGGGGGGCGACGGCTGTTCGTCCGCGTGCAGGAAGGAGACCCCGCCGCCCAACTGCGGCAACAACGTCGTCGACCCCGAAGAGGAGTGCGACGACGGCAACACGACGAGCGGCGATGGGTGCTCGTCGACCTGCAAGAACGAGCCTCCTCCAAACTGCGGCAACAACACGCTCGATCAAGGCGAAGAGTGCGACGACGGCAACACGACGAGCGGCGATGGATGCTCGTCGACCTGCAAGAACGAGGTGACGCAGCCGGTGTGCGGCAACAACGTCGTCGAGGCCGGCGAGCAGTGCGACGACGGCAACACGATGGACGGTGATGGTTGCTCGTCGACCTGCAAGACCGAGATCACGAAGACGGTCTGCAAGACGCTCCAACCGCTGCCGAACAACGAGACGTGCGGCGTGACCGCGGGCGACACGGGCAGGCTCATCACGGGCGACGTGCTCGCGCCCAACACGATTTATCAAGGCGGGCAGGTGCTCGTCGACGCGACGGGCAACATCCTTTACGTGGGCTGCGACGCCGCGACCGACGCCGCGTGCGACGCCGCGTGCAAGGCCGCCGCGACGAGCGCGACGCAGATCACGTGCCCGACCGGCGTGATCTCGCCCGCGCTCATCAACACGCACGATCACATCACCTTCACGCAGAACCCGCCGTACAACCCGCTCGTCGAGAACCCGGGCAACCCCGACGAGCGCTACGAGCACCGCCATCACTGGCGCGTCGGCAAGTGCAGCCACACGCCCATCAACACGAGCGGCGGCGCGACCGCGAACGAGGTGCGTTGGGGCGAGCTCAGGTTCCTCTTCGGCGGCGCGACGTCGACCGTCGGATCGGGCGGGCAAACCGGCCTGCTCCGCAACCTCGATCGCACCACGCAGGAGGGGCTCAACCAGGTCCCTGCCAACTTCGACACGTTCCCGCTCGGCGACACCAACCCGCCCGGCGCGTGCCCCGGCGCGCTCATGTGCTCGTCGTTCGGCAACGCGGTCGCGGAGGGCGACATCACCGCGGATGACTCGTATCTGCCGCACGTCGCGGAGGGCATCAACGACTACGCGACCAACGAGTTCGTGTGCTTGAGCGATCAGAACCCCGGCCACAACATGGTCGTCGACAAGGCCGCGTTCATCCACGCGGTCGGCCTCACCGCGCCGCAATACGCGCAGATGGCGCAGGCGGGCACCGCGATCATCTGGTCGCCGCGATCGAACATCTCCCTCTACGGCGACACCGCGATCGTCACCGAAGCCTCGCGCCTCGGCATCTTGATCGCGATCGGCACCGACTGGCTCCCGAGCGGATCGATGAACGTGCCGCGCGAGCTGCAGTGCGCGGACTACCTCAACAAGAATCACTTCGGCAACTACTTCACCGATCACGACCTCTGGATGATGGCGACCGCGAACGCCGCGGCCGTCACCGCGACCGACGACGTCATCGGCACGCTCGTGAAGGGCAAGGTCGGCGACGTGACCATCTTCAACGGCGCGGTCCACAAGGACTACCGCGCGGTCATCGACGCGGGCGCGGGCGACGTGGTCCTCGTCATGCGCAGCGGCAAGGTGCTCTTCGGCGACAGCTCCGTCGTCTCCGCGGTGCCCAACGCGGGCGCGTGCGACGACGTCGACGACGATCCCAACGGCGTCTGCGGCGTGCAGAAGAAGGTCTGTTTGCAGAGCGAGATCGGGACCACGTACCAAGCGCTGCGCACCGCTGTGAACGGCATCTACCCGACGTTCTTCTGCGGCACACCGATGGATGAGCCCACGTGCGTCCCGTCGCGGCCCGACTCCGTGAACATGTCGACCATCTACACCGGAATGGTCGACGCCAACGACACCGACGGCGACGGCATCCCGAACGCGATGGACAACTGCCCGAACGTGTTCAACCCGATCCGCCCGATGGACAACGGCGCGCAAGCCGACTTCGACATGGATGGCGTCGGCGACGCGTGCGACGTGTGCCCGCTCGACGCGAACACCACCATGTGCACCGTGTTCGATCCGAACGACACGGACGGGGACGGCGTCCCGAACGCGATGGACAACTGCCCGGGCGTCGCGAACATGAACCAAGCCGACGCGGACAACGACGGCAAAGGCGACGCGTGCGACAAGTGCCCGAACACCGCGAACCCGGGCATGCAGGCGTGCCCGTTCACCATCTATCAAATCAAGCAGCACATGGGCGTCGCCGACGGCGACACCGTCGCGCTCACCAACGCGCTCGTCACGGGCCGCAACAACCGCGGCTTCTTCTTGCAGGTCAAGGAGACCGACGCAGGCTACATGGGCCCCAACTTCTCGGGCATCTTCGTGTTCGACACGGCGAACACCGTGAACGTCGGCGACCGCGTCAACATCAGCGCGGCGACCGTCGCGAACTTCTTCGGCCAGACGCAGCTCACGGGTCCGAGCACCACGGTCGTCGCGTCGATGAACGAGGCGCCGCCCGCGCCGACGGTCGTCGCGAACCCCGCCGACATCGCGACGGGAGGCGCCAGCGCGGCCGCGCTCGAGTCCGTGATCGTCGAGGTCAACGGCGTCACCGTCACGAACGTGAGCCCGCCCGTGGGCGCCGGCGACATGGCGCCGACGAACGAATTCATGGTCACGGGCGGCCTGCGCGTGAACGACTTCCTCTTCTTGGTGAGCCCGTTCCCCGCGCTCAACGACAACTACGCGAAGATCGCGGGCATCCTCGACTTCCGCAACGGCGACTCGAAGATCGAGCCCCGCAACGCGGCCGACATCATCGGCGGCACGCCGAACTTCGTGGGCTTCGCGCCCGCGCTCTCGTACGTCGACGAGGGCGCGACCAACGTGCCGACCGGGCCCGTGCCGCTCACCGTCTCGATCTCGAGCGCGGTCGCGACCGACACGTTCATCGCGATCGCGTCGAGCGACCCGGCCTCGCTCCAGGTCGTGGGCGGCGGCGCGATGATCCTCGCGGGCCAGACCAGCGCGCCCGTGCTCGTCGACGGCATCGCGCAGGCGATGAGCGTCACGCTCACGGCCACGCTCAGCATGACGATGCTCACCGCGGACGTGCGCGTCGTCGGCGCGGCCGAGCAGCCCGCCGTCGTGTCGATCTCGCCGATGACGGCGACCATCGCCGCGGGCGGCGCGCAGACCTTCGACGTCGCGCTCGACATCCCGGCCAAGGCAGGCGGCGCCGCCGTGAGCTTGAGCGTCGCGCCCGCGAACGCCGGCACGTTCATGCCCGCGATGGTCAACATCCCGCAAGGCCAAATCTCGGGCACGTTCGACTACACGGACGCGAGCATGGTGCAGAGCGCGACCGTCACCGCGACGCTCGGGAACAGCGTGAACGCGACCGTCAACGTGGTGATGGCGACGGGCGGCCTCATGATCAACGAGATCGACTACGACCAGGCCGGCACGGACAGCACGGAGTACATCGAGCTCTACAACGGGAGCGGCGCGCCCATCAATTTGGCGGGCTACGAGCTGCGCTTCATGAACGGCGCGAACAACATGGTCGTGCTCTACAACACGGTCGATCTGACGCCCGCGGGCACCATCGCCGCGGGGCAATACCTCGTCGTCGGCGCGACGGCCGTGGTCAGCATGGTGCCGATGGGCACGCTCACGATCGACGCAGGCGCGGTCACCAACTACATCCAGAACGGCGCGCCCGACGGCATGATCCTCTTCGACAACAACACGATGATGGTCGTCGACAGCGTCGCGTACGAGGGCGCGATGATGGGCCTCGATCCTGCGCCCGCGAACCTCGCCGACTCCAACACGGTCGCGGCTTCGCTCTGCCGCATCCCGAACGGCGTCGACACGAACATGCAAGTCGACTGGGCCCTCTGCAACACGCCCACGCCGGGCGCAGCGAACACGCCCTGATTCTCACGCGCGTTCTCGCTTGCGGTGCGGCGCGCGGCTTGGCAGTCTGCGCGCCCCATGCCCCGACCGAAGAAGCAGGATACTCCCACCAAAGAGACCGCACCGACCTCCGAGGCGCATGACGCCGCGCCTGCCGAGGCCGGATCGAGCGGCGCCGCGGCGCTCACCAAGATCGAGGCGGAGCTCGCGGCCCTCGCGCCCGAGCAGATCTCCCCCATCACCATCGACGTGCAGGCCGCGGTCGCCACGGTGCTCGCGGCCGCGCCGCGCATCCACGAGCATCGCGCGGCGATCGCCGCCGAGCTGCCCAAGATGCCGATCCGCTGGGTCGACGATCTCGAGACCTACGCGCGCGCGGCGTGGCACGCGCACCTCGTCGAGACGTACGCGAGCGCCGGCCCCGACGCGTCCAAGGCGCTGATCGAGGAGGCGAACAAGCTCCGTGAGGGGCTCCTCATCGCGGCGGAGGCGCTCGCGCATCGCAACCTGCTCGACGCGGACGCGGTCGCCGACGTGCGCCGCGGCTCGGGCGACATGGGCGCCGATTTGAGCCGGCTCGCGGCGTTGTTCTCGACGTCGTGGGGGAAGGTCAGCGCCAAGACCGCGGTGGAGCGCCACGAGATCGATCGCGCGCGTGAGCTCGGGCCCGCGGTCGCGGTGGTCGAGTCCATCCAAAAGCGGCCCGCGTCGGCGGGCGGCGATCAGAACGCGCGCGCCTTCTCGCTGCTCTCGCGCGCGTACGACCAATGCCGCCGCGCGATCGCTTATCTGCGTTGGGCCGAGGGAGACATGGAGTCCATCGCGCCCTCGATCTTCCGTAAGAAGCCTGGTCGCAAGCCCGGTAAGCGCGAAGAGGGCGAGCCCGAGGCGGACGCGGCGGCCTCCGCGAGCGCAGAGGCCGCCGGCTGATGCGGCTGCCTACCTGATCGCTTGGAGATGGCGCAGGGGGGGTTATCGCCTTACGGGCTTCGTGGGCCCCAGGGGCTCGCTCGGAGATGGCGAAGGGGTGTCATCGCCTTACGGGCTTCGTGGGACCCGGTCGCCCGCGCGGGGGGCCCGTCTAGACCCTAACGTGGACCCGCATCACATGGAGGAGGGCGACCCTGTCGCCCCCCTTCGGGCTCCCCCCCACTGCGCCCTTCGGCGATAACACCCCTTCACCACTCCTCGCTCGATTTGCCCCGTACGACGCCCACCGCGACAACATCACTTGTTAAAGCCTCATGTTGTCCGCATACTCTAGGACCGTATGGGGAAGCTCGGCAGCCTGCGGATATCGCTCGGCTGGGTCGCGTTGTTCTTCGCGTGGGGCTTCGTCATTCATGGCGCGCTGGTGATGGTCCACGAGGTTTTTGGGCACGGCGCTGCAGGGACGATCGCCGGCTGTGGCATCGATCGGATCGAGCTGACGTACTTCGGGCCCGCCATTACGCATTATACGCCGTGTCCGAAGAGCTGGAGGTGGACGTTGACGAGACGTGTGCTCGTCGACTCGGCAGGGCTTGCGGTGACGATCTGCGCAGGTGCAGTGGCGATGGCGTTTCAGCGCCGCACGGCGCTGACCTCGCTCACCCGCCTCTTGCTTGCGCTGCTTGCAACCTGGTTCCTTCTCGGTCAACTCGCGTATCTGACGTGGGGCGGCTTCCACGACGTCGAAGATCCAGCGCTCGTTGCGCGCTCGCTCGCCGAACGCAACCTCCACGTCCTCGCGTGGCTCCCGCCGCTCCTACTCTATGCGCTCTCAGCGGCATTTGGCGGGCGCGCGATCGTGGACTCATTCCGTAAGCACTTCGGCTCGCGGTCGCGTCTCCATGCTCTCAAACAGATGATGGCGACATTAGGCGCGGCGGGGCTCCTCTACTTCGTTGCCTTCTACATTGAGCGTACGATCCGCATCGCCATCAACGCCGGACGCGCACTCTCGATCCGGTTCGAGCAGAGCGCTGCCGCGCCGGGCGCTGCCGCACGGAGCAATGCGCGACCATTTCCAATCCACCTCGTGCTCCTCACGATCGCGATTGCTTCGTTCGCCGTCGCGCTCGCGCGGCCGGTGGTTCGTGATGACAGCCTGAAGGACGCGATGCCAATGGTCTCGCGGCGTCATGCCATCGGCATTGCCATAGCCACACTCGTGTTCTTCGTCGTCATCACCTTGGTCACACCTGTGCGAATGCACTGAACCCAGCGACAAGAAAGAGGGACAGCATGGATGAGAACGAAGATGATGGGACAGGCGGCGGTGGGTCGGGCGGCGGAGAGTCGATTGGTGTCGCGCAGCAGGCGCTCACCGGTTGCTGCTGCGACATAACTCAAGGAGAAGGCAAGCCTGGGGCTTGCCACGATGTGGGCGATCCTTCTCAGTGCAACCAAGGGGAGGTGTTCACAGAAGGGCTGTGCAACCCCTTGCCGCAGGCCACCTGCTCCGTCCCCGGCGTCGGGGATGGCGGTCATGGCATGGTTGGGAGCTTGGAGGGCTTGGGTCTTTTCCTTGCGCTCGCGTTCTGCGCGGGCATGCGGCGACGCATGAAGTAGCTGGCTCATCCCAGGGCGAGGGGAGCTTCCGCGAGCGCGAAGGCCGCCGGCACGGCTCGCGGGACGCGCGAACGGCTCCCGGACATCCTTGAGCCTCATCGCGGGTGCGTGTCCTTTCTTACGCGCCGAAAAATGCCTTCTCCGGACACAAAAACGCTTGATCCGGCGCTGCTTCCCCCTTGATTCGGCCGCAAAGCCCCCCACCCGGACACAAAACCGACGTCTCCGGACGCAAAACCAACCCCACCGGCGACAAGACCCGGCGCGCACGGACAGCGATCCTCATCCTCCGGAACGGGAGGAGGGGTATCCGGACAATCCTCCGAATGGAGCCTTGTCCGGAGGGCATGCCATGTGTCCGGAGGGGCTGCTTGCCTGTCCGGGGGGCTCTGCTAGCTTGTCTGGATCACGGCCTTTATGGAGGATCGATGCCTGACAAGAAGAAGAAGGTGCAAGCCGGTGACGATGGATGGACGAAGCTGGCCGCGGGGCTCGGCAAGGTGCAGAACCCCCTCAAGGTCCCCTACGACGTCGCGCTCAAGGAGGCGAGCCAAGCGGCGGTGTTCGTGAGCACGTATTGGGACAAAACCGAGACTCGCCCCGGCCTCGCGCGCGTCAAGGCCCGCCTCCCCAAGAGCACGGGAGAGGACATCCTCTCGCTGGTCGAGGCGGTGCAAACCGCCCAGACCAAGGTGCTCATGCTGACCGATCCGTCAGTGATGAACCGAGGGGCGCGGGCTCGTCTCCTCGTGGACACGCTCGAATCATCGCTCGAGTTTTTGCTCGATGACGGCGTCGAGGAGCCGGCGGACGATCAGCTCGCGCAGATTCAACAGTTCCACGCGCAGGATGGCCAGCGCTCGGGCGCGTTGGCGCAGGCTCTGGCCGACTATGGCGCGCTCGCCGCGTCGCTCAAGGATCGGCTCGTCGAGGTGGATGAGGAGTTTGATCCCAAGCTGATTGACGAGGCCAAGAGCCTCGCCGCCGAGCTCTTCAAGAACCCTCCCGCCGCGGTGCCCTCGGCGCCTTCGGAGGAGGTGACGAACGCGGTGCTGCTGCGCAATCAGCTCTTGACGCTGCTCACGCAGAAGGTCTCTGCGGTGCGCAAGGCAGCGGCGCACGTGTTCAAGGATCATCCCGAGGTGCTCCGCGAAGTGACGAGCACCTATGAGCGGCGGCGCCGCGCCGCGCGCCGGCTCAAGCTCGCCAAAGAGGCAGAAGCAAAGGCCAAAGAGGGAGAGGTCAAGAAGAGCCCCGCTTGAGAGGAGAAGGGGAGAGGGCGCGAGCCCTCTCCCCTTCTCTCTTCTTCTTCTTCTTCTTCTTCTCAGTACGCCCAGCCCTCAAACAGAGGTGGCGGGTCCTCCTCCGTGTCTCGGTTGCTCGATTCTCCGTCCGGCTCTTGCCGCGCAGGTTGCTGATGCGCTTCAATCGGGCGACCCGCTTCGATCGCTTCGAGCGCCCGAAGCAACAACATACGCGCCGTTGCGGACCGCGTGACTTTGATCCCCGGCACCACGGGGAGGGTCTTGCTCACCTCGTCAATCCGCGCGAGGACGTCATTGCCCAAACGGACAGAGAGGAGCTGTGAAATCTTGCTGGCCATACCTGACTCCTTCGGCTCAGTTGGGGCTGACAGGGGCCTCGGGCAGAGTGGTGCCGCCGGCGACGGGAGGAGCGGCGGGGCTCGCATCGGCGATCCCACGCCGCAACGCGAGGAGCAGCTTCTCCAGGGCATCTGCGGCTTCATCGATCTTGTTACGGGCCGCGGCGCGAGAGAGCACACGATGGCGCTTCTTCTCCGTTGCGTCATGTGCAGCCGAGAGGAGATCCTGGACTTGATTGCTGAGGTCTTCCGCCCAACACGCCACGTGAACAGGGTCGTGAAGGCGAACGGGGGCGGGGAACTTGGACGGACCACCGGGATGAGCTACGCTGGGCATAGACTGTACTCCAATCCATGTTGGGGTGCGGTTGAGAGCCCCTTGGTCGTGACTAGCGGCCAGGGGGCTCGCTTCATCCATCAAAGGTGATGGGATGGGGGAGAGGATAGCATGAGAGAGGGTGAAGACAAGAGAGAAAGAGAGAGTGTGAATACTTTTTTAAACGCTCGTCCTCCTTGATTTTGGCTCGTCAGGCTTTCACACAAGGGGACTTTTACCATGTGGTTTTGCCCTCCCCACAAGACGACGCGACCAAGAGCGCTTTGCGACGACAAGCCATCATGGCACACCCTGCCACCCGAGCTTTGAGCCCCCGCCGGAGGCACCCTCTGCCCTTCGCCCGCGCGAACGTGTGGCCGGCGCGCGCAGCGGAAGGCAACGGGGCGGACCGAGCCGCCCGGAGCTATGCGAGGAGCCCGCTTTGGGGCTCCGAGCATGGCGAGGACGGCGAAGGG
>CAYTJL010000006.1:0-6214 GCA_964437785.1 uncultured Polyangiaceae bacterium
AGCCTCAAGACCATAGAGATCCTCACGAACATGCTCAAGGCAGTCGGCGACAATCCCATCGTCCTCGTCGTGCGTGGCATGCAAGCGAGCAGGGACCTCGAAGCGGATATTCGCAAAACCGTGGGAGAAGCCAGCCAGCTTCTCTGGACCTCGAGCGACGATGCCGACTGCGCCGTGATGGATTTCGAGAGGAAGAGGATCTACTCCACCGCGATAACCCCGGACTATAGCGCGTATCCCCCGGAACTGCAGAGAGACGAGCTGGGCGAAGGGGAGGCGTCCGGCGAGAAGGACCCAGCGCACGAGCGCCACAGCGGAAGCCGAAAATCGTATGATCTTGTCACCGGGTTAGGGCAAGCGCACGAGATGCTCCGCTTCGCGGATGAATACGAGAGGAGGTTCACCGCGACCGCCTCGGCGAGCGCGACGTGAGGTCGCCCTATCGCGCCGGCAAAGGCACCACGCTCATCGGGGTCAACCACCCCTTCTCACCGCCTCCGCGATGAGCACCGCCGCGGCGGCGGCGACGTTGAGCGAATCGACCGCTCCCGTGCCCGGGATGGCGACGACGCTGTCGCACTGACCGCGGATGCGCTGGCCGAGCCCCTCGCGCTCATGGCCCATCACGATCACGAGGGGCCTTTGCGCGCGGGCCTCAAAGACGCTCTTGTCCGACGCGCCGTCCGCGCCCATCACGGCGATACCCCTCTTTCGGAGCCGCCCCAGCGTCTCGGCGAGATCGGTCGTGCGCGTGAAGAGGAGATGCTCGGCGCCGCCCTCGGCGACGCGGACGGCGTCGGAGGGCAGCGGCGGGTGCGGGGCGGCGGCCCCCAAGATAACGCCTTTGACGCCAAAGAACGCTGCCGTTCGCAGGATGGCGCCGATGTTGTACGGGTTGCGCACGCGATCGAGCGCGATGGCGACGCCCTTTGACGCGGCGAGCGCGTCGGCGAGGTCGTGCGGAGTGGCCCATTTTCGTGGAGCCGCGTTGACGCAGAGCCCCTCGTGATGGGTCGATCCCGAGACCCGGGCGAGATCATCCATCCTCTCGGCGGGGACGCGCTCGGCGGCGCACCACCCGAGCAGCTCGCCGATCTCGGGCTCTGCTTGGGACGAGAAGAAGACGCGCCGGATATCGGCCCTGCGCGTTTGAAAGAGCGCGAGGCCTGCGCGCAGGCCAAAGACGTGCTCCTCCGGCGCCGCGCTCGGGCCGCGCGACGGAGGCGGAGGGGTCGCCTCCGGGGGCCGAGCCCCCACAAAAGAGCGGGGTTTGGGGGCAGGTCTCGGCGAACGCTTCTCCGCGGGCATAGGCGAGGAGTGTAGACGTTCGGCGCGAACAGCGATAGGGTGGATCGCGATGAGCGGCTCTCCTCCGGGCGCCAAGCCCCCGAACGACGCCCCTTTCGATGGCACGATGGAGCTCACGGCCGAAGCGGTCTTTGAGGCGGCGCGCGCGGCGATGCCCTTTCAAAAGGGCAAGGCGCCTCCGCCTTCGGCCACGTCCGAGTCTCCCTTCGAGAAGACCATGGTCCTCACCGGCGAGCCGGATCGGCCCTCGTGGGAGGGCACGCTCGATCTCTCCGCCGCTCGGCCCCGCGTAGAGACCGTGCCGCTCCCGCAAAACATCCCTGGGCTCGACGCGATTCACAACGACGCGCCCGCGCTGCCGTTCCGCCAAAACACCGCTGCGCTCGAGGAGAAGTTCGGCGGCACGATGGACCTGACCGACGCAGACATCGTCGTTGCGGAGGAGCCGAGCACCGCGCGCATGGGCCCGGGCCAAGGCGCGGGCGCGGTCGAGACGCCTTTTGCCATCCCACCTCCCAACAGCTCTCCTGCTCCGAGCGAGCCTATCCCCGGCGCGCCGTGGGCCTCGGTGCCTGTCCCCAAAGCGCCCGCGCCCAAGGTGGATCTCGAGCAGACGCTCGCCATCGAAGAGGGCCATCGCGCGCCCGACAAGCCCATTCGACCCATCCTGGTGCTCGGCACGCATCCGCACGAGCCCCCCGTCGAAGAGCCGCCGCCCGCGAGCGCGCTTATCGAAGCGTCGAGGGACCTCCCCAAGGAGCCTCCGCCGGTCGAGGAGCCCGCTCCTCGGGGGATGGATCCCCGATGGGCGGAGTCCCCGGCCGCCGTGACGGAGGCGCCGAATCCGCCCGCCGCCCCGGTCAAAGAGCCTCTGCGCAGCGAGGATGTTTGGGCAAAGCCCATGACAGAGGAGCCGAGCTCCGCGCCCAAAGCCCGAACGGCTCCCACCGCCCCGGAGCGCCCGCCCCCCGCGCCGGATCGCACGGCGGCGCTCTACGCCAAGTTCCGATCTCCGAAGCAGCGTTGAGCGCTCAGCTCTCCAGCGACGCGCGCAGGAACCACGCGTGCTTTTCGAACTCGGTGATGATGCCGGTCAAGAGGTCCACGGTGTCCGTGTCTTTGACCTCTTCACCCACGCTCCGCGACGCGCGCGCGCCTTCGAGGTAGCGCTCGATGCGCTCGGCGAGCAGCCTCACGTGCTCGAGATCGCGCGTCGTCTCCTGCGGATATTCGGGCAGGCTCGACGCCTTGGCCACGTGGCGCGCGGTGCCGTACGCGCGCCCGCCGAGCGTCACCGCGCGCTCGGCGATGGAGTCGTTGTGGGCGGCGAGGCTCACGGCGAACGTCTCGAACAGCGGGTGGAGCGAGGCGAACTGAGGACCTTTGATGTTCCAGTGCGCGACCTTGATTTGACTGTGCAGATCGAGGCCGTCGGCGAGGCGCGCGTTGAGCGTGTCGGCGATGCGGCGGCGGACGTCCTCGGACAGGGGGCTCGGGCTCTTGTACATGGTGATTACCTCTCTCTCTTGTCTCGTCTTCGGGGTCTATCATGATCACGCCGCGCGGGAAGATCCAAGACAAAGTCGATCCGATAGGCTCGCGCTATCATCCGCTCATGAGCTCCGCGCCCCATCCCTTCACGCTCCGCCAGCTCCAATACGTGATCGCCGTCGCCGAGGAGCGCTCGTTTCGCCGCGCCGCCGAGCGCTGCCACGTCGCGCAACCCTCGCTGAGCGCGCAGGTCGCGCAGCTCGAAGAGGCGCTCGGCGTCGTGCTCTTCGAGCGCGGCGCGCGGAGCGTGAACCGGGAGGCGCATGTGGTTGACGCCGAGGCGATAGCGGTGCGCGTCGCCGTACGCGAAGAGCCTCGCTTGGAGCATCGGATCGGGCGAGGGGCCGATCCCAGGCACGAAGTTACCGGGGTCGAAGGCCGCTTGTTCGGTCTCGGCGAAGTAGTTGTCGGGCAAGCGATCGAGCACGAGCCGGCCGATGGGGATGAGCGGGTAGTCGCGATAAGGCCACACCTTGGTGAGATCAAAGGGGTTGTGGCGGTAGCGCGCGGCCTCCTCGACGGGCATCACCTGCACCTTGATGGTCCAGGAGGGGTGATCACCGCGGGCGATCGCATCGTAGAGCTCTTTTGTTCCTGCTCATGACTGGCTCCTTGCGCGACGGGCTTTGGGTTGGGGCGTCCTTCGTCGCACGAGGGAACCTAAGGCAGCGCGCGGCGCCGCTCCAACACATCGTTCCGATGGTTCCGATAGCCCCCGGCTATCGCCGCGGGGAAGCGGGCCGGGTCAAGGCGCGTCCACGCCGAGGAGCACCGCGCGATCGAAGCCTTGGCCGAGGAGCTGCTCGCGAATCCCATAGGCGTTTGCATAGGCGTGGTACGTGACCCCGTGGGCCAGCGCCTGGAGCGCCAAGCCCACGCCCAAGGTGCCTGCGGCGAGCCCCGCCAAGAGCGGTTTGGAGGGCAACGCCCCCCGGCCGTCGATGTGCGCTTGGATTTTGTCCATCTCTCCGAACTGCTTGAGATGGAGCGCGGCGGCGGTCTTGTATTCGCGCGACTCCCACGCGAGACCGTCGCCGGGGTTCGTGAAGTCGCTCCGCGCGCGCAGCGCGCGCTTCAGCTCTTGGACGTCGGTGCAACGGAACGTGAGCGACGCCCGGTCGGAGCCGTTGTCACGCTCGACGAACGAGAAGAGCCCGAGCGCCTTGAGCTTCACATACACGTTGAGCACGCTGATGCGCACCTCCGGGGGGCGGGTCGAGAACCACGCTTCGTCAAAGCCCCTCACCCCGAGATCGGCGCGCGCCGCCGCAGGCAGCGCGGCCCAGCCCGGCGCGGAGCGAAGCGCGTTTTGACGGCGATCGCCCGGGTAGCTCGCCCTCGCGCCCCCGGCGATCCGGCGGCTCTCCGCGATGACCTCGGGCGGCGTTTGGGACGTGTCGAAGCGGCTCGCCTCGCGCACGTAGCGGAGGATCTCTTCAGGGGTCTTGATGAGCGAAAACGTGCCGACGGGCAAGCTGCCCTCTTTGCCCGACAGGCTCGCTCCGATCCCCTCGGTGGTCTCTTCGACCTCGCGTTTTTGCAGTTGATACGCGTCCGGGCCGACAGGGCTCAGCGCCTCTTGGCCGCCCGCGGGCTCATACGGGGTCACCCCCCGGACGTAGAGCCCGCCGTGCCAGAGCACGCGATAACCGCCCATCCCCTTGGCGCCGAAATAAGGGTACGAGGCGTGCGAGCCGTACGCGACGAAGACGACGGGGCGGCCGTCGCGCGATTGGATGACGCTCTCATACGGGATCCGCAACGCGCCGTGCTCCCATGTCTGCACGATCCCTTGGGAGCGATCCGGGTCCGCGGGAGAATCGCTCTTTCGCGGGCCGTACATCCCCATCGTCTGCTTTTGGACGTGGTGCCGATAGATGACCTCCGTGGGCCTCCACGCGCTCCCTTCGCGGCGCATCGTCACGATGATCCCCTCGGCGTCGAACGCGTGCGCGGCGAGGCCCGGGCTCACCCTCGTCCCTGACTTTGCGTCGAAGCGATAAAAGAGCTCGTACGACACGTGCGCGACGGTCGGGTCGTTGGGATCGGGGATGACGGCGTAGCTCACGCCGGCTTGTTTGCGATTCGGCAGCGACCATCGCATCCCGGTGTTGTCGTCGTCGAGCCCGATGACGCCTTCGGGCTCGTAGGGGAGCACGTCGCGCATGAGCTCTCGCGCAGAGGCCTTGAGCTTCTTCTTGTTCCACCGCCGGAACGTCACCTTCTCCTCCGGGGAGAGCCCTTCGATCATCCCTCCGAGCGTCACGGGCAGCTGCTCTTCACCGGGCGCGAGGCTGATGAGCGGCGCGAACCTCTTCGCCGCGGCGTCGACCCCGGTGAGCTCCCGGCGCCTCGTCCCATGAGAATAAATGTTCTTCGACGTGAGCAGCGCGCCGGTCTCGTCCCGGAGGACCACACGATAGGTCCCAGGCCCCCTGCGCTCGGTCGGAAACGAGAGGAAGCCGCCCGCCCCGGTGACGACGTGCGTTGTCGCGAGGGGGACCTCGGAGCCGCCGAGCGGGGTGAACGCGATGTCGGCGGTGATCGTGCCATCGGCGGTGAGGCGGCCGATGCGCGCGCTCACCCGATCTTCGTTCTCGCGGACCATGAAAGGGCGCGCGCCCTCCTGACGCTCGCTCCCCCGGACGCCGAGGACGCGGAGCGGCTGCCTCGGCTTCGCGACCATGAGCGCGCGGCCGCGCTCGTCGCGGACCACGGGGAAAAACCCGAGCGGATTGCGCTGTTGATCGAAGACGAGGATTTTGTCGGCGGAGGAGGGCAGGGGGAAGGGGATGAGCTCCGCCTCCGACGAGCGGTTGACGATCTCGACGACGTCGCCCACCGGCTCCTCCCCGGGTGAGAGCCAGCCCCGGAGCCACGCGTCCCCGTCGCGCCCGTTCGCCGGGGCCGCTGCCTTCGCGCGCGCGGCCGGCGCCGCGCTCGATCGAGCGCCCGCGGCGGGGCTCGCCTTGTCGTTGACCAGCGCTTGATGACTCATAACGTACCTCGTCCAACATCGTAATCGCGGCCGCGGAGGGGCTGGAGCGCCTTTTTGGAAACGACGCGTGATCGCCTTGAAAACAAGCGCAATGCTCGTCGTAAAGGGGTTTTCCTTGACTCCCAATGATCGAGATCTTCCCTCCGGGAATCAGCCGCGATAAAAGAGCGTAGAGCGTCGCCCATGGCCAACCAAAGCCCCACGAAGAGCCTCGTCGCCGCGTCGGTGATCGCGGCGATCGCCGCCGCCTGCGGCGATCCCAAAGGCCCATCGCCCGCGCCTCCGTCCGCGCCCTCGATGAGCGCGCCCGCCGCGTCCGCGCCCGCGCGCGAGCGGATCCGCGCGCACGTGCGGCAA
>CAYTJL010000006.1:6314-9471 GCA_964437785.1 uncultured Polyangiaceae bacterium
CGCGCCCGCCGCGTCCGCGCCCGCGCGCGAGCGGATCCGCGCGCACGTGCGGCAAGGCGCCTCCGTCGCGCGCAGCGTCGCCGGCGACGTCCTTTACGTCGCCGACGAGGACAACCGCGCGCTCGTCACGATGGCGCTCCCGCTCACCGAGGCTGCCAAACCCACCACCATGAAGCTCCCGGGCGCGCCCTCGGCGGTGCTGGCGCTCGACGGGCGCCTCCTCGTGGTGGTGCGCGCGCTCGCGGGCGAGGCGGGCAAGGCGCCTTTGCCCAAAGGCCTTTTGCTCGTCATGAAGGTGGGGGAGGGCGGCGCGCTCACGGAGGACAAACGCATCGAGCTGCCCGCCGACGCGTGGGGCCTCGCCGTGACGAGCGACGAGCGCACGGCCATCGTCACCTCCGCGTGGTCTCATCGTGTCTCGGCGGTGGACCTCGCGTCGGGCGCCGTGCGCTTCAGCGTCGACGTGGGCCGCGAGCCGCGCGGCGTGGTGATCAAACCCGATGACAAGACAGCGTATGTGACGCACCTCGTCCGCGCGTCGCTGAGCCGCATCGACGGCATCGACGGCGCCTCGCCCGCCGTCAAGGTGGTGCCTTTTCCGGCCGCGCCCATCCGCACGCGGCCCGAGCGCGGCGACGCGGCGACGCTCGGGTACGCGCCCGTGCTCTCGCCCTCGGGCGACAGGCTCTATGTCGCGCGTCAAGCGCTCGGCGCGACGGGCAAACGCGCGTGGAACGGACAAGCCACCATGGATGTGATGATCCTCGCGGACGAGAGCTCGCCCGCGAGGCCGCCCAAACGGTGGTTCAAGATGATCGCCAAAGAGTTCCTCAAGAACAGCTTCATCGGGGTCGACGATCTCACGGTCACGGGGCCGGGACCTACGCTCGATCGGCCTCCGTTCGTGCAGCCCCGCGGCGCCGTGTACCGCGCGGCGACCCACACCGTGCTCGTCGCGAGCGAGGGCACGGACGAGCTCGTGGAGCTCGACGCGCTCGCCATCGATCCTTCCATCAAACCCGTGCTCACCTACGATATCGGGAAGGCGCCGCGGTTCATCCGAACGTTCTTCGGCAACCCCGCGGACAGGCCCAAAGAACCTCCCGCGGGCGAAACGCGCTGCGGCGGGCCGAGCGGCGTGGCCTTGTCCGCGGACGAGGCCACGGCGTACGTGCTCTGCAGGACGAGCCGCCACGTCGCGGCGGTGCCCCTCTCCGCGCTCGACGACAAGGCCGCGGAGGGGAAGGAGAGGCCCAAACAGGTGATCGTCGCGCTCGGCGAAGAGCCCTTGTCGCCCCAAGCCGCGCTCGGCCGGCGCCTCTTCTCGAACGCGATGGACACCATCGTGAGCGGTTTTTACGGGTGCAACGGCTGCCACCCCGAGGGCCGCGACGACGGCCACGTGTGGCACGAGGAAGAGGCCGAAGAGCCGGAAGGGGGAAAGACGGTCCTGACGGGCACGAACCTCCACGCGTTCGAGATGAGCGGGGGCTTCGCCAAAGGCCAGAAGATCTCGGTCACCACGGGCGCGCCCCGGCAAACACCCATGCTCGCAGGCAGGGTGACGGCCCAAGGGCCTTATGGCTGGAAGGGGCGCAGCCCGACGCTGCGCCACCGCGCGGTGGTCGGCTTTCGCCTCCATCGCTGGGAGCAAGACGGCTTTTGGAGGCACGGTGAGGAGACGATCACCCGCGCGGACGCCCTCGCGGCCTTCGCGCGCGAGGGGCTCGTCCCGCCGCCGCGCGAGGATCGCGCGCTCACGCCGGAAGAGGAGCGCGGCAAACAGCTCTTCATGGACGCGAACGTAGGGTGCGCCGAGTGCCACAAACCGAACGACGGCGAATACACGACGCGCGCGCTCGCGAGCTTCGGCCCTTGGCGCTTCGACAAAACGCGCTTCTCGCCCGAGCTCAACGACGATTATCGCTTCAAGACACCTTCGCTGCGCTACGTCGGCGGCACGCCGCCCTATTACCACGACGGGAGCGAGCCGACGCTCGAGTCCCTCCTCGAGCGCAACGGCACCATGATGGGCCGCACCAAGCACCTCTCGGCCGATGATAAAAAGGCGCTCGTCGCCTTCTTGAGGACGTTATGAGCAAGCCTGTGAGTCGATGTCTGATCGGCGCGGCCCTCCTCGCGGCCTCACCCGTCGTGATCTCCTCCCTTCGAAGCGCCATGGCGGAGGGGCCTTTGCCCTCGGCCTCCGCGAGCGCGTCCGCGAGCGCGAGCGCGTCCTCCGCTCCGAGCGCGGAGGCTCCGCCCTTCGCGACGTCGCTCCCGCGGCGCATCACCGCGACGACGATCGCCTCGTTCCCAGACCTGCGATCGGACAAGCCCAAGCCCGAGGAGTGGGCCGGCGCCGAGCCGCTCACGCTCACGCGCGCCCCCTCCAATTGCAGCGCGATCCGCGTGCGCGAGTGGATCCGCGTCGCGTGCCAGGCCCAGATGGGCGCCGACGTGTTCGGCGCGCGGGTCGTCGGCGGCGCGGAGGACGACGTCGAGATCGGCGACATGAAGGTGATCAAGAAGTCTCGTTATGAGGAGCAACGCGGGCTCACCGTGACGTTCCCGGTGCGGCGCGGCGATCAGCGCATCATCACCCTCGACGTGGTGACGTTCCAATGGAAGGCCTATTCGCCCGACGAGGACGTCTATCAAGTCCTCCAAGCCTCTTGGCCCGAAGGCCAACAAGGGCCCACCATCGTGGTGCAGTGATCGCAGATCCGTATTGACGTCCTGCCGCGCTCGGATAGTGATGGATCCATGTCGCTCGACAGCCTCCTCCAAGGCGCCTTGACCACCGTGCCCGGCGCCGTCGCGAAGCTCTTTGCCGAACGCGGCGAAGACGCGTCCACCTACGCGACGGTCGCGGCGCAATCCACGTTCGCGTTGGCCCAAGGGCACGAGGCGCTCCGCGCTGCGCCGGATCCCCTGGGGCCCGCCGCGCCTCCGCCGTACGAGGGCGCGGCCGAGGTGCTCCTCCAGGGAACCGCCTACGCCGAAGGCCCGGGCGATCCAGCGCGCGCGCGGCTCGCCATCTATCCACGAGAGCCGGGCGAGGGCTTGATCGGCGGCCGCGCGCCGATCGCAGGGGGCAAACCTCATTACGACCGATCCATCGTCTTGCCGAACGACGGAGCCTCCACGATGGGGG
>CAYTJL010000006.1:9571-42434 GCA_964437785.1 uncultured Polyangiaceae bacterium
GGGCCGCCGGACTCGCTGGAGAGCGCCCTCTCGATGCGTTGCGCAGCGTGCCTCTGCCCGCGCCGGAGCGCGAGCGGCTCGGGCTGCCTTCAGAGCCGCTCCGTCACCTTCGCGGGGACGAGCGGATCGTCCTCGAAGGGCTCCACCCGACCGAGCCGGCCATCACAACGTATCTGCCGCGCGTGCGCGCCCTCGCGTACGTGCGCGACGTGCCCGGGATTCACCCGGAGGAGCCGCTCGCGCTCGCGCCGGAGCGGCTCTTCATCGACACCGATCGTCAAACGATGACGGTCTTCTTCCGGCGGCGCTTTCAGGTCCCCGACGAAGAGACGTTGACGCGGATGCGCGTCGTCACCGGCGTCGAGAGCCACGGTGAGAAGCTCGATTGGCCTGAGCCCCCGCCGAGGCAGCCTGCTCCGCTCATGCGCACCGGCGTCGCGACACCCGCCATGATCGCGGGCGCCGTCGGGGCCGCCGTGGTCCCGAGGCCCGAGATCGGCGGCGTCGCGGGCGGCGTCCGCAACGTGCCTATGCCGCGGGGGGGCAACCGCGCGCTGGAGGAGCTTTTGGACCGTCGTTATGACGCTGATCCCGCCCAATTCGAGGCCGAAGCGCGGGCGATGCGCGACGGGCTCCACCAGCACCTCGACATCCGTATCGAGTCCGAGGACTTCGACACGAGCCACGTGCAGCTCTTCGAGCTGCGCGGCGTCGAGGCGCTCAATCAGCTCTTTGGGTTCGACCTCGACGTGACGAGCCTCGACCGCGAGGCGATGGCCGAGGACAAGGTCGTCGGCGCGATCGTGACCGTGGTCTTCGAGGTGAGCTCGGGATCCTCGATCGTGGACCATTATCGTATCCACGGGATGATCGCGTCGATCGACGATCACCTCGACACCGAGACCGACTATGGCACCTACCGGCTCCGGCTCGTGCCGCGCGCGTATCGGTCCACGCTGGTCGAGGTGCAAGAGGTCTTCTTGAACAAGAGCGTCCCCGACATCCTCCGCGAGAAGCTCGAGCGGGCGGGCCTCACCGGGGACGACGTCGAGCTGCGCCTCGGCGAGAGCTACCCCCCGCGCGAATTCGTGGTGCAATATCGGGAGAGCGATTGGGCCTTTCTTTGCAGGCTCGCCGAGCATTATGGCATCACGTTCTTCTTCGATCACGCGGGCGACAAAGACAAGCTGGTCTTCACCGATCAAAACCGCTTCTCGCCCGTCGAGGGCGAAGGCGCCGTCGCCTTCCGGCGGCGCGGCGAGCGGCGCGACATCCACGCGCTGTCCGTCATCACCAAGATGATCCCGGCGTCGTATCTGGTGCAGGACTATCACTACCTCACCCCTCAGCTCGACATCACCGGCAGCCACGATCTGCCCGACGCGTACGCGGGCGGCGTGATCGAATATGGCTCTCACCACACGACGCCCGGCGAGGGCGCGGCGCTCGCGCGGGTGAGGGCCGAGGAGAGCGGCGCCACGCGGAGCGTGATCCGCGGCGCGAGCGACGTCGTCCGCCTCCGGGCCGGATCGCGCTTTACGGTGGAGGGGCACCCGAAGCTCGGCGGCGCCGAGGTCTACGTCACGTCAATCGAGCACCACGCGCTCCAAAGCGCGCTCTCGCACGGCGCCGACGCCTCCAAACGCATGTACGAGAACACGTTCCGCGCGCTCCCCATGAGCGTGCCTTTCCGCCCGCCGCGCGTCACGCCCAAGCCCAAGATCGTGGGCGTGATCCCCGCGGTGGTCGAGCCCCACCCCGACAACGTGATCGGCAATCACGCCGAGATCGACGCGATGGGCCGCTACACCGTGCGCTTCTTCTTCGACCCTTCGCCGCTCGGCGCGCGGAGCAAATCCACGCTGCCCGTGCGGATGGCGCAGCCCCACGCCGGCCCCAACTACGGCTTTCACTTCCCGCTCAAGCCGGGCATCGAGGTGCTCGTGGCGTTCGTCGAGGGCGACCCGGACAGGCCCTTTATCATGGCCTCGGCGCCGAACCCGATCACGCCCTCGCCCGTCGCGCAGCACAACTATCTCTTCAACAAGATCGAGACGGCCTCCGGCCCGTTCATCGAGATCAAGGACGTGTAACCGCCCGTGCCCCTCCACGTCTTCGCGTATGGCTCGCTCCTCTTCCGGCCGAGCCGGTTCTTCGGTGAGCGGCGGCCCGCCAAGGTCCATGGGTATCGGCGGGCGTTCCGCCAAGCCTCCCCCGATCACCGCGGGACGCCGGAGTATCCGGGCCGCGTCGTGAGCTTGATCGCGGACGCCGCCGCGACGTGCGGAGGCGCGGTGTACGCGGTCGACGACGCCTCCGTGGAAGAGGCGTTGATCGAGCTCGACGACCGGGAGAGCGGCGGATACGAGCGGCTCCACGTGCTCGCCGAGGTGCGCGGCGAGCCCTCACCGATCGACGCGATCACGTGGATTGGGCACCCGTCGAATCCCAACCATCTGCCGGAGACGCCGATCGCGCAAATCGCCGGCGTGGTGCGCCGCGCGCGCGGCAAGAGCGGCGCCAACACCGATTATGTGCTCCGCTTGGCCGAGGCGCTCCGCGCGCTCGGCTGGGCCGACGCCGAGGTGCTCGCGCTCGAAGCGGCGCTCCTCCAAAAATAGGATTGGGCCCCCGCGAGAAGGGCTGTATCGTCCGCGGCCGACGCGGAGGAAGCACCATGCGCCGATTCATCTCGCTCATTAGCCTCGGGACAAGCGCGCTCGCGCTCGCCTTCGCGAGCGGGTGCGGCGGGGACGGGCAGAGCACGAGCGGCACGGGCGGAGGGCACACGGCGGTCGCGTGCGACGCGCACAAGAGCGGCTCCGCGCACTTCACCGACAAGACCGTAGAGTGGGGCCTCGGCGGCGCCGAAGGGCCCATCGACGGCGTCCTCCTCGTTGCGGGAGACCTCGACGGCGACGGCTACCCCGACCTCATCGCCCACGTGCCGAGCCCCAACACACGTGAGGTGATCGGCGCCGAGCCCCATTATCTGCGCGTCCTCATGAACGTGCCCCGCCCGGGCGGCGGCCGGATGTTCGTCGACCGCACGTTCGAGAGCGGGTATGGCCAGACGCGCGACGGCTCGACCACCGAATACCGATCGGCCGGAACCGCGGCGATCGCCGACGTCGACAACGACGGTGACCCCGACCTCTTCAGCGGCACCTTCACGTTCTCCGATCAGGTCAAGAGCCCTCCCACGGGGGCGGACATGGATCGCAACGAGATCTTGCTCAACGATGGTCAAGGCCACTTTACCTTGGCGCCGCTCTCCGCCATCCACACGACCAAGACAACCACCGTCGGCGGGGCGAGCTTCGTGGACGTGGACCGCGACGGGCTCATCGACGTGTTCGCGGGCACCTGGTACGGCAAGACCACGGGCGGCGTCGCGGGGCAGCTCCTCTACAAAGGCCATGGCGACGGCACGTTCGACGACATCTCGGTCTCCTCCGGCGTGACCGTGAACAAGCGCCCTGTCTTCGGCACCACGGCGTGCGACCTCGACGATGACGGCGTCCCCGAGCTCTTGGCGAGCGCGTACGGGCGCGAGGCCAACGTGCTTTACAGGAGCGACGCGCCCCTCCACTACACCGACGTAGGGCCCGCCGCGGGCTATTCGTACGACGACAACAACGATTATCACGACGACCAGGCGTACCTCTGTTACTGCACGACGCACATGGCCGATCCGTATTGCGCGGGCGCGGCGGCGCCCAAGGTCAACTGCTCGGGGGTGCCGCTCTGGCTGCCCGGCTACAGCGACAAGCCCGAGCACCTCGGCGGCAACACCTTCTCCACGCTCTGCTCGGACATCGACGGTGACGGCGATCTGGACCTCTTCAACGGCGAGATCGCGCACTGGTGGGCGGGGCAGGCGTCGGACAAACCGGGGTTGCTCCTCAACGTGAGCGACGCTTCAGGGATCCATCTTCAAAGGCCCGATCGCGACGCGCTCGGGCTCAGCGTGCCGCACACGAGCGCGTCCTGGGACGAGGGGTGGCTCTACCCCGCCGGCGAGGACATGGACAACGACGCTCGCCAAGACGTGATCGTGGGCGCCACCGACTACGGCGATCAATACGGCCTCTACTTTCACCAGCGCGCGGACGGCACCTTCGAGGAGATCGCCAAAGCCTCCGGCTTCGATCACCCGTGCGCGGGCGCGCTCGCCATCGCGGACTTCGATCGCGACGGCGACCTCGACATCGTGACGGGCTCCAATCGCTACAACCAGTGCGCGAACATCTGGCCTTCGAACGAGCTTCATTTCTTCGAAAATGACAGCGCAGATTTGGGTCATTACGTGATCGTCAAGCTCAAGGGCGACGGCGTGACGACCAACGCGATGGGCATCGGCGCGCGCGTCACCGTCGACGCGGGCGGCGTCAAGCTGCTGAAGGAGCTCGGGGGCGGCTACGGCCATCAGACCATGCAGCACGATACGGTCCTCTTCTTCGGCGTGGGCGCGTGCGCGGTGCTCGCCGGCATCACGGTGGTTTGGCCGAACGCGGCGCGCACCACCGAGGTTTGGCACGACGTGCCCGCCGGCCGCATGATCGAGCTGCGGCAGGGGGACAGCGCTGTTTATGACGTCACCCCCCAATGACGATGCCCCTGTGAACGCGCGCCGCGACGAGGCCTTGATCGTCCTCGCGCTGTTCGCTTCTGCCCTGCTCGTCCGCGCGCTCGGGCTCCGCTTGGGGCTCCCGTTTTATCACCATTGGGACGAGGGTTGGGTGGTGACGAGCGCGCGCAGCATGCTCGAGCACAACAACGACGTTCCGGCGAGCTACCAATACGGCGCCCCGCTGAGCCGCCTCATCGTGCTCGCGGTGAGGGCGAACGAGCTCCTCTCCATCGCCCCGCGCGTGGCGTATTCGGACGAGATCACGCTGCGGTGGGTCGGCCGGATCATCGCGATCATCATCAGCGCGAGCGGCGCGATCCCGCTCTATTTCGCCGGGCGCAGCGCCGTCGCGGGCGACGCGCGGGCGCGCCGCCGCGCCGGGATCTACGCCGCGGCGGCGTACGCGTTCGCGTACGAGCTCGTGTGCCATGGGCGCTTCGTCGCGACGGACGCGGGCTTGGTCGCGTTCGCCGCGTGGAGCATCGGATTCAGCGGGCTCTACGTCCAAACACGCAAGCTGGTCTTCGCGATCGCGATGGTGCTCGCGGCGGGGGTCGCGTTCGCGTTCAAGCCCACCGCCTTGCCCACCATCCTCATCCCCGCGCTCACGTTGATGTTCATCGAGGAGCCGCCCGCGCGCTCCAAGGTCGATAAGTACGCCCGCCGCGGCCTCTTGATCGGCGCCTTTCCGATCTTCCTCGCGTGCTTCTTCTTCTTCAACCCGCATTACATCGATCATTGGTCCGCGGCGCTGCGCGATCTCTCGGCGCGGATCGCGCAGGTGCGCGACGGCGGGCTGCCGTGGTTCATGGTCTACAAGCCGGGGATCGCCCACCTGTCGATCGCGCTGTGGGGCCTCGCGGGTCACGCCATGAGCCACGACGTTCCCATCGCGTGCGCGCTCTCGCTCGTGGCGCTCTTCGGGCTCGCGGTCGCGATCCGCAGGCGAACGGCGGTGGTCCTCATCGCGTGGGCGCACGCCTTGATCACCGTGGTCGCGATCGCCTGGCCCAACAAGGCGTTCCTGCTCCGCAACAACCTGATCGCCGTCCCCGCCATGTGCCTTGGCCTCGCGGTCGGGATCGAGCGGCTCAGCGAGCTGCTCGAGCAACGATGGGAGAGGGCCCGCGACGCCGCGGCCTCATGGCATCTCGCGCCCGCCATCCTCATGGCGACGCTCACCGCCGCGACCACGCGCGACAGCCTCAAGAACCATGCTCTCGCGGTGGACGCCCGGCTCCGCGCCATGGACTGGATCGAAAAACAGAGCGCCGAGGTGGCGGTCTCGGTGGCGTTCGCGCCGACCGTCACCGGCAAGACCGCGCTCGGCGTGAACGAGCCGAGCCGAACGGCCATGAAGCGCAAAGGCATGCTCATGAAGGGGGAGGTCGCCGACTGCGCCGCGGTCGCGAAGCTCAGGCCTGCCTACGTGATCACCGCGTCGACGCGGGGGACCAAGGAGCAATGGCACCCTTACGTCGACGTGTGGCCGTTTCGCTCGTGCCCCGGGTACACCGAGGTCGCGGCGTTCCCGGACAACCCTTATGAGCACTCGTATTGGTCCACCGAGACGTGGGACGGGCGCGTGTCGGCGATCGTCCTGCGCAAAGACTCCGCGCCGGACGATTGAGAGCGATCGTTACTTGGTCGCCGGCAAAAGCTCGACCTTGCTGCGGAGCGAGGCGAGGACCTCTTCCTTCTCCTGCCCGCCGTCGCACTTGAGCTTGACGCCGCGGCCCGCCGGCAAGAGCTCCATCACCTGCGCGGGCTGGTCTTTGGCCGTGCAGAACGTGATGACCCGCGTGCCCGGAGAGAGCTTTGCGCCGCGCAGCTTTTGGCGAGGCATCTTGAAGATTTGGTCGTCGGCGAGGCGCTTGACCAGGATGTCGCGGCCCTGCACGTCGGTCACGAGCCCGAGCTCATACATGGTCTCGGGCGGCCGGAGCGGGCCCCAAACACGTTGTCCTTTGAGCTGATCGTCGGGGACGAGCCACTCGCTCGTGTTGTCTTTGACGAGGTGATCGAGCTTCGCCCACCCGGCCACTTTGTCGAGCAATTGAAGGATGCCCGCGCCGCCCGGGTCTTGATCCATCACGAGCGCGACCCCTTTGCCCGTGCCCAGGATCCACACCTCGGAGCCGTGCGGGATATCGCGCTTGGAAGGGGCTTTGGAGTCGTTCGGCGGCGCGACAGCGACCTTGCCGTGGGCGAACCGCTTCTCCGCGGTCTTGATGACCTTGAACCCCACGTGTTGCGCCTCGACCCAGACCGCGAGCGCGCTGCGCTTCTTCATGATGTCTTCGGGAGGGGCCTTGCCCGCCGCCACGCCCGCGTCGGTGGGATCCCACCGGACGAGCTTGATCTGCGCGTCCGCGCTCTTCAGCACCGAAGGCGCGTCGCTCTGGCCCGTGGCTTTGCTCATCGCCGAGAGGAGATCGGGCGTGAGCATCTCGCGCACCTTGCCCACGAGCTCGGCCACGTGATCGGCGGTCGCGTCGCCCTTCTTCTCGAAGCCGTCGATCTTCTCCATGGCCTTGTCCCACTTCTTGGCCTTCAGATCCTCGGCGAGGCGCGTGCTCAAGCTCTCGAGCATCGCGGCGTCGGTCTCGCTCGCGAACTTCTTGTGGCCGCTCGCGCCGAGCATGCGCTTCACCTCGTCGGAGTCGAGCAGCTTGCGCGCGTCGGCGTACGCGCCCGCGCCGACCTTCTCGTTGACCGCGCCCTCGATGCACGCGAGCGCGGGCTCGCCCACGAGGCGCCTGATCTCACGATCGAACGCGTCGCTGTCGAGCTCCTTCATGGGCTTGTAGAGCTGCTTCACCGCGTCGAGGCACGCCTTGCCCTTGATGCCCTCCTCGACCTCGTTCGACCAGAGCTTCGCCTCTTTTTTGTCGAGCTTCTCGAAGGTCTCGTCGATCTCGAAGCGGAGCGCCTCGACGTTGAGCTCCTTCGCTTTGGTGAGCTCCTTGCGCGCCTCGGAGTATTTTTTGTCGGCGATCGCGCGGTTGGCCTCGTCGATGAGCTTGCGGCACTGATCGAAGCGCGCTTGCTCGGCCGGGTCGATCGCGGAGTTGGCGCCCTTCTTCACGGGCGCGGGATCGCCGCAGCCCGCCGCGCTGATCACCGCGAGGGCGAGGGAGGCGGCGCGGAGCGCGGAGGCGGCCATCGAACGAAGGGACGAGGACGAGAGCGGGAATCGGATCATGTCGGCGCCACTATTTCCTTCTATGCCGCGCTGGGTCAAGTTTCCTCCTCGTTTTGGTTTGACGAGACGCGGCCTTCGTGCAGAAAAGCGGGCCATGTCCGAAGCCCCTTTCCGCGATCCGAAGATCACCATCAACCGCGTCTATACCCGGCACGGCGATCAAGGCACGACCCGCCTCGTCGGCGGGCAAGAGGTCCAGAAAGACGACGCGCGCATCGAGGCTTATGGCACCGTCGACGAGCTCAACGCGGTCCTCGGCGCCGCGCGCGTGACGCTCGACGAAGCGGTCGCGCGCGGCGACGCGCGGCCCGATCGCAGAGAGGCGCTGCGCGCGCTCGGATCCGCGCTCCTCCGCGTGCAGCACGAGCTCTTCAACTTGGGCTCGATCCTCGCGACGCTCCCCGCCGACGTGCATGAGAAGCAGCCGCGCGTCACCGCGATCGAGGTCGCCCGGCTCGAGCGCGAGATGGATGAGTGCCAGGCCGATCTCGCGACGCTGCGATCGTTCGTGCTCCCCGGCGGCTGCCGGCTC
Organism: uncultured Polyangiaceae bacterium; assembly: GCA_964437785.1. Lineage (GTDB taxonomy): Bacteria > Myxococcota_A > Polyangia > Polyangiales > Polyangiaceae > CAYTJL01. Next base: position 17,942 of record CAYTJL010000006.1, read on the forward strand.
AACGCCGATCTGCACCTCGCGCGCACGGTCTGTCGCCGCGCCGAGCGGCTCACGGTCGCGCTCGCGCGCACGAGCGAGGTCGACCCGGAGGCCGTTCGTTATTTGAACCGGTTGAGCGACGCGCTCTTCGTGTGGAGCCGCTTCGCGAGCCATTGCCTAGACGCCGGCGAGGTGCTCTGGCAACCCAACAAATCCGCGAGCGGCGAGGGCGTCGCGTAGCCCTCACCCCTCTTCTCCTCACGCGCGCGGGAGGAGGGGAGATGCGATCACCGCGCCTGCGCGGCGCACCTCGATCACCTTCGAGACGCCCCATGGCTGGATGATCGCGGCCTCGTGCGGCACGTCCCAACGCACGACGTCGGCGCCGAGCCCAGCGCGGATCGAGCCTGTTTCCCCGTCGATCCCGAGCGATCGCGCCGCGATCCTCGTCGCGCCGAGGATCGCCTCCGCGACGGTGAGCCCGTACGATCGCACCGCGAACGCGAGCGCGAGCGGCAAGCTCTCGGTCGGCGCCGTGCCCGGGTTCGCGTCGCTCGCGACCGCGATCGCGACGCCGCGCTCGCGCATCGCCGCGACCGGCGGCGGCGCCTGCCCGAGCGTGTAGCTCGCGACGGGGAGGAGCACCGCGGTGACGCCCGCGCGCGCGAGCGCCTCGATGCCGCGCGGACCTACGTTCTCCAGGTGATCCGCGCTCGCCGCGCCGACCTCCGCCGCCATCTCGACGGCGCCCACGTCCGCGAACTGCCCCGCGTGGACGCGCACGCCGAGGCCGAGCTCGCGCGCGCGCAGCAGCACGGGGCGCGCCTCTTCGACGGAGAACGCAGACCGATCCACGTACGCGTCGACCCACCGCGCGAGATCGCTCGCCGCGATCGCGGGCAGCCACGACGATCGCACGCGCTCGGCGTACGCCGCGCGATCGCCTTTGGCCTCGGGGGGCAGCGCGTGGAGCGCGAGGTACGTCGGGATGACCCGCGGGAGCGATCGATCGCGCGCGCACGCGGCCGCGGCTTCGAGCTGCTTGCGCTCGTTCGCCTCGTCGAGCCCATAACCGCTCTTGCACTCGACCGTGGTGACGCCCATCGCGGCCATGCGCGCGAGCCTGTCGCGGAGCGCGCGCGTGATGTCGTCGGCCGAGGCGCTCCTCACCGCGCGCATGCTCGCGACGATGCCGCCGCCCGCCGCGGCGATCGCCTCGTAGCCCGCGCCGGCCATGCGAAGCGCGTATTCTTCGGCGCGCGAGCCCATCCAGGGAGCGTGGGTGTGCGCGTCAACGAGCCCGGGGGTGATCACGCCGGGGCCTTCGACCACATGCGCGTCGCGGCATCGTTCGAGGAGCTCGCGGCGCGGGCCGACGTCGAGGATGTGATGATCGACGACGAGCACGGCGCCGTCCTCGATGACGCCGAGCGGATCGCTCATGGAGGCGCGCGTCGCGTCACAGGTGATCACCCGAGGTGCCGTAAGAAGGGTTCGGGACATGGCCTCGGAGCCTATCGCAGCCTATCGCGAGAGGAGGGCGCAAAGGCGCCGCGACGCGAGACAAGCGCGCGTGATGGTGCGTATCCTCGAGGTCGTTCCTTTTCTCTCTTCGACAAAGTGGGAGGCTACCCATGAGACGTGTGCGGGTACCATGGTTGATCGTGGGGGCGGCGAGCGCCGCCCTCACCGCGGTGACGTGTGGTGGAAGCGACACCAACACGACGACGAGCACGGGGACCGGCGGAGGTTCGAGCACGAGCACCGGGACCGGCGGATCGAGCAGCGGGCCGAGCTCGAGCAGCGGCGGTTGCACCGAGCTCTGGACGTGCACGCCGTGGCAGACGGACGGCACGAGCGACGCGGCGACGCGCGTGTGCACCGATCAAAACAGCTGCGGAACGACGGCCAACAAGCCTGTCGAGAGCGCCACGCTGCCCGCGCTCGATCTCGAGTATTACAAGTGCAACGTCGAGCCCATCTTCGATCGGGGCTGCTCGCAGCTCGCGTGTCACGGCACCGAGACGGGCAGGAGCTTCCGCGTTTATGCGCGCGGGAGGCTTCGGATCACGGGTGACACGCTCATCGAGCCCGGTTGCTTGAACCCCGGCAAGATGGTGCCTTCGGAGAACTGCATCGGATCCATCGAGTGTGCTTGTTGGACCGTCCCGCACACGCCGAACGAGTGGCGTCGCAACTACGACGCTGCGCGGAGCTTCGCGCTCGACAGCCAAGGCATGCCGCTCGGCGCCGGGAACGAGGCCCAATCCGAGCTCATCGCGCAGCCGGTGGTCGGCGGGAAGCCGCACGCGGGCGTGCACCTCTTCACGACGGGCGACGCCGACTATCAAACGCTTACGAGCTGGCTCGGCGGCGCGCAGCTCGGGATGACGTGCAACACCACCAACTGAGGAGCGACGAACATGAAACGAACGACCATGGCGATCATCGCGCTCGCGTCCGTCCTCCTCCCTGCGGCGGCGGCGCTCGCGTTCCCCTTCGGAAAATCGTGGCACGACAAGGCCGATGGCACGCAGGCGAACGGCGGTCGCGCCGGCGCCGGCGGCATCTATGGAATGGGCAGCGCCACCGATCACGGCATCACGTGCGCGCACTGTCACATCGGCGCGCAAGGCCAAATCGGCGTCACCATCGTGCCGACGCCCGCGTGGCAAGTCATCAACAACGCGCCTGGGTACAAGCCCGGACAGCAATACTCCGTCACCATCACGATGACGGGTGAGCACAAGGGCCTGAATCAAGGCAACGACAACCTCAACGGCATGGCGGCCACCTTCGAGGACGTGGGCGGCAAGGTCAAAGGCATCTTGGGCTCGGACGCGGACCCCACGGCCACGAGCGCGAGCTGCAAACCCAACTACCCCGCGCAGAACCCGGCCACGGGCACCACGTACACCTATGGTGATTGTCACGGGATGATCTTCATCCCCCGGCCCAACGCGACCCAATGGACCTTCACGTGGACGGCGCCGCCCGCGGGCGCCGGTCAACTGACGATGTTCTACGGCGTGGTCGACGGCGATCACGACGGCAAATCGTCGCTCGACGACGACGTGAAGATGGGCACGCTCAAGCTCGCGGAAGGCAATTGAGCCCTTCGCCTCCCCACCTCTCCACGTGATCACGACGGCCCGTCACACTCGGGCCGCCTCGCGCGACGAGGGGGAGTGACGCGCCGCGCCCTCCTCCTCGCCCTCGTGCTCGCGCTCTTACCTTCGTGCCGTGAGGCGGACGCGGGCGTCCGCGACGCTCCTGTGGTCGGACCGGCGGCGAGCGTCACGGCGTCCGGCGACACGAGCGCTCGGCCTGCCTCCTTGGACGTGCCTGTCGAGGGAGGGGGCGACGATCGCTATCGCGGGATGGCCACGATCGAGAGGTTCTTGATCGATCGGTGGGAGGCGCATCTCGTGGCCTGTGAGCCGGGCAAGGCGCCTGTTCGCCACGCCCACGATCAACGGCTTTTGGAGGGGGTGCGGTACGAGGCGAGGAGCGAACGGGGGGTGTTCCCTCAAGCGTACATCAGCAAGGTAGAGGCCGAGTCCGCGTGCGTGAACGCGGGCAAGCGCCTTTGTTCGAGGCGGGAGTGGCAGCGCGCGTGCCGCGGGGACAAGGGCGCGGTGTACCCCTATGGCATGGTGGGGGAGCCGGGGCGCTGCAACACGGACAAGCCTCATCTCTTGACGCTGCGCTTCGGCGCGGACGCGCGCCGGTGGACGTACGCGCGCTTCAACGATCCATCGTTGAGCCGGGAGCCCGGGTTCTTGGCGCGCGCGGGGGAGTATGAGCGGTGCGTTGGTGAGGAGGGGATCGCCGATTTGGTGGGCAACCTCCATGAGTGGGTGAGCGACGTGGCGGACCGGGGATTCAAGGCCAGGATCGACGCCGAGGGCGTGCCGCGGTCGTTTCAATATTGGAGCTCTGGCAACGGGGTCTTCATGGGGGGTTTTTACAGCACGCATGGCGAGCTCGGCGCGGGGTGCACCTTCACCACGGTCGCGCACGACGTCGGGTATCACGATTATTCGACCGGATTCCGGTGCTGCGCGGACGTGCCTTGAGCGCGAAGAGCGCCGCGAAGCGCTTGAAAATCAGGACGCGGCGAGCTTGGGGAGCTTGTCGTGGAGGCGCGCGGTGAGCTTGGCGAAATCGTATTTGTCGGGCCGCCCGCCCTCGGGCAGCACCGCGATGTCGAACGCGGCGGAGGCGGCGCGCGCCCGGGTGCCTTGATCCACGTCGAGCTTTTGGCCCAACGCGGCGAGCGCCTCGCTCTCGCCCGTGGACACGACTCCATCGAGCTGCGCGAGCCACGACGCGAGCGCATAGGTGAGCACGCGTTCCCAACGGGGCATGTCGCCGGGGTCGAAGGAGGCGAGATCGGTTTTGGTCTTGATGGCCTTCTCGATCTCGGCGAGGTCGTCGCCCTCGACGCCACACTCCTTGGCGGTGCGGAGCAGGGCCGAGGCCTCGATCTTCTTGATGGTGCCGTCCGACCAAGCCACGGCGATGAGCGCGACGAACGATTGTTTGGGGAGGGTGAGCGCCATGCGCGTGACGCTACCTTACCTCTCTTCGGTTTGTCACCCGCAAAAACGTCCCTGTTGATCGAATCTCTGTCGGCCGTGGCTCACCGTCGCCGGAGCCCGAGCAAGCAGTGAGCGACCGTGTGAGGTCCCTTCGTCGCCTCGAAATACCCACCAAGCGGTGGTCCGAGGTCGTGCCACGTAAAGGACTCGACCTTGCCCTGGAGACACGCTCTCTCGTACTCTACGCGAGCATCGTCGATCTTCTTTTCGATGATCATCACGGTCGCGAACGCCTTTACGCCGCGCGCAACGTAGTCGGTGACTTGCTCGTGGATGTCGCGATAGTCGTTGCGTGGCCAGATCTTCACCTCGATGACCGCGATCTCGTCTTCGAAGCGTGGGTGGCGCGCCTTTATGTCGGCGTAGCCGGCGCCCGACATGGGCTCGAGATCGCAGCGCCATCCGAGCAGATCCAGCCCGAGGGCCATGGCGCCCGCGAAGGTGCCCTCCGGGACGAGGATCGGTTTCTTGTCCTGATCGGGCCGATAAAACGCCTGCGTCATGGATTGAATACGCACGAGCACAGAGCAAAGGTCGCTCACGAGCTGCTCGTGGAGAGAGCCTTTGAGGTTCGGCCCTTCGTCATCGAATGGGCGGAGCGCGAGGATGCTGGGGATACACTCCACGACGATGGGATCGATGCCTGACACATCGGATGACTCCATTCGAATGAGCCCGCTCGCGCGCAGCATGTCAAAGATCTTGTCATCGGCCAGTTTGAGCCTCGTTTTAGCCTTTCGCCGGACCTCTGAAAGCTCGCTTTGAGGAAGAGAGCCCCCGTGCTTTTGGAGCGCGCGCCATACGTGAAACGGGATCTCCGAGAGATCAAGATCAAAGATGGCATTCCAGATGAGATCCAAGGTGTCATTGTAATGCTCTTTGAATCGTCGATACGCCGCGTGGACATGGCTTCTATCGGGTGCGTCGACAGCCCAGAGCTGTTCGAGGCCGTACGTGGCGAGCATGACGTTTCCACCCGAAGCCACCCGCACTTCGTCCAGGACATCGGGAGACAGCGGAGCACCTTTTTCAGCGAAAGGCTCCGCGAGAGCGGCGATCTCCTCCGCGCCGAAGGGCTCCAGGATCTGCTTGAATTTTCGCGTAAAAAACGAAGACCCAAGCACGGTGCTCAAGCTCAGCATGCTGAGGCCGCCTGCCGCGACGATCACGAGCCTGCCATCGAGCTTCTTGCGCACGTCCTCGAGATGGTTGAAGAAGCGGCGCCCGAAATCTGGTGGGTCTGCGTATGCGTCAAACTCATCATAGAGCAGCACCAGTTGCTCGGCTCCTCCTTGTCGCCATTCGAGGTACCGATCAATGACGTCCGAAACGCGTTTTTGCGAAGCCAGCAATCGAAGCCTCTGCACCTTCTCCTGATCCCCCGAGAAGCGCTCCTCAAGCTTGTAGACAAGAGCGTTCACCGCATCTTGAACAGTCCCGTCTGGTGGTGCACGGTGGAAGACAAAGGTGTCGATGCCGGGCTTCTGGTCGAGCGCTTGTTCGATCTGACTCAACAAAACGCTCTTGCCCATTCCCCGGGCGCCGAGCAAAATAGAACTCTTCCCGCCTTCGATCTGGCCGATGAGCCCGTTCATCAACGCGGCCCGCTTGACTACATAGGACGGCTGATCCGTGTCGAACTTATAAGGATTAGGCTCTCGCTTATTCCTCTCCACCGAGCCCTCCACCTCCGGCGCTCCTCGCGGAGCGCACCAACTTTTGAAAGCTGGTTCGCCACACTTCGGGCATCCATACTTGCCCCGATGCATCATGAATCAAACCGAGCCCTGCGAGCATGGTCACCATCTCCGCGCGCGGGCCACCGTGTCGAGCGATCACCTCCTGAGCTTTGCGGTGGTCCTCGTTGGCGAGCGCCACCATCAGTACGAGCGCATCCGGAAACCTCGTATCGAGGAGCACGTGAACCTCCTCGCAGATGGTTTGTACGCCGTCGCGCGCATGAAAGAGATCAATAGCCTCCTCGTGGATCACGTCGGTCTCGATCGTCCTCGGGCGGGAGGGCGGCGCGTGCGCCAGCTCGAACAAAGCTGATCCGTACTCCCGAAGGAGGAGCGGGTGCCCGCCGGTCCAACGCCACGCGGTCTCCAAGGTCGCCGGCCCCACGTGAAGGCACGTCCGCTTGCCCAAGCGCACGAGGAGCTCATCCGCTTCGTGCCTCGGCAAAGGTCCGAGCCAGATGGGCTCGACCCAACCCAGGAGCGGGCTCGTAAAGCCGCCGAGATGAGGGCGCTTGACGAACACGGGGTCTCGCCCGAGGAGGGCGAGCGCGACACGGCTCGTCGCCTGCGCGAGCGAGCGAAGGAGCGCAAAGAGCTGGTGCGCACCGAGGATCCCGGGCTCACCATCGTACCCCTCGAAGAGCAGATCATATTCGTCGATGATGAAGATGAGCGGCAAGGGCTGGGATTCGAGCGCACGGCGGAGCGAGCGTTCGAGGTCCTCCAGGGGAGGAGCGCTCGCATTGGGCTCGAAATCCGCCGGCCACCCGAGGCGGCCGTGGAGCTCGATGGTGAGCTGCTCTGCGAGCCCCGACAACGTCCGATCGATGATCCCTTGGGCGTCCAGCGAAATCACCAGCGCCTCCGGCGTGTCCGCGGGAGCGGGCTTGTTCCCTACACCAAACATGCCGCGTCGCGCGCCGATGGGGTCGAGCTTGGCCGCCACCGCACGGAGCAACGAAGATTTACCGACCTTACGCAAGCCGAGCACCGCCACCGCCTGCGCGCGCACGAGGCGAGACGTGATGTGATCGATCGCTTGGGTCCGCCCGATGAGCGCGCGGCCAAACACAGGATCGCGCCGGTCAAAGAGGTCGAAGCGCGGGAGATGCTCCGTGAGCGCCTCGGCGATCGGTCCGAATTCGCCGGCATCCGGTGCCAACGGGATGCGCTGTCCCCACGGACCGGCCAGGTGCCGAATCTTGTCTTCCAACGCTGGAGCGTCCGAAGCCACGATGAGGAGATCGGGGTCAATCGCTTCTTGCCCGTTGGGATGTTCGAGCGCGTGCCGGAGATCGCGCCCGATCACCTGCCCATGGACAACCAAGATGCGCACCAAAGGGGACAAGCCAAAGCGGTCGCGGAGCGAAGCGGGTGCCTCTGCTTGCAGGAGCCACGTGTTGCGAGGCTCGAACGGGGTGAACGTGACGTTGGTGAGCCCGTCTTGCGTAAGGCGACGAACGAGCGCGGCGCCCCAACGAATGTTGTTGACGAAGCTCTTTTGGGCTGCGTCCGGCTCGGGCGTTTGAGCTTGGTGGAGAACCAATCCGAGCTTTTTAGCGAGTGCTTGAGCGTTCGATGTAAACTCGATGGGTCGATCGCTCAACACCGACCATTGATAAAGGTCTCGAATCGCCTCTTCGAGATCCACGCCTGCGTCGCGCATCAAGGTGACAAGCCGAGGGAGATCGATGCCATTTTTGTGGAGCAGCCAAGCCGCATCTGCAATCATTTCTGGGTTGTTGGCGATGGGTGCGAGCACCTTGGGGAGCACGGCGGGCAGCTCCTCACCGAAGTTCCCCGGGAGGAAAGCGAAGCAAGCAATGACAATCCTGCTTCTGGAATCGTCAAAATCGAGCTTGGCGGTGAGCCAAAGACGCCGCGCTTGCGCATAGATCTCGAAGAAGAGCGCCCGGGGCGCCTCTTTGGCACCGCGGTCCGACCAATAACCGGCTGTGAACAAACCCACGTAAAGGAGAAAGACACTCTGGAAATCACGGTCGTCGGAGGCATAGCGATAAAACCGCCTGTGTTGGGAGCGCCTGCGTTGGAGCTCCAATCTGCGGTAAAGCCGCTGGTAACACGCACCCGGTCGAGAGGCTTGGGAGAGGAGCTCACCGAGCCGTTTGACACTTGCCTCGTTCTTTTGCGGATCGAGTCGGGAAACGGACGGATCTCGCCCTTCCAAAAGCTCGCCAAACCAAGACCAGAGCGTCGCGCTATCTTCTTGTGAGCAAGGCTGTTCGCCGAGCAGGTGGGCCGCACCCAAGAGATAGGAAAAGCCACGCCCTTCCAGCGTGCGGGCGCCTTCCCCCCGGCGCTCTCTCTCCTGTTTCCTGCGCTGTTCAGGCGACATCACAAGAATCTTGGCTCCGCGAGACACCTTTTCTTTGGCGGTGGCCTCCGCGTTTTGCCAAGCACGATAAACATCGCTTACGGTTACGCCTTGCTCCAAAAGCACCTTGCAAAGTGCTTGAAGGCCGACCTCGCGCGCAGAGGGCACTTGTGCATAAGTATTGTCGCCCATCGTATGATCGACCAGGTACGCGAGGTACCCGAGAGCGATTGTTCTGCCATCGGGCCGTCGGAGCAGAGCATCAAACCCTTGTTCGGGTCGCGGGTTACGCCGCCTCGGGTGATCGATGATGAGATCAGTCAACAAGAGCGCCGCGACGCTGTGGTTCTTCCATACGCCTCGTTCGTCGAATACAATAGGCGCGGCGTTCAAGAGCTGTTCGAGCCTCTCTGGATCTTCAACATAGTTTGGACCCAACCAGATCGCGTTCATCATCAGGCCGGGGAACGGCAGCGCATCGAGCGCCCGCAAACCATGCTCAGGGGAGATTTGGAGAAGGCGAGTTACGAGGGAGGGCGCTCGTTCGCGATCGGGGCCCATGTAAACTTCAAGACGACCCGAAGGATGGCCCCACACTGAAAAAGGGTCCAACTCTTCGTGCCACTCATCCATGCTCGCTTGGAGCGAAGATCGCAAAGATTCTTCTTCTGCCGAAGGAAAGCTGGCTGCCCACACACTAAGCTTCTCCTCAAGCTCATGTACCTCCGAGGTGGTCTCGTCGGATCGCGGATCGATCATGACTTTCCCCTCAACTTATCCGTGTTTTTTTCACGCTCTTCGACCCATTTGTCCAGCGACATAGCCTCACTCCAGACCTTCTGGAGTTCTTGTCGCACTGGTGCCGGATCGGGCAAAGAGACCATCATCGTCCCACGAGAGCCGAATTCGTTCAGAGAGGACCCAAGCAACCAAATGCGATCGTCTACGAGCAGGAAACGATCGTGGACTGCTGGACGCCCACCAATCATCACCTTGACCTCGAAAGGGTTCATCCGGGGCGCGGCGCTTACTCTGCGGACTTGATCAAGCAACAACTCGCCTTTTTCTCGCGCGTGAAGCGCAGGCTCCTTGAGCACTTCCGCCGAGCTCAGGAGTTTGATGGGCACATCTTCGTTACCAACCGCCAGCATAAAAATCCACAGCTCTTCGTGTGCAAAATAGGGGTCTACGATCAAGACATCTCGCTTGGCCCCATGGATCAAACCGCGCAGATGACTTCGAGCCTCTTCCAATTCGCCGCGAAACCATCGCTGACCGCTCTTCTCCGCGGCAACGCGGCGACTTCTTTGGGACTTGCCTTCCGACAAACGAGATCCTGCTGACGCAACCTTCGTCGCTGCTCCACCAATCGCAATCGGCATGCCATCACGGGTGGGTGAAAAGCGATTCACTTCATACGATGATCCAAGTGACGGGGCCTTAATTTTTAACGCGCCGCTAACGTTAATATCGAATCTAAAACCATCAATAAAGACGTGAACTAAATTCTGGTTCTCCAACATCCCCCTAACCGGATCGATCACATCGGTCTGAAACGAATGATGTCCTTGAGGAAAGCTCATTCGAACGAGCCGGCTATGGACCGTCGTAGAAAACGCCGACAGCTTTCCGAGCATCGTCGCATCTTTGTACACGAGCTGGAGCCCCTCCGCTCGCTTGCCAACCCTAGGCTCAAAGCGGAGCGACACCGCCGTAGCGGGAGGCGCACCCCGCTGGCGGCCCGCGTGGAGCTTCCTGTAAACAGGGTTCGGCGCTACGAGATGCACCGAGCCCCAATACTCCGGGTACTCCTCCAAGCTGAAGTGCAAGTGGTCTTCGAGCCAACCGATCGCTCGCTCCTGCTCTCGCTTCTTCTCCCAAAGGCCATCGAGGTTGAAGTTCGCCAAAGGGACCAAATGATGGACGCGGGGGCATGACATCCACTCGGGCGCAAACGGGATGGTGTCGGCGTCGTCCGGCGCGCACATCAACATAGGCCAGGCAGGCTCCTCCCCCAAATCGCCGATGCGAAGGTGCTTTGCGCCGGAAGCGTCGTGCGCCGGAAACTGCCCATCGTCATCGCCGGGGAGGACAGCCACACCCCTCCGGCATTCGAGATACCACGAGAGCGCCTCCTTCGCGCCGACGACGGCGTGGCGCACATAAAGGGTGTGATGATCTCCAATCCGCTCGAAGAACCTCGGATCACGAGGATCGTAGTCGTCGAAGGGCGGCGGGATCTCGGCCGGGATCAGCTCCACAAAGGCAAAGAGCAGCGTACGCTCGTCCGGCGCTCCATCAACACCCTTTTTGCGATCCCACGCGAGGTGCACCTCGGCCTTCTCGTAGTCGCTCTCCAGCGTTTCGAGCGGGTCGCGCGGGAGCGGAGACTCTTCTTGAATCCGCATACCACCTCACGGGGAGGCGAGCTTCTGCCGCGCGTCTTTGGGCACGGAGAGCACGAGCACCCGCTTGTCTTTGGCCAAGATGCGTTTGACCGCAGCCTTGACCGAGGCCACCGTCACCTCGTCCACCGCGGCGAGCACCCGCTCGTCCGCGCCGGGACGCAGCGCCCGTTTGAGCTCCAACGCCGTCGCCGACCGGGCCCCTTTGGGCAAGAGCGGCTTTTGATTCGACCCCTCACCAACCACCTTTTGCATCTTGATGCGCAAGAGGAACTTGGCCACCGCGACCTCGTTGCCGCTCGGACCGTCGTTCGCGAGCCGCTCCAAGTCCGCGTCCAAACGACGGACCAAGTCGTTCGGATCAACGCCCTCGGCGGGCTGCATCTCGACCGTCACCACGCTCGCCCGCGGCCCAGGCTCGATGTGCGCCCGCGCAAACGACGCGGACGACCCGAGCACCTCGGAGAGCCGCGCCACCTTGGGGTGTTGAAGGATCTCAATCGCGACACGCAGCGACGCGTCGCCCACCTCGCCCTCGCCCGGCCCAATCCACCCGACGAGCGCGCGCGGCGCAGGCGCCTCCTCGTCGACCGTGAGCTTGTCGCCCCGCGGATGAGGCGGGACAACCGCCATCAAACCACCATCGACGCCGGCCAAAAAGGCCTCCGCCAAACGCTTGGTCTCCAGCTCGTCGATGTCGCCCACCACCGTGATCGATGCTTTGGCCTTGGCCTGCTCGGCTTCGAGCCGATCGGCGAGGAGCAAATCAACCGCCGCGCCCGCGTCCTCGCGCGCGCCGAGCACCGTGCCGGAGAGGGGATGATCGGGCGGGAACAACGCATCTCCGAGCGCGAGCCACGAGCGGCCATAAGGCGTCGCTTCGAGCGATTTGCGCCGCGCGAGCCCCGCCCGGTGCCGCAGCTCCGCGAGCTCGACCTTTTGAATCCCACCGAGCGCGAGCTTGACCCGCGCCGCCGCGAGCTCGATCGCCGCCGCGCCCTCGTTCTTGCCGACGCGCAACGTGGTCACGAGCTCGGTCGCGCCGAGCGCGGCCGCGATCTTCTTCCCATTGCCCGAACGCGCGTCGTCCTGATCTTCGACGGCCGCGATGCGCACCGTGACCACCGTGCCCTTCGCGCCCGCGTCGCGCCGCACACGCACCATCACGCCGTTCGTGAGCGCGAACGCGCGCAGCGGCTCCACAGGCTTTTGATCGCTCAAGAACGCGAGCTGCTTCGCGAGCGCAGGATCGATGGACTTGGCGTTCGCGCCGCCGCCGCGCCCGCTCACGATCGCGAACGGATCCTCGTCTTGCCCGAGCCCCACCCACGATCGCGGCGCCTGCCAACCGACACCCAAGCTCGACAGCGCGACAGGGAGCTTCATCGCGCTCAGCCCGACGGTATCGAATTTGGGCGAGAGGTCGCGCCGCTCGCCGGGCAAGATAAGCTCGGGGAGCCTATTTTTCCCGAGGGATCCGGTGCGCCTCGGGAGCGGATCGTCGGGATCGCGACCCACCTCCATCGCCACACCTTGCACATCTTGGGCGAGAGGCGAGACCTGCGCGTCCGCGACCGCGTCGTCCGCGTCCGCACCGAGCTCCTCCTGCTCGGAGTACACAGGGAACGTCGCGAGCGCGTGCTGCACGCGCGACGCGGGCAGCGCGACCAGATAATCACCGCCCGTGGGAGGGATCCGGCCGCGCAAGAGCTGAGGGTTGTAGTCGCGCAAGGTCGCGATCGACACGCCCGCCGCGCGCGCGATGGTGCGCAGCCGCGTCCCCTCGGGCACCGCGATCTCACCGATGTCGAGCGGCGCGCCCGCGAGCTCGGGCCCGTCGAGACCAAAGCGCGAACGGTTCGCCGCGATGATCGCGAACGCCATGATCTGCGGCACGTAGTTGGCCGTCTCCTCGGGGATGAGCTTGGCCGCCGCGATGTCCGAGAAGCCGAGCGGACGATCGTCGAGCCGCGCCGGACCGCGCTCGCGCGCGAGCTTGTCGAGCGCCGACGCGATGCGATCGTAACCCGCGTTGTACGCTGCGAGCGCGAGGTCCCAACGGCCGAGGCGCTCGTACAAGTCGCGCAGGTGCGTCGACGCGGCCTCGGTCGAGCGCAGGATGTGGCGCCGCTCATCGGCCCACGGCGACTGCGCGAGGCCGTAGAGCTGCCCCGTCTCGGGCATGAACTGCCAGAGCCCCGCCGCACCCGCGGGCGAGACAGCGCGCGGATCAAAGCCGCTCTCGACCGCGGGCACCCACTGCAAATCTTCGGGCAACCCCGCCTCGCGCAGCGCATGCTCGATGATCTCGCGGTAGCGCACGCTCCGCCGATACCGCTCCAAGAACGCGCTTCGCCCCGCCTCGCTGCGGCCGAAGAAGCGCACGTAGCGCATGGTCCTGCGCGTCACCGGCACCTTGAGGTCCGGCATCACGAGGCTCTTCATCGTGCCGGTGCCGTCGTCGTCGAAGTCCCCCGCCGCGGGCCTGTCGAAGTCGCGCGCGATCGCGTCGTCGAGCGAACGGCCCTGATCCTCGGTGAAACGAGCGCACGTGATGGGCGGGGGAGGGGGCGCGGGCGCGGGCCTCTCGACCAGGCTGGGATCGTGAAAGGCCCGGAGCGCAGCCGAAAACGAGGCGCGGAACGATGGAGAGCGGATCGCGGTGACGGCAGGGACCGTCAGGGCCAAAGCGGCGATGAGCGTTGCTCCTCGGCGCAGGGTGATCCGCATCGAGGGGTGATCATTCGTCGAGTTGGGGCCGGATCGCAACCGCGATCAACAGGGATCAGGCGAGGGGCTTCTTCGAGAAGTACCAGTCGGTGACCTTGAGGTCGGTGCTCGCCACCCGATCGGCCGCGCCTTTGGCCGTGACCGGGGCGGGGACGATGACGTCGTCGCCCGGACGCCAGTTGGCCGGGCAGGCGACCGCGTTCTTGTCGACCGTCTGGAGCGCGTCGATGACGCGCATGATCTCGTCGAAGTTACGGCCGACGTTGAGCGGATAATAGATCATCGCGCGGATGACGCGCTTCGGATCGATGAAGTACACGCAGCGCACCGCGGCCGTCACCGAGCTCGGCGTGTGGACCATGCCGTAGAGGCGCGCGACCTTTTGATCGAGATCGGCGATGACCGGGAAGGTGATCTTGACGCCGAACTTGTCCTCGATGTTACGCGTCCACGCGATGTGGCTGTAGATGCTGTCGATCGAGTTGCCGATGACCGCGACGTTCTTCGACGACAGCTCGTCGTGACGGCGCGCGAACTCGATGAACTCGGTGGTGCACACCGGCGTGAAGTCCGCGGGGTGCGAGAAGAGGATCACCCACTTGTCCTTCTCCCACGTGGAGAGGCGCAAGATGCCGTGGGTGGTGTTCGCCTCGAAGTCGGGCGCAGGGCCGTTGAGCTCGATGCGGGGGGTGTCCGTCGTCGTCGTCATGGATGCTCCTCGCGGTGATCGCTTTGCGGTTGACGCGGCCCTTTTGCGCCGAGCGCCGCGCAAACGCAAGGGGCCGCGCGCGCGCGCTTGGTCCTGTAGACCGGCGGAGGAAGGTCTGATATGGGCTATTTTTCCCGATGAACGCGCGATCGATTGCCTCCCTCGCCATGCTCCCCCTGCTCGCCGCGATCTGGCCCGCGTGCGGCGGAGAGAGCTCCTCGGCCACCTCACCCGGGGACGCGGGAGACGGCAAATACCACCCCGAGGGCAACGGAGAGCACATCACCGAGGACGCGGCCTGCCAAGCCCTCGCCGACGCGCAGTCGTCGATCGCGCTCAACGCCGGGTGCGTCGCCACCTCGCGCCCGTGCCCGGATTTGCTGCGCGCCGTGTTCGGCACCGCGTGCATGGAGTACGACCAAGGCAGCGTGCAAGGCTGCATCGATTACTACGCCGAGCAGACCACGTGCGGAGCGCTCACCTCGTCGTTCGACGAGTGCGTGGTGACGCCGTTCCCCGGCACCGAGCCCGCCGGCTGCCCCGCGCCCCCGCCCTGATCATGAGGCCGCTCGCGATCGCGACGCTCGCGCTCGGGCTCGCGTGCCGGAGAGCCGGCCCCTCGCAGGCGGACGCGGCGTACGATCAGGGCGTCACGCTCGAGCTCACGCCGGATCCGGGGCGCCGGGAGATGGCGGTCGAGGTGCACCTCGTCGGGCCCCAAGCGTCCGCCGCGCGATCGATCGCGTGGGCGCGATCGTGGGGCGGCGCGTCCGCGCAGATCGGAGACGTCGAGGCCAGGGACGAGCGCGGCGCGATCGCGCTCGGCGAGCCCGAGGACAAGGGCCCCGATCGCGTGATCACGCTCGCGCGCAAGCCCCAAGGCGACGCGCTCCACCTGCGCTACCGCGCGCGCGCGTCCGAAGGAGCGTCGGTGATGGGCCTGCGCGTGCGCGACGATCAAGCCGCGGGCGTGGGCCACACGTTCCTCGCGCTCCCGCGCTTCGAAGGCGAGGTCGACCTCCGCGTGCGCTTCCACATCGACAAGCTCCACGGGCGCGAGGTCCACGATCGCAGCGCCGCGAGCTCGTTCGGCGCCGGGCTCGACGTGCGCGCGCGCGCTTCGAATGAGGCGATCGCGCACGCGGTCTACGCGGCGGGACGGCTCGTCCTCGCGTCGGACGCGAGCGAGGGCGACGCCGGCGCGCGCGCGCCCGTGCCCGCGAAGAGCCTCGCGATCTTGGGCCGATCGACGCTGGAGCCCGCGTCGCTCTTCGCGTGGATGAGCCGCGTCGACGGGGTGACCGCGCGCGCGTTCGACGATGAGGCGGGCGGGCGCGCGTCGCGCTACGGCTACTTCTTGATCAGCGAGCACGGGCTCCGCGGCGGCCACGAGGCCGCGGCGCTCACCTCGTCGATCGCGGTGTGGATGGACGCCGATCGCGGCCTCGATCCCGCGCTCCGCGTGGTCGTCGCGCACGAGATGATCCACCGCTACATCGGCGGCATGGTGAGGCTCGCCGAGGCCGACGGGCGCGACGCGGTGTGGTTCTCGGAGGGCTTCACCGTTCACCTCGCGCGCGCCGTGCTGTTCGAGGAGGGCCTCTTGACCGAGGAGGGCTTCCTCGCCGATCTCGAGTCCTCGCTCGCGCCCGCGAGCGCGGCGTCGCTCGGCGCGGACGCGGCGCGCGCCGACGCGTACATCCGCGGCGCCATCTTCGCGGCGCACCTCGAGTCCGCGCTCGCCAAGCACCCTGACAAACCCCGCTCCGCGCGGACCATCCAAGGGATCGTCGCCGACATGATCGCCGAGGCGCGCGCCGCGGGCGCCGTGAAGCTCCCCGTTCAAAGGCTCTTCGATCGGGTCGACGGGGTGATGGGCAAGGCGGAGAGGATCAAGGCCCAAGAAGAGGTCTTTGACCAACACGTGCCAAAGCCACCTCCCAAAGACGCGTTTGGACCGTGCTTTACGCGCGCGGAGCGGCGCGAGAAGGTGTTCGAGCTGGGGTTTGATTCAGGGAGCTTGTCGTCGCTCCCCAACGCGATCCGAGGGCTCGTCCCGGGCTCCGCGGCCGAGCGCGCGGGGCTCCGGGACGGAGCGCTGGTGATCTCGGTGAGGCGACGTGATCGGAGGGAGATCGATCTCGTGATCTCGGGCCCGCGGGGCGGCGCGAGGGTTCGTTATGAGCCCTCGGCCGAGCGGGTGAGTGAGGTGTGGTCGAAGAGGGCGTGTAAGCCCGACCGGCGATGAGCGAGGATCACTCCTCGTTGATGCGGATCATCGACACGTCCCAATGTGTGGAGCTGAACCTTGTGCTCGTCGTCCCGGGCTTCTGCGGGCGCGTGAGACGCTTCGTCACCGGATCGAGGATGAAGCGGTTCTCGGGGTTGTCGTCGGTGCCCGTCGCCGCGTCGAGCGCAGGATCGTAGAAGCCGTAATAGCGCCTGCCCTGCGCGTCGGTGTAACGGCTCGTGACGAGGACGAAGTGATCCGTGATCTTGTCACCGTTGTACGAGTAGTCAGCGTAGCTGATCCCGACGACGACGGGCCGCCTCCGCGAGAGCTGTTGATCGAGGTACGCGACGCCCTCGGCGCCGCGGCGATCATCCCATCTCGTCACGCGACCGCGGGTGTCCTCGGCGAGCGCGATTTGATAGACGTTCGAGAGCGAATACCCTTTGACGCCGCGCACGCCGATGGACTTGGCCATGGCGACGCTGGTGGCGTAGCACTCCCGCGGTTTTTGGCTAATGTGGCGCACCACGATCTTGATATCGGCCACCATCGGCGGGTATCGGGCCCCCGACGCGGGCGGCGTGTAGGAGGGCGCGGTCGAAGGAGCGGTGGTGACCGGCGGCGCGGTGGGCGCGGTCGCGCCCGCGAGGCGGGGCATCACCACATCTCGTTGGATGGATTTCCACTCCTCGATGGCCGCCGTCTCGGATCGATCGATGGGGCGCCCGCCGCGCTCCGGGTGGCGCGCATAAAACACCACGTCGGTGAGCTGGACAGGGCTCGTGACGCCGGACGCGATCGCCCGTTCGAGCGCGACGACATCGGGCGATTGCGGCGCCGGCGCCGCTTGAGGCGCCGACCAAGGCCACGAGAACGAGGACCACGACGAGGGCCACGAAGGCCATGAGAACTGCTCGGCGAGGCGCTCCTCGACCTCTCTCTCGACGGCGGCTTTGAAGCAACAACGGCAATCGCGGCTGTGCTCGGCCTCCATCTCACCGACCATCACCCCTTCGAATGCCTCGCTCGCGAGGAACGGGCTCTCCTCCTCCATCTCTCCATCCATCGCGAGGCCGGGCGGGCGCCCGAGCTCACCCGCGATGAAGGCCGAGGGACCCTCATAGAGCTCGCGCTCTCCGCCGCGCTCGCGCCGCAGCATCTCGAGCGCGTCCTCTCCTTGCTTGCGGATGTTCTTGATGAGGCCGGCCGTCCAGCGATCCGAGACGCTCTGGTAATAGGCCAGCTTGCCGTTGTTCCCCATCCTCCCGCGCTCGGCGTAAATCGCGGAGATGATCGCCGCGTCGTCGAGGCCGTTGGGATCGCGGCCTGCGAGCGCCGCCGAGATCACCTTGGAGGCGCCGCCCACGCCGTGCCCGACGGCCGTCGCCCAGATGACCTGTTGCAGGGCGTTCGAGCGGCGGTCCGCGTCAAACCCCTTGTCTTTGCGCAGCCGCTTGACGAGCGCGTCATAATACATGGCCTTGGCGAAGCGCCATTGCGCCTTCCCGAAGCCGACCGGATCGCGCTCGGCGATGCTCTTCCAAACCGCCGTGAAGCTCGGGCTGCCGGGCGTGTGGCCCGCGAACAGCGCCGCATAAGGGCTCTGCTCGACGAAGGTCTTGACGGTGCCTCCGATGACACCTTTGTATTTGCTGGTCATTTGATAAAGACCATACGAGACACCGCCGGGATCGCCGACGCCGGTCGACACGACGCCGGGCTTCTCGCGCGACTCGTACTTCGCGGCGAGCGAGCCGAGCTCCGGCAAGCCCCCCGAAGGCGCCGAGCCGGGCGAAGGCATGATGGGCACGACAGGCACGCTCGGCGCGACAGGCGCGCTCGGCGCGACAGGCGCGCTGCCCGGAGCTGCGTTGTCGCCCATGGCCTGCCACGCGGCCATGAACGCCCTGTAAAACCGCTCCGGGGGGGACATCTCGCTCTCCATGGCCTCTCCAGCGGGATAAGGGGAGTAGCCCTCGGCCTCGGCCTCCGAAGAGATCGCCTCGGCCTCGAACGCCCCCGCGACGAACGGGCTCTCACCGTCCATGGGACCTTGCTCCATTTCATCTCCGATCATGGTGCTTTGCTCCCTCAGCGCGCCCGCGGCGCGACCGGCGTCGCCTTGAGGTCACGGCCCGTCGCCGTGGACCAGTGGTGGATGATGTTGAGCGTGTCGGCGGTGATGTTCAGACCGTTGGTGGGGTCATACAGGATGTCCACCGCGAGCGGCGAGTTGAACTCGCCCTTCTCGACGCGCGAGAGCACCCTGGAGAGCGGCTCCGCGAGCGAGAAGAACGCGCGCGATCGGGAGTGCGACCCGACGCCGACGCGCTCGCCCAAACGACGCAGGCGCTCCTCGGGCGTGCTCGCGTCCGCCTTGAGGTCCACGAGCAGAGGGGTGTTGGCGCTGAGCGTGAGATGGAACCACGACATCGCCGCGACCGCCACGAACTCCTCGCGGCTCAAGGCGCCGTTGCGGCGGCGCTCGCTCATCATGTCATAGAGCTTGCGGCACAGCTCGGCGATGACCGCGTTGTCCGTCGTGTTGGCGCCCGAGGTGTTGGACGCGTTGATGTAGCCGCGCCAAATCTCGCGCAGGAGCGCCTCGAGCGTGACGACGAAGTCCTGATTGGAGAGATCCCCTTTGTGGTACGAGTAGGGGCGGTTGTCCTCGGTGCCGTGGTTGAGATCCATGGCGAACATGCGATAATAGGCGTTGCGCCGCGTCGCGCGGATGTCCGGTCGAATCGAGCTGACGAGCGACGCGATGAGCGAAGGCACGCTGTCGCGGAAGAACAGCTCCTCCGTGGAGCGGACCCAGCGGTGGCCCTGCGGCGAGAGCGTGCCAAGGCGCTCGCCGTGGATGAGCTCCACGAGCACCTTTTGGCAGATCTCGTAGACGCGCGTGTTCTCGATGCAATAAGCGTAGATGAGATGATCCCAGTAGCGCCCCATCTCGGGCTTGATCGGCAGGGTGGTGAGGTGTTGCGTCACGATGTCCGCGAAGAGGCTGCCGCCGAGGTCATAGGAGGGCCCGCCGGAGAAGTCCTTGTAAGACCCTTGGAGCGCGCGGAGGAGATCGTCGCGGATGCTGCCCGTACCCGCTTGGGCGGCGCCGCCGAGCCCCGCGTTGGGCTGTTGCGGAGCGACCCCGGGCGACGCGTTCCGGCCCGCCTCCCACAAGACATCGAGGTAAGCCATGATCTGGAGCGGGTGGAGGCTGAACACGTCCTCTGCCTTCTTGCCCGCCGTGGCGAGCGCGTTCCCCAATTGAATGAACATATCGATATCTCCCTGTGCTTGAATGAAACTCGAGAAAAGACGTTCCCGTCCCCGCGGCGCGCGGCCCGCCCCGCAGGCGACTGCCATGTTGAAAGACCCTCGACGTCAGCCGCGCTACGTCAGCGCGACGAGCTCACCGAGGCGCCGCATCCACGCCGCTTGACGCTTCAACACCTCTTCGCTCGTCGCCGGGTCTTCGGCGACGCGCAGGCCCGTGAGCGCCAGCAACCTGAGATGCTCTTTGCGGATCCAGTGATCCGAGGTGAAGAGCGCTCCGCCCGCCTCGCTCGCGAGGGTGCTGAGCGCCGCCGGGCTCACGCGCTTCGGATCGACGAGGGCCGAGAGCGGCCGCCCGCCAAACGCGTTGAGCCTCGCGTCGAAGAGGAGGTGAACCACCTCGGCGAGCGCGGGCAGAGACCTCTTGATGAGGCTCGCCGTCTCGGCGTCCGCGTCGCTCACGGGGTTCTGCATGGCCCACGCGCGGGCGAGATCGTCCCAAGGACCCTCGCCGAAGAAGCGTTTGCACATGGCGTGTCCCAAGAGCACGCGGAGGTAGCTCACCGGGTGAGGATCGCCGGGCACGTGGCGCACGACCCACTCCGGCTCTCCCGCGAGCACGTCGTGGAGCGTCGCCACCGCGGCATATCCGGTGTGCGCGAAGGCGAAGGCGTCCGCCGCGATCTCCGAGCTCCAGCTCGCCCACTGCCCCGCGACGTCCGCTCCATACTTGTGGAGCCCTTTGTCGAGCAGCGACGCGAGCTCCGCGTTCCACCCGATCTCGTGCGCCACCTGATGGCCTGTCTCATGGATGAGCGCGGTCGGCCTCGTGAGGTTGTGGCGGACGATCTTGATGGCCGCGACCGGGCTCACGGCGCGCCCGTCCCAGAGGCGGAGACCCGCCTTCAAGATGGATGCCCCGAGGCCCTTGTCAACGTACGTGATCACCGGCGGGACCTTCTTTCCGAGCGGCGCGAGCACCGCTCGCATGCTCGTGACGGCGAGCTGGTCACACGCCCTCATGTACGTTCCGACGATCTCGTTGCCTCGGGTCGACACGGCATCTCCGTAGAAGTCGAGCACGCCCTCGGCGGCCATGAACGCCCGCCGGAAGGTCAAGAGATCTGCCCGGAGCCGCTCGAGCTCCGAGAGCGTCTCCGCCGCCCGGAGGCCCGCAGAGAGCGCGCCTGTCTGCCTCCGCAGCCTGTCCACCGTCTCTCGGAGCACGGACTCGATGGCGACGCCCAAATACTTCTCGAGCGATCGCCAACCCGATCTCGGAGCGAGCCTGTCCAGATCGGAGAGCTCGGAGACAGCGGTGCTCCAGTGCGCGATTTGACGCGCGAGCTGGTGGCGCACGGCTTTGGAGCTCGCGCTCATTTCGCGTGCCCTGCGACGAAGCGGAGGGTGGCGTTCGGGATGTGCTTGGGCGGCCACTCGGCGATCGCGCCGGGCTGGGCTCCTCGAAGCACCTTGCGCAGCGCTTGGAGCGCAGGTGGGTTGTGGAACGTCACCACGATGGTGACGCCCTCCTCCGGCGCGTCGGCGGCGGCGATGAACGGGGCGCTCTCCTTTTGGAGCAGCTCGCCGAGCCGCGCCCAGAACCAATCGATGATCTTGATCCCGAGCTGCTTTCGGAGCATGCGCCGCGTCGCGCGGAGCGCCGTTTTGACGAGCGTGTCCGCGGGGCTCGACGGAGACGCCTTCTCCTTCACGAAGCGAAGGAGCCTCTCGTTGTCCTCGCGCGCGAGGACGCCCATCTCCGCGCGGAACAAGGTCCGAAGCTTGTGGATCGCGGCGCCCGCGCTGCCCCCTTTACGGAGCGTCGCGGCGATCTCCTGCGCCGCCGCCTCTCCGATGAAGGCGTGGACGCGGATCTCGTCGCGCGGGAAATCCGCGGTGACCTCAAAGCAGCTCACCTTGCCGACGGGCTTGGCGGGCGCGCGATCGATCTCGAGGAAATAGAACCTCTGCCCCACACCGGGCCTCAGCGGATCGGGCGCCGCGCCGAACGGCGTGCCCAAACGAGGGTGGGAGAGGAGCGCCGTCGCGGCGTGCGGCGAGAGCGGGTGGAGCTGCCTCCACGCCTTGCCGTCGCCGAGGCCGCGGACCTGCTCGTGCTCGGCGATGTGGCAGAGCCTGCCGCCGGGGAGGAGCTGATAGAGATGGACCTTGGCGCGCACGCCGCCCTCGGGCGAGATGCGGAGTCGGTCGCGGAGGAAGGCGAGGAGCGATTGGCCCCCGAAGGTGCGGATCGTCGCCGCCATTTGAGGGGTGATGTCGGCGTCGAACACCTTGCTGAACTTGCGGTAATACGCGCGCCCGCGCGAAGGCAGCGAGACCCACGTCGCGTTGACCCCCGCCGCCTCGCGGAGATCGGGCCGGACGAGCGCCGGCGGGAAGCTCGCCGCCGCGGCGGTCTCGAACGCCTCGAGGGCGTGCGCCTCGAGGAGGGCCGTGTTCTCGAAGACGTGCTCGGGCAAGGCCGAGACGCGCCTCACCGTGTCTTCGACCGTGGTCGCGATGGCGCGGCTCGCCGCCTCGCGCGTCTCTTCGGACGTGACCTCGGCGCGCAAGAGCGCTTTGAGGCCGATGTCCGCGATGGCTTGTCCGAGCCCCGGCGCGAGGTCTTTGCCGGCGAGCGGCTGGATCAGCTTGCCGATCAAACCACCCAGGAACTTCACCACGCGCGGGCGGCCGATGATCTTGATACCGAGCCTCACGGCGGTGAGGATCGCGGGGATGAACTCCTCGACAGCGGGCGCCGGGCTCTCCCCCGGTCGCAGCGCGCGGACGCGGCGAACGAAGCTCGCGCGCGCCCTCTCGATCTCCGAGAGGGGGCTCCGCGCGCGCCTCCTCACCACCGCTCGGGCGACGGTCGCCTCCTGCTCTTCTTCGTTGTCCGAGAGCACGAGCTCGGCGATTTGAACATCCATGTCCGACTGCGCTTGTGTGATGTCCGCCGCGCTCTCCTCCGGCGGCGCGGCGGTGACGCCCGTGTCGGCGGCGGACGTCGCGGCGCTCTCGGTCGCGTCCGCGTCCTCGGTCAGAGGGCCGATGTCGGCGCTGTCCTCGGGAGGCGCGGCGCTCTCGGGCGCGTCCGCGCTCGACGTGTCTTGCGCGGGCTCGCTCGAAGCGTCTTGGGCGGGCTCGCTCGAAGCGTCTTGCGCGTCCGCGGGAGACGCGGAGTCGTCCGCGGGGGGCGGGGGAAGGGGCTTTGCGACAGGGGGCTTGCGGAGGCCGATGCGCTCCGCGAGCTTGATCGCGAGGGGCTTGTATTTGGGCGGGATCTTGTCGAGCGCGATCGTGAGCACCTTCTTGAGGAGGGGCTTTACGAGCGCGCCGAGCTTCTTCAGGATGCCGCCCGGAGCGGCCTTTGCGCGGCCCTTCTTGGCGGCCTTGACGGTGCCTTTGACCGCCTTCTTACCCTTCTTCTTCATCTTCTTGACGAAGAGCTCGAAGGTGGGTGGCATGCGGCCGGGGACCTCGACGCGGTCGAGGACCTCATCGAGCTCCCGCTCGCTCATCGCCATCGGATCGAGCGGCGCGAGCGCCTCGGCCATGCGCTCGAGCATCTCCTCCGTCTGCCTCGCGAGAGGAGCGAAGTGCTCATCGAGCATCCTCTCCACGCGCGCCTCTTGTCCGCTCTTGTCGCCGAGCTCGCCCGCGAGCTGACCCCGGCTGAGCGCGCTCGCCTCGTGGACGAGCTCATAAAGCACCTCGTCGAGCTCGGGATCGTGGAGCTCGCCGAGCACCTCCGCTGCCACCTCGGAGGCGGGATCAACGGGGCTGAGCTCGCTCGTCATCTCCACCTCGTTGACGAACGGACTCTCGTTGATGAACGTCGCAGAAGGGGAGATCGCGCGGTCCGCGAGAGGCCCCTCGCCTTCGACGTAGTTGTCGGCGAAGGGTGATTGTGGTCTCCATTGGGACACGACGGTGTCCGAAGCCCCCATGTTCGTGGGCATGTTCATGACTCCTCCTCGGATGGCCTGTTCAAACGGACGACGGCGCCGCTCGCGGCGCCCTCTGCGAGCGTCCGAATCCCACGAGGCGGTTACACGAGGGACGACAGGCCCTCCGACGTTGTTGAGACGCCTCGTGGATAACCACCAAGGTAAAGCAGCCTCCCGCACCGGTCAACCCGGTCTCGGTGGTGCCCTATGTCGTCATTACATGTTCTGTTGGGTGAATGTTTTGGCCATGTCGAGATGGTTTAATGAGAACGTCCAGGGCGCACTCGTACGACTTGGTTTGTTCGCCATATTTGGCTTATTTTGAAGCGTTTTTGTCGCTAATAACAGGTGGCGTAAAGTGTGAATCTATTGGCGCGTTCGGACCTTGACCGCCCCTTGGCGTGAGGGGTGATTCGATTGGCGGAGATGGGTATTGCGCGGCGCCGGCGGTGTGCTCGGGGCAGGAGCCTCGATGTCGGAAATGGGCTGACGCGCGACCGCGTGATCGGATGACCGCGTGATCG